>NZ_JAWDKL010000001.1:0-393063 GCF_032464675.1 Roseobacter sp. HKCCA0434
GCCGCCGGGGCCGAGCCGGGACTGCCCGACTGGCCGCGCGTGGCGGCGCGCGACTACGCCCCCGCCCGCGCGCCGGATCTGAGGATCGACACCGGCCAAGGGGGTGTCGAGGCGACGCTCGCCCGCGCGATCGCTCATCTGGACGCCGCCGGATGACGCCGCTCCTCCTGCTGCCGGGGATGATGTGCGACGGGCGACTCTTCGGCCCGCAGGTCGCGGCCTTCTCCGCCTCGCGCGCCGTCATGGTGGCGCCGATGCACGGCAAGACCACCAACGAGATCGCGCGCCATATCCTCACCCACGCGCCGCCGCGTTTCGCGCTCGCGGGCCTGTCGATGGGCGGGATCGTCGCGATGGAGATCGCGGCGCAGGCCCCCGACCGGATCGAACGGATCGCGCTGCTCGACACCAACCCGCGCGCCGAGCTGCCGGAGGTCCGCGCAGGCCGCGCGCCGCAGATCGCGAAGGCCCGCGCCGGTCAACTCGCCGCCGTCATGCGAGACGAGATGAAGCCGCGCTACCTCGCCGACGGGCCCGCGCGGCAGGACATCCTCGACCTGTGCATGGCGATGGCGCTCGATCTGGGCCCGGAGGTCTTCGAGGCGCAGTCGCGCGCGCTCGCCACCCGGCCCGACCGACAGGACGCGTTGCGCGGCCTCGACGTGCCCGCGCTGGTCCTGCATGGTGAGGCGGACACGCTCTGCCCGGCGGAGCGGCACGACCTGATGCACGCGCTCCTGCCCCGGTCGGAGCTGGTGCGCATCGCCGGGGCGGGGCATCTGCCGGTGCTCGAACGCCCCGAGGAGACGAACGCGGCGCTCGCCCGCTGGCTGGAGGCATGAATGAACCCGACCCTTCTCGACCTGATGCGCCGCGTCGACACGCCCACGATCTGCAATGCGATCGAGGTGGCGCAGGGCACCCGCGGCTTCGACGCCTATACGCGGGGGACCATGCTCTGCTCCGCGCCGGGCGAGGTCATGGTCGGCTATGCCCGCACGGCCAAGATCATGGCGCGCGTGCCGCCCATCGCCTCGCCCGCCGAAATCCGCAAGCGGCGCATGGCCTATTACCGCTACATGAGCGAGGGTGCCCGGCCCGCCGTCTGCGTGATCGAGGACATGGATTTTCCCAATGCCGTCGGAGCCTTCTGGGGCGAGATCAACACGAATGTGCACAAGGCATTCGGTCTGTCGGGAACGCTGACCAATGGCGTCATGCGCGATCTGGGCGACCTGCCGGAAGGGTATCCGGTGGTCGCGGGGTCCGTCGGGCCCAGCCATGCCTTCGTGCATGTGCTCGACTTCGACACGCCCGTGACGGTCTTTGGGCTGAAGGTCACGCCCGGTGCGCTGGTCCATGCCGATCGGCATGGCGCGGTCGTCGTGCCCGACGATGTCATCCCGCAATTGGAGGCCGCGATCCGCAAGCTGATCGAGACCGAGCGGATCGTCCTCGATGCCGCCTCGGGCCCGCTCGACTTCGACAGTTTCGAGGCCGCCTGGACCGCGTTCGAGGCTGCGCGGACCTGAGGCGCCTCGCCCGAACGCTCCAGCGCGGCCCATCATGCCCGGCCGGATCGGTGTGCGCTTTGCCCGCCTGCGACATGGTCTCGCGGGATGTAGATATCCCATCCGGTGCGGCTAGCTGATGCCCTGCGGCGCGATATTGCCGTGGTGTAACCGGAGGACCGAGTGATGAAGCGTACCCTTTGGACGAGCGCCCTGGTGGGCGCGCTGACCCTGATGCCCGCGCTGGCGACGGCGCAGGACATGACCCCCGACGCGATCGACCTCGTCGAGGTGGCGAGCGGCTCGGGCCAGTTCGACACGCTGATCGAAGCGCTGATGGCGGCCGATCTCGGCGAGACCGTGGCGACCACCGAAGGGCTGACCATCTTCGCCCCGATCGACGAGGTCTTCGTGGCCATCGACGATCTCGATGCGATCCTGGCCGATCCCGAGCGGTTGACCGCGATCCTGCAGCTTCACGTCGTCCCGTCCGTGGTGATGTCCGACGCGCTCGCCTCGGGCATGTCGGAGATCGAGACGCTGGGCGGCGGGATGCTGACCATCGGCGAGCAGCATGGCCAGGTCAGCATCGTTTCCCCCTCGGGCGCCGAGGCGATGATCGTCCGCGCCGATATCGAGGCCGATAACGGCGTGATCCACGCGATCGAGACCGTCCTTACGCCGTGATCCCGGCGCGCGGAGTGCGCGCGTCATGGCCACGTGTCAGGACGAAGCTCCCCGGGCACGCCCCGAGCCGGGGCCGCGCCTCTATTTCTCGCTGAGCGTCCTGCGCACCGCGACCTGCCAGCCGGCATATTTGCGGTCGGCCTCCGCCTTCTCCATCGAAGGGGTAAACTGCCGGTCGCGCTGCCAGCTCTTGGCGAACTCCTCGGGCCGACCCGCGATCCCCGACTGCATCGCGGCCAGATAGGCCGCGCCCAGGGCCGTCGTCTCCAGCACCACGGGCCGGTCCACCGGGGCCTGCAACTGGTCGGCCAGCGCCTGCATGGTCCAGTCGCTCGCCGTCATGCCGCCATCGACGCGCAGCACCACGTCGCGGTCGCCCGCGCCGTCGCGGCGCATGGCCTCCAACAGGTCGCGCGTCTGGTAGGCCACCGACTCGAGCGTCGCCTTCGCGATCTCCGCCGCTCCGGTATTGCGGGTCATGCCGTAGAGCGCCCCGCGCGCCTCCGCATCCCAATAGGGCGCGCCGAGGCCGGTGAAGGCGGGGACGAGGTAGACGTTCTGCGCGGGGTCGGCCCGCTCGGCCAGGTCCGCCGTCTGACCCGCGCTGTCGATGACCTTCAGCCCGTCGCGCAGCCATTGCACCGCCGCCCCGGCGATGAAGATCGAGCCTTCCACCGCGTAGGTCGGCTTGCCGTCGAGCTGGTAGCCGATGGTGGTCAGCAGGCGGTTTTGCGACCGCACCGCCGTGTCCCCGGTGTTGAGCAGCGCGAAGCACCCCGTCCCGTAGGTCGATTTCAGCATCCCCGGCTCGAAGCAGGCCTGACCCACCGTCGCCGCCTGTTGGTCGCCCGCCACCCCGCGGATCGGCACGGGCGCGCCCACGGTCTCTCCGGTCGTCTCCCCGAACTCGGCGGCGCTGTCGAGCACCTCGGGCATGATCCGCTCGGGGATGTTCCACATGGCGAGCATCTCGCCGTCCCACCGGCCCTCGTGGATGTTGTAGAGCATGGTGCGCGCCGCGTTGGTCGCGTCCGTCACGTGCCGCTTGCCGCCCGTCAGCTTCCAGATCAGCCAGGTGTCGATGGTGCCGAAGGCCAGCTTCCCGGCCTCGGCATCCGCCCGCGCGCCCTCCACGTTGTCGAGCAGCCAGGCGAGCTTCGAGGACGAGAAATAGGGGTCGAGCAGCAGGCCTGTGCGCTTCGCCACCTCCTCCTCATGCCCCTCGTCCTTCAGCCGGGCCGTGGTCTCGGCCGTGCGCCGGTCCTGCCAGACGATGGCGCGGTGCACCGGCTTTCCGGTCTCGCGGTTCCACAGCACGACCGTCTCGCGCTGGTTGGTGATGCCGATGGCGGCGATCTGGCGCGCGGTCAGCTCGCAATCGGTCAGCGCCGTGCGCACCGCGCGTTGCGTCGAGGTCCAGATCTCCTCCGCATCGTGCTCCACCCAGCCAGAGCGCGGGAAATGCTGCGTGAACTCGTATTGCCCCGACGCGACCGGCGCGAGATGGTCGTCGAAGACGATCGCCCGGCTCGACGTGGTGCCCTGGTCGAGGGCGAGGATGTATTGTCCGCTCTTCATGCTTTGCCTCCCTTGAACAGGACGTTCTGCGCGTCCCGCCCCTGTCTGTAATCGCCGCGCTTCTCCGCGGCCAGCGCGCGGCCCGCCTTCACGCCCGGACGCGCGCCCACCGTGTCGAGCCAGCGCGCGAGGTTGGGCTTGTCGTCGAGGGTCTGCTGCTGACCTTCCCACAGCGAGGCCCAGCCCCAGATCGACATATCCGCGATCGAGAAGAAGTCACCGGCCACGAACTCCCGATCCGTAAGCCGCCGGTCGAGCACGCCGTAGAGCCGCGCGACCTCGCTGCGGTAGCGGTCCTTGGCGTAGGGCAGATCCTGCGGCGGGTCCATCGCGGGCGCGTATTTCAGGAAGTGATGCGCCTGACCGGCCATCGGGCCGAGCCCGCCCATCTGCCACATCAGCCACTGGTCGACCTCGATGCGCTGCCGCTCGGTCTCGCCGCAGAACAGGCCCGTCTTGCGCGCGAGATATTGCAGGATCGCCCCGCTCTCGAAGATCGAGATCGGCTCTCCGTCCGGCCCCTCGGGGTCGACGATCGCGGGCATCCGGTTGTTGGGCGCGATGGCGAGGAACCCGGGCGCGAACTGATCGCCCGCGCCGATGTCCACGAGGTTGAGTTGGTAGGGCAGGCCCATCTCCTCCAGCGCGATGGAGACCTTCCACCCGTTCGGCGTGGGCCAGAAATGAAGCTGGATCGGCTCGGCCATCGCGTCTCTCCCCCTCGGATCAGGGGTTCAACATGCCGCACCCATCCAGCGTTGCAACCCCCGTCACGCGCCGAGCGGGCGACGACCGGGCAGGGAGAGCGCGGGCCAGCGCCATCCCGGCGTGGCGGCGAGCGCCGCGATCCGGTCCTGCCGCCAGATGCCGGGGCGGTCCAGCAGATCGGCGTGGAGCGCGCCGATCCCGTCGCGCGTGTAGAAGCTCCAGTGACAGGCGCCCGCGGGTCGGGGCCCCAGCGGCAGGCCGAGCGCGACGAGACGCTCCTCCACCACGGGATCGTCGAGTAGCAGGTCGACGCTGCGCCGATGCGCCAGCCCTCCGCCCAGCGGCGCGCTGCGCCCCGGTGCGCGCCAGTCGAAGGCGAGGTCGAAACGCCGGTTCGCCCGCGCGCGCATGTTGACGACCAGGGTCCGGTCGGAGGCCGCGTCGAGCGCCTTCAGCGCCGGGCGCAACCGTTCCGCAGCGCCCCACAGGAGAATCCGTCGCGGCTCGGCCAGCCTCATGTGGGGCAGAGCGGCGAGCGCCACCCGCGCGCCCAGCGAGTGCGCCACCACGTCGATGCGCCGTCCCGGATCGACCGCCGCGATCCGGTCGGCCAGCCGCGCGACCTGCCGCCCGACCTCACCGGCGCGCGCGTAGACCGCGCCGAACCCGCGCAGCGCCGCCATCCCGCCGGTTCCGTCATACATCGCGGGCCAGCCGATGCCGATGACCGGCCCTGCCCGGTTCAGCAGCGCGGGCCAGCTCGCGCCTCGGTCGCATCGCGCCTCGGACCGATCCGCATAGATCAAACGGTGCGGGTCGCGAAGCTCCGGATCGTCGGGCGATGGGACGTGGAACGGGCAGTAGCGAAACCCGTGCAGCATCAGCGTCACCGGGCCGGGACGGGCCAGAACCCGATCCAGCCCTGCCTCGAAGGGAGCCCCCGCGACATCCGCCACGAGGTGCTCGGCCGTTGCCACGCACCGCATCGCTGCCTCGCTTCACGTCTTTTGTCGGGACTGTCCGCCCACCCTGCGACGGAAAGGTTCCTATTTCGTGAAGATCGCGTGACGCCTGCGCGCCCTTGCCGCGAGGTCAGCCCGGAACGCCGCCCGCCACCGGCCCGTTCATAGGGTGAACGCCAATTTTACGGAGGCACCCCATGTCCACCATCACCACCACCAATCCCGCCACGGGCGAGACCATCGAGACCTACGACCTGATGAGCGAGGCCGAGGCGCTAAGCCGGGTCGAGGCTTGCCACAAGGCCTTCCTCGACTGGCGCATGACCAGTCATGCCGAGCGGGCGACGCACCTCAAGAACATCGCGAAAGCCCTGCGCGACAAGGCCGACGATCTGGCGGAATTGATGACGCGCGAGACTGGCAAGCTCCTGAAGGATGGCAAGACCGAGGTGCAGCTTTGCGCCGCCATCTTCGACTACACCGCCGAGAACGGCCCCGACGCGCTCGCGGACGAGGAGCGGACCCACGGCGACGGCAAGCGTGGCGTCGTCACCTACCAGCCCATCGGCGTGATCTACTCGATCCAGCCTTGGAACTTCCCGATCTACCAGCCGGTGCGCGTGCTCGCGGCCAACCTGATGGCCGGGAATGGCTGCGTGCTGAAACACGCCTCGATCTGCACCGGCTCCGGCCTCGCCTTGCGGGATCTCTGCATCGAGGCGGGCCTGCCCGAAGACCTGTTCCAGGTCGTCCTGATCGACCACGACGTCTCTGACGAGCTGATCGCCCATGACCTGATCCGCGGCGTCACCATGACCGGCAGCGACGGCGCGGGCCGCCATATCGGCGCGACCGCCGCCAAGGCGCTGAAGAAGACGGTGCTGGAGCTCGGCTCCAACGACGCCTTCCTGGTGCTGGAGGATGCCGATATCGAAACGGCGGTGAAATTCTCCACCATGGGTCGGCTCTACAATAACGGTCAGACCTGCGTGTCGGCCAAGCGCTTCATCGTGACCGACGCGGTCTACGACGCCTTCGTCGATGCCTATGTCGCACAGATGAAGCAGATCGAGATGGGCGACCCGATGGAGAAGGCCACCCAGCTCGGCCCGTTGTCGAGCCAGGACCAGTTCGAGACCGTCCGCGACCAGGTCCGTGAAAGCGTCGAGAAGGGCGCGACCGTGCTCTGCGGGGGCGAGGTGCCCGACCGCACCGGCGCCTATTATCCCGCCACCGTGCTCGCCGACCTCAAGCCCGGAATGCCCGCCTATGACGACGAGATCTTCGGCCCCGTCGCCTCGATCATCCGCGCCAAGGATGACGCGGACGCGATGCGCCTCGCCAACGAGAGCCGCTACGGTCTGGGCGGCGGCATCTTCTCGCGCGACGAGGAAAGGGCGCTCGACCTCGCCCGCCGGCATTTCGACACCGGCATGGTGCGCATCAACAATTTCGGGGCCGCCGATCCCAACATGCCCTTCGGCGGCGTGAAGGACTCGGGCTATGGCCGCGAGCATGGCGGCTTTGGCATGAAGGAGTTCGTGAACGCCAAGGCGATCTTCCTGAACTGACCGCTCCCTGCGCCGTCCCGCATCTTCGGGGCGGCGCCCCTTGACCCCCGAAGGCCCTCCGGCCTAAAGGGAACATCGTGGCGATTTGTCGAACCGGATTGCGGGCCACGTAAAACATTCCGCTAAAGAGGTCGGTCCCCGCCACGGCGGTCCGGCATCTGTCCGAGACCACGTCGAAGGGAAAGGAACCCCGATGACACAAGACTGGAACGACCGCACCACGCTGGTCCACGCGGGCGCGCGCCGCTCGCAATATGGCGAGGTGGCCGAGGCCATCTACCTCACGCAAGGCTTCGTCTATCCGACATGTGAGGCGGCCGAGCAACGCTTCGTCGAACTGGGCGAGGACGAGTTCATCTATGCGCGCTACGGCAACCCGACCGTCGCCGCCTTCGAGGACCGGATCGCGGCACTCGAAGGGGCCGAGGCCGCCTTCGCCACCGCCTCCGGAATGGCGGCGGTCAACGGCGCGCTGTTCTCGATGCTGAAGGCCGGGGACCACATCGTGTCCTCCCGCGCGCTCTTTGGTTCCTGCCTCTATATCGTCGAGGTGCTGCTGCCCCGCTTCGGCGTCGAAGTGACCTTCGTGGACGGCACCGATATCGACCAATGGCGCGAGGCGGTCCGGGACGACACAAAGCTCGTCTTCTTCGAGACCATGTCCAACCCGGTGCTGGAGGTGATCGACGTCGCCGCCGTCTCCGAGATCGCCCACGCAAAGGGCGCTATGGTCGTGGCCGACAACGTCTTCGCCACCCCGATCCTGATGCGCGCCTTCGACCTCGGCGTCGACGTGGTGATCTACTCGGCGACCAAGCATATCGACGGACAGGGCCGCTGCCTGGGTGGCGTGGTGCTGGGGTCCGAGGATTACATCCGCGGCACGCTGGAGCCCTATCTCAAGCATACCGGCGGCGCGCTCAGCCCCTTCAACGCGTGGGTGATGCTGAACGGGCTGACGACGCTCGACTTGCGGGTGCGCGCGCAAGCCGCCACCGCCGCGCGCCTCGCCGACACGCTGGCCGACCATCCGGCGGTGACCCGCGTGATCTATCCCGGCCGCCCCGATCACCCGCAACACGCGGTCGCCGCGCGTCAGATGCAGACGGGCGGGACGATGCTGGCCTTCGAACTGGCCGACAAGGCGACCGCCTTCCGCGTGCTGAACGCGCTTAAGGTCGCGATCATCTCGAACAATCTCGGCGACGCACGCTCCATCGCGACCCATCCCGCGACGACGACGCACCAGCGGCTCGACGCCGAGACGCGGACCGAGCTGGGCATCACCGACGGCACGGTGCGCTTCTCCGTCGGGCTGGAGGATGCCGCCGATCTGGAAGCCGATCTGCTGGCCGCGCTCGACCATGCCTGAGCCCTTCGGCTTGGCGCAAATATTCCGGGGGAGGGGCCGTCATCCGACGGCACCGGGGGCAGCGCCCCCGATCCGCCCTCGCAATCGCGCGGCGCGCGCCCTAGGTTCGGGTCCCGCGCGCCGCGCGCGGGACGCCTGATCCGGTTCGCGCCGGGCGGCGTATTCCTGGCAAACACACCATCGACGGACATTGCGCCATGACCCAGACCGCCCCCGACACCTCCCACGACCGCCCCACCCGCGAGGAAGCGGAGGAGGCCGTGCGCACCCTCCTGCGCTGGGCCGGCGACGACCCGACCCGCGAGGGTCTGCTCGACACGCCCAAGCGCGTGACCAAGGCCTATTCCGACTGGTTCCGCGGCTACGAGCAGGACCCCTCCGAGATCCTCCAGCGCACCTTCGAGGAGGTCGAGGGCTATGACGAGATGGTCGTCCTGCGCGACATCCGGTTCGAGAGCTTCTGCGAGCATCACATGGCCCCTATCATCGGCAAGGCCCATGTCGGCTACATCCCCGACGGGCGGGTCGTGGGCATCTCGAAGCTCGCCCGCATCGTCGACGCCTTCGCCAAGCGCTTCCAGGTGCAGGAGAAGATGAATGCCCAGATCGCCCAGGTGCTGATGGAGACCTTGCAGCCGCAGGGCGTCGCCGTGGTGCTGGAAGGGGAGCATCACTGCATGTCCACCCGCGGCGTGCACAAGCCCGGCGTCTCGATGGTCACCTCCACCATGCTCGGCGTCTTCCGCGAGCATCCGTCCACCCGCAAGGAGTTCCTCGACATCATCGGCAACCCGACGAACCGGCTGGGGTAGGGGACGCCCCGGCCCGCCGTCGCCAGGGGCCAGCCCCCGGACTTGCCCATAGCCGGGGGCCAGCCCCCGGACTTGCTTACAGCCGGGGGCCAGCCCCCGGACCCCCGGGATATTTCGACGAAGCAGAAGTTGAGGCGGGACTCGTCAGGTCATCTCAGACGTTCGAGCCGGCCCTTGCGCTTGACGATGTTTGCGTAGTCCCACTGCACCTTGCGCGCCTCCGCCAGCCAGTCGGTCAGCGGGGCCGCATCGAGATCCGCCACGTCCCGGATCCGCAGCTCCGCCGCCTTGAACGTCCCCGTCGGGGTCAGTCCCGGTGTCGCAAAGCCCTGTCCGCTCCAGAACATCAGGCGCACGCAGTCCTTCAGGCGCGAATAGCCGACGATGGGATTGTGGTTCAGGAACCAGACCGGATGCGCGTGCCGGACCTTCGACTCCGCCTCCGGCAACCCGTCGTCGATCGCCGCGCGCAACCGGTCGCAGATCGCCCGGTCCTCCGGCGCGAGGGCGGCGTGGAAGGCATCTTTGGTCTCGTGCGGCATGCGGTTTCCCTCCTTTGGCCGGATCGCACCCGACCATAGCACGGCTCACGCCTGCGAATGGGTGCGCCGCACCCTGCGCACCGCCTGGAACGCCAGCAGGCCCGCCGGGCCGAACAGGAAGATCAGCGGCAGGCAGGGCAGGACCAGCCAGTGCGGCACGCCCTCCGCCCGCGCGGTGCGGCAGGCCCAAGCCCCGATGAACAGGTCGAAGGCGAGGTAGTGCACCCACCCCGCCAGCATCGCCTGCTCGGTCGAGAACAGCTCCATCACTTGCGTCAGAGAGCCGAAGCCGCCGCTACCCTCCGAGGGCATCAGGACCAACACGACATACCCCCCCGACATGATCAGCGGCAGGACGGTGCCCGCCATGCGGTCGGACCATTTGGGGATCGCGGGCGCGACCAGCAGGAGGGCCCAGCCGGACATGGCTGCAAGCCCGGCGAGGGAAAAGGCGGTTTCGTACATCTGCTATATCC
This sequence comes from Roseobacter sp. HKCCA0434, assembly GCF_032464675.1. Classification (NCBI taxonomy): domain Bacteria; kingdom Pseudomonadati; phylum Pseudomonadota; class Alphaproteobacteria; order Rhodobacterales; family Roseobacteraceae; genus Roseobacter; species Roseobacter sp. HKCCA0434. Next base: position 10,220 of record NZ_JAWDKL010000001.1, read on the forward strand.
TTGCATTGCGTCTCTCCCGTGACTGCTGCATAAAGATTGCAGATGCAAGTGATTCGGAAAGATATCGCAATGACCGACCAGCCGACCCGATCCGCCCTCCAACTCCTGCTCGCAGCCGATGCGTTCCGCGCCGGTCTCTCCGGCGAGTTCTCCGCCATCCACGGGCTGTCGGTGAACGAGTTCCTGATGATGCTGCATCTCGACCGGACCGAGGCGCGCCGCCTGTCGCGGGTGGAGCTTGCCCGCCGGATGCATGTCAGCGCCTCGACGATCACCCGCATGGCCGCGCCGATGGAGAAGATCGGCCTGCTGTCGCGCGAGGCCGATCCCCGCGACGCCCGCCTCGCCTTCGTCGTGCTGACCGCGACAGGGCAGGAAAAGCTTGCCGACGCGCTCGCCACCTTCGCCAAACGCGCGGGCTATGTCTTCGGCACCGGCTGGAAGGAGGAGGAGGTCGCGGCCTTCGCGGACATGCTAGGCCGCGTCGCACCCGGCGCGATGCCGCTGGAGGGATGACGGGGAGCGTCCGCAACAGTCCCTCCCCGCGCGTCCGCGGTGCCTGCGTCCATGCTTGACACCTCCGGTCCCCCCGGCGAAGGCTCGGCGCCATGATCTCCTTGCGTCCCGTCGGATATGTGGTCGGCCTGCTGGTGCTCGCGCTCGCCGCCGCGATGCTGCTGCCCTTCGCGGTGGACCTCGCCGACGGGCACCGCGAAGGGGTGGAGAGCTTCGGCGTCGGGGCCTTCCTCACCTTCCTCGCCGGGGCGGCGCTGGTGCTTGGCTGCAATGACGGGCGGACGCGCGGGCTGACCATCCGCCAGACCTTCGTGCTGACCGTGGCGGTCTGGGCGGTGCTGTCGCTCTTCGCCGCGCTGCCGTTCTGGATCGGGGCGGAGGGCCTGAGCTATACCGACGCCTTCTTCGAGGCGACCAGCGGCCTGACCACCACCGGCGCCTCGATCCTGCCCGACATCGAGGCGATCAGCCGCGGCGCGATGCTGTGGCGCGGGCTGATGCAGTGGATGGGCGGCATAGGCATCATCGTCTTCGCGCTCGCCTTCCTGCCGATGCTCAAGGTCGGGGGGATGCAGCTCTTCCGGTCGGAGGCCTTCGATACGTTCGGCAAGATCCTGCCCCGCGCGGCGGAGATCGCGGGCTCGATCTCGGGCATCTACCTGGGCCTGACCATCGCCTGCGCGATCATCTACGGCTTTTGCGGTATGCAGCCCTTCGACGCGATCGTGCACGCGCTGACCACCGTCAGCACCGGGGGGTTCGCCAATTACAACGCCAGCTTCGGCGCCTTCTCGGCCGCCGCCGAATATGTCGCGGTGGTGTTCATGATCCTCGCGAGCCTGCCTTTCGTGCGCTACGTGCAGCTTATGGCCGGCACGGCGGAGCCCTTGTGGCGCGACGCGCAGGTCCGCGCCTTCATCGGCCTGCTGGTGTTGCTGGTAGGCGTGCTGACGCTGTGGCAGGTGGCGATGAACGGCACGCTGGCCGAGCCCGCGCTGCGCAAGTCGCTGTTCAACCTGACCTCGATCATCACCGGTACGGGCTATGCCAGCGCGGATTACGGGCTGTGGGGCAGTTTTCCGGTGACGGTCATCTTCCTCGCCGGGCTGATCGGCGGCTGCGCGGGCTCGACCTGCTGTTCGGTCAAGATCTTCCGCTACCAGCTGCTGTTCGCCGCACTCGTGACACAGGTGCGCCAGCTCCACCACCCTGCGGGCGTGTTCCGTCCCCGCTACGAAGGGCATACGGTCAGCGAGGACGTCATGTCCTCGGTCATGGCCTTCTTCGTGGTGTTCTACCTGACGCTTGGAATCGTGACGGCGATCCTGGGGCTGATGGGGCTCGACACGGTGACGGCTTTGTCGGGGGCGGCGACGGCGCTCGCCAATATCGGGCCGGGCCTGGGGCCGGAGATCGGGCCCGCAGGCAGCTTCGCGGGCCTGCCCGACCAGGCGAAATGGGTGCTGGCCGTGACGATGCTCATCGGTCGGCTGGAACTGATGAGCGTCTACGTCCTGTTCACCGCTGCGTTCTGGCGGGGGTGATCGACCTTCCCGGAAATCGTCCGGTGGACGATTTCGGTCGATCACGCGCGGAGCGCCGGGTGAGGGCCGTCCGGGAAAGACCCCGGTGGGGCCTTTCAGGCCCGAACGCGCGGAGCGCTGGAGGATCGACCTTCCCGGAAATCGTCCGGTGGACGATTTCGGTCGATCACGCGCACAGCGCCGGGGGAATCTGAAACCACGCAAGCCGTGCAGCGTCGGGCCGCGGCGCGGCGATCCGGCCGTCGAGCATGGCACTTTATCACAGCCAAGTCCGCATGACCTCTCGACATCACGCCTTCATCAGCCAAATCGCCGTGCCGGGGGGCTGCCCGGCGATGCGCGGCGGCCTTCGGCCTTGACTCCGCGCGGAACCCTGACCCCCTCCCGTTGACCCCCCGCGGCCCCGGAGTCATAAGGGCCGCGCATGACAGCGAGGCCCGACATGACCGACCGCCCCCGTTCCTTTCAGGAGATCATCCTGCGGCTGCAAGGCTACTGGGCCGCGCAGGGCTGCGCCATCATGCAGCCCTACGACATGGAGGTCGGGGCGGGCACCTTCCACCCCGCGACCACGCTGCGCTCGCTCGGCTCGAACCCCTGGGCCGCCGCCTATGTCCAGCCCTCGCGCCGCCCGACCGACGGGCGCTACGGCGAGAACCCCAACCGGCTCCAGCACTACTACCAGTACCAGGTGCTCATCAAACCCAGCCCCCCGAACCTGCAGGAGCTCTATCTCGGCAGCCTCGAAGCCATTGGGATCGACATGTCCCTCCACGACATCCGCTTCGTCGAGGACGATTGGGAAAGCCCGACGCTCGGCGCCTGGGGCCTGGGGTGGGAGGTCTGGTGCGACGGCATGGAAGTCAGCCAGTTCACCTATTTCCAGCAGGTCGGCGGCCATGACTGCAAGCCGGTGTCCGGGGAGCTGACCTACGGCCTCGAACGGCTCGCCATGTATGTGCTGGGCGTCGATCACGTCATGGACATGCCCTTCAACGATCCCGGCGCGCCGATCCCGCTGAGCTATGGCGACGTGTTCCGCCAGACCGAGCAGGAATATTCCCGCTGGAATTTCGATGTGGCCGACACCGCCACGCTCCTGCGCCATTTCGAGGAGGCGGAGGCCGAATGCGCCCGTATCCTCGCAGAGCCGCATGTCGATCCCAAGACCGGCAAGCGCATCGTCATGGCCCACCCGGCCTATGACCAATGCATCAAGGCCAGCCACATCTTCAACCTGCTCGACGCGCGCGGCGTGATCTCGGTCACCGAGCGTCAGGCCTATATCGGCCGGGTCCGCACGCTGGCCAAGCACTGCGCCGACGCCTTCGTGCAAACCGAGGCGGGCGGCCACGCGGCATGAACGGCAAGTGGCTCGTCGGACTGTTCGTGGGCTTCGCCGTGATCTTCGGGATCGGCATGTACTACGCGCAGCTCTATGCCTTCTACGAGGAGACCGAGGCCGACAGCATCACAGTCGCGGGGCGTGAGGTTGCCGTCTCCGACTGGCGCGGCATCGACGCGGACACCTCGCCCAACAAGCTGCGCGCCTGCCTCACCGTCGATCCCGCCGATTTCGCGGATGCGCCCCCCGCGCCGAACCCGCAGCCGCTCGTCGCCCCCGGCTGGTTCGACTGCTTCGACGCGCGCGCCATCGCCGCCGATCTCGACAGCGGGGCGGCCACCGCGTACCTGCTGGCGGACGAGACGCAGGCGGACGCCGTGGATTACGAGATCCTCCGCATGATCGCCGTCTACCCCGACGGCCGCGCCTTCCTCTGGCGCCACTACAGGGAAAGCTGATGCCCGACCTTCTGATCGAACTGTTTTCCGAGGAAATCCCCGCGCGGATGCAAGCCAAGGCGTCCGAAGACCTCAAGCGTCTCGTCACCGACGGGCTGGTCGAGGCCGGGCTGACCTATGGCGGGGCCGCCGCCTTCGCCACGCCGCGCCGCCTGACGCTGGCGCTCGACGAGCTGACGCCCGAGAGCCCGACCCTGCGGGAGGAGCGCAAGGGCCCCCGCACCGACGCGCCCGAAAAGGCGCTCGATGGCTTCCTGCGCTCGACGGGCCTGACCAGGGACCAGCTGGAGGTCCGCGACGACAAGAAGGGCCAGTTCTATTTCGCCGTGGTCGAGAAACCCGGCCGCCCCGCCGCCGAGATCGTGGCCGAGGTGCTGGAGCGGACCATCCGCACCTTCCCCTGGCCCAAGTCGATGCGCTGGGGGGCAGGTTCCTTGCGCTGGGTGCGCCCGCTCCATTCCATCCTCGCGATCCTGACGACCGAGGAGGGGGCCGAGGTCGTCCCGCTCGACATCGACGGCATCGCCTCCGGCGACACGACGCGCGGTCACCGCTTCCACGCGCCCGAGGCGTTTTCCGTAACCTCCTTCGAGGATTACGCGGCGAAGCTCAAGCGCGCCCATGTCGTGCTGGACCCCGCCGAGCGGGCCGATCATATCTGGACCGAAGCGACCAACATGGCCTTCGCGCAAGGGCTTGAGGTGGTGGAGGACAAGGGCCTGCTGGCCGAGGTCGCGGGCCTCGTCGAATGGCCCGTGGTGCTGATGGGCCCGATCGGGGAGCAGTTCCTCGACCTGCCGCCCGAGGTGCTGCAGACCTCGATGAAGGAGCATCAGAAGTTCTTCTCCGTCCGCAATGCCGACGGCAAGATCGTCAAATACGTCACCGTCGCCAATCGCGAGACGGCGGATGACGGCGCGACGATCCTCGCCGGCAACGGCAAGGTGCTGACCGCGCGTCTGTCGGATGCCAAGTTCTTCTGGGAGAACGACCTCCAGACCGTGCGCGAACGCGGTCTGACCGGCATGGCCGAGCCGCTCGCCAACGTCACCTTCCACAACAAGCTGGGCAGCCAGGCCGAGCGCATCGCCCGCATCGCGGCCCTCGCGCGCGAGATCGCGCCGCTGGTCGGGGCCGACCCCGAGCAGGCGCAGCAAGCCGCCGAGATCGCCAAGGCGGACCTCTCCTCGGAAATGGTCTACGAATTCCCCGAGCTTCAGGGCCTGATGGGCCGCTACTATGCCGAGGCCGCCGGGCTGCCCCAGCCGGTCGCCAACGCGGCCGAGCAGCACTACTCCCCCCTCGGCCCCAATGACGACGTGCCGACCGAACCGGTCAGCGTCGCCGTGGCGCTGGCCGACAAGCTCGACACCCTCACCGGCTTCTGGGCCATCGACGAGAAGCCCACGGGGTCCAAGGACCCCTACGCCCTGCGCCGCGCTGCGCTGGGGGTGATCCGGCTGGTGCTGGAGAATGGGGTTGCGGGAAGTCTCCGTGAAAGACTTTATCAGATGATTGTTGCCCAACTGGTAGATGATGACGATCTTTCAGAAGAGATAAGGCACGCAAAGAATCTAATTGAGCTTTACAAATGGGCACTGACGGATCAGCGAAAGACGGCGGATGCAATCAAGATCATTCCTGAAATTTCAGAGACTATGAAAAGACTTGATAGTGCAACAGCAGCGCAAGAAAGATATTTGACAAGCTTTGTGGTAGCAACGGTGCGCACACGCGACCTCCTCTCCTTCTTCGCCGACCGCCTCAAGGTCCATCTGCGCTCCGAGGGCATCCGCCACGACGTGATCGACGCGGCCCTGCCGCAGGACTGGGACGGCGACATCCTGCTGCTCGTCAACCGCGTGCGCGCGCTGCAGGCCTTCCTCGATACCGAGGACGGGGCGAACCTGCTGGCGGGCTATACCCGCGCGACCTCGATCCTCGCCGCCGAAGAAGCCAAGGACGGCGTCTCCTACGAGATGGACCCCAACCCCGACCTGGCCGAGACCGACAGCGAGCGCGCGCTCTTTACCGCCCTCGACCGGGCCGAGCCGCAGGTGCGCGACGCCCTCGATGCCGAAGCCTTCGCCGACGCCATGTCGGCCCTCGCCGCGCTGCGCGACCCGCTCGATGCCTTCTTCGAGGGGACGCTCATCAACGCGGACAACCAGATCATCCGCCGCAACCGGCTGTGCCTGCTGAACCGCATCCGTGTGCTCTTCGACCGGATCGCCGATTTCGGCCGCATCGAGGGCGGGAAGGGTCGGTAAGATTGACCCATTACCCGCGGGGAAACCGGCGGGTCTGCCAAACCGGGCCGGGTTGCAAACCCGGTCCCCCGGTTCCCGTTTCCCCGCGGGGAAATGGACAGCGCCGCTGACCCATTGCGAGCGGTCGTTTTCCGCATGACCCCGCCGTCCGCCCGGCCTAGTGTCGCCCCATGACCGACCCGCTCCACATCCGCCTGCACGACGCCGACACCCCTCTCGACCCCGCCCGCTGGGGCGCGCGCGGCGCGCGGCTGGCACGCATGGCGGGCCTCGGCCTGCCGGTGCCGCGCGGAATGCTGATCTCCACCGATCTCGTGCAGCGCATCCATGCCGACGGTGCCGCCGTGCATTTCGAGGGCGAGCTGACCGACCGCCTCGCCGCCCTCGGCGACGAGGTCCTCCTGTCCCTGCGCGCCAGCCCCCCGCGCCCCGAATGGGGCGGGCCGGAGGCGCTGCTCAATATCGGCATCACCGATGCGCGGCTTCCAGCCCTCACCGCCCGCGTCGGCCGCCCCGGCGCGCTGGAGCTCTACTTCCGCCTGATCGAGGGCTACGGCACGATGGTCGAGGGGCTCGACCCCGAGGATTTCGAGAACCTGACCGCCGACCAGGTGAAATACTGGTCCGTCCCCTCCGAAGGCGACCTGCCCGAGAGCGCGCGGGAAACCTTGGTGGAACAGGCCAAGGCGCTCTACGCCGACGAGACCGGCGCGCCCTTCCCGCAGGATCCCAAGGCGCAGCTGACCGCCGCCGTGGACGCAATGGCGCGCGGCTGGAACGGCACCTCAGCCCGCATCCTGCGCGAAAGCCACGGCGCCCCGCCCGAGGCCGGGCTCGCCCTGATCGTGCAGCGTATGGCGCTCGGCATCGGGGCGGGGGTCAGCGGTGCGGGGGTGGTGCATCTGGTGGACGAGCGCACGGGCGGCCCGGCCGTCACGGGCCGATTCCTGCCGCAGGCGCAGGGCTATGACGCGATGATGGGCCTGCGCACGCCGCAGCTCATCACCCGCGAGGCGCGCGAGGCCGCGCGCCAGTCCGCCCCGTCGCTGGAGGAGATGGCGCCCGACGCGCTCACCGACCTGCGCGGCCATGCCGTGACGGCCGCCGAGGGGCTGGGCGACGCCCACGGGTTCGAGTTCACGCTCGAGGACGGCGCGCTCTGGCTGCTCGACGCCGTGCTCTCGCCGCGGGCCGCACGGGCGGCGGTGCGCATCGCCACCGACCTCGCCCGCAACGGGGCGATCACGCGCGAACAGGCGCTGCTCAGGATCGAGCCGCGCACGCTGATCGAACACCTCCACCCCCAGATCGACCCGCGCGCCACGCGCGACGTCATCGGCACCGGACTGCCCGCCAGCCCCGGCGCCGCCACGGGCCGCATCACCTTCTCCCCCGAGGAGGCGATGCAAATGGAGGCGCAGGGCGACCCGGCGGTTCTGGTGCGGACCGAGACCAGCCCCGAGGACATCCGCGGCATGCACTCCGCCTGCGCCGTGCTGACCGTGCGCGGCGGCATGACCAGCCACGCGGCGGTGATCGCGCGCGGGCTGGGCCTACCTTGCGTGGTGGGGGCAGGGGACGTGCGGCTCGACCTCAAGGGCCGGCAGATCGTGGGCCGGGACGGGCGCGCCTTCGTCGAGGGGGCGGTCATCACCGTGGATGGCACGCGCGGCGAGGTGCTGGCCGGCAGCCCCGACATGATCCAGCCGGAACTCGACGGTGCGTTCGAGACGCTGATGAGCTGGGCCGACCAGATGCGCGAGATGGGCGTGCGCGCCAATGCCGACACGCCGCAGGACGCGCGGGTCGCGCGCGACTTCAAGGTGGACGGCATCGGCCTGTGCCGGACCGAGCACATGTTCTTCCACGAGGACCGGATCACCGCGATGCGCGAGATGATCCTGGCCGACAGCGCCGAGGACCGCCGCCGTGCGCTCGCCACGCTGCTGCCGATGCAGCGCGACGATTTCGTCGAGCTGTTCCAGATCATGCGCGGGCAGCCCGTGACCATCCGCCTGCTCGACCCGCCGCTGCACGAGTTCCTGCCGCACAGCCGGGAGGAGATGGGCGATCTGGCGGAGGCGATGGACCTGCCCGTCAGCCAGGTGGTCGAGCGGGCGAAGGCCCTGCGCGAATTCAACCCGATGCTCGGCAAGCGGGGCGTGCGGCTGGGCATCACCATGCCAGAGATCTACGAGATGCAGGCCCGCGCGATCTTCGAGGCGGCGGCGATAGTCAACACCTCCAACCTCGAACAGGTGGTGCCCGAGATCATGATCCCCCTCGTCTCCGCCCAGAAGGAGGTGGAGATGGTGCGCGCCCGCGTGCGCGCCGTCGCCGACGCGGTGATGGCCGAGCGGGAGGTGGCGCTGACCTATCGGCTCGGCATCATGGTGGAGACGCCGCGCGCCGCCTTGCGCGCCGGAGACATGGCCGAGAACTGCGCCTTCTTCTCCTTCGGGACCAATGACCTGACGCAGATGACCTACGGCCTCAGCCGCGACGATGCGGGCCGGTTCATGCGCGACTACGTGAACCAGGGTGTCTTCGCCGAGGATCCGTTCCACTCGCTCGACATTGAAGGGGTGGGGGAGTTGCTGCTGCTGGCCGCCAAGCGGGGCCGTGCGCGCAATGCGGATTTGGTGCTGGGTCTGTGCGGGGAGCATGGGGGCGACCCCGGCTCAATCCATTTCTGCAAGCTGGCGGGCTTCGACTACGTGTCCTGTTCGCCCTTCCGCGCCCCCATCGCCCGGCTGGCGGCGGCGCAGGCGAGCCTGCTGTCCAAAGCGGATTGAGATGGCGGGCTTGCCCTGGGCGCATGGCAAACGGGACGGAATGTCGCACCTGATGGGTGGACACGGCCTCATTTCCGCCTAGAACAACCGACAGCGGCTGCCGGGGTTCCATCGGATGCCGCGCATCGGAAATAACACAGGTTCATCACCCATGTTGCTGACGCGGTTCACCCGGCCCCTGGCCCTTCTGGCCAGTATGATTGTTGCATCCACTGTGGCTGTGCAAGCGCAATCGGGAGTTGAATCGCAAATCGAGCGACAAATCTCGCAGATGCTGGCGCAAGAGCGCAATCTGCTCAGCGCCGTGACCGCCGATCGCCTGCGGGAACTGGGCGGTGCTGCGGACCTGCGGATGCAGACGCAACCGGCGAGCATCGCGTCCCTGGGGCCCGACGGCCGGGGCGAGATCACGCTCGACATGCAGAACGCGGCCAGCGGCTTTGCCGAGCGGGCGGTGCAGGTTGTGCTGCCGCTCGACCTCAACACGATCGACGCGATGCCGGCGGCCAGTGGCGACGGCGAATGGGAATGCCTGACGACGGCGCTCTATTTCGAGGCGCGGGGCGAGACGGTGGCCGGACAGGTCGCGGTGGCCGAAGTGATCCTCAACCGGGTCGACCACCCGCGCTATCCCAATACGATCTGTGGCGTGGTGGGGCAGGGATCCCACCGCATGAACGCCTGCCAGTTCTCCTTCATGTGCGACGGCAGCCCCGAGGTGATGAGCGAGCGTGGTGCCTATGAGCGTGTGGGCAAGGTGGCGCGTGTGATGATCGACGGTCGCCCACGGATGCTGACCGCCGGGGCGACGCATTACCACGCGACCCACGTGAATCCCGGCTGGGCGCGTCGGCTGGTCCGTACGGTCTGGATCGACGATCACAAGTTCTACCGCTTCCCCAACGGCTGAGCCATCGCAGGGCAGTCTGCAGTCGATTTGAAATGCCGCCGCCTCGTCCTGCCGGACGGGGCGGTTTCGCGTCAGGCGAGGCCCATGCCCCGCCGGATCGCCGTGCGGCGCAGCGGGGCAAGGCTCGCAAGCGTGTGCAGCCCCGCGCGGCGCAGGTCGCGCAGCGGTTGCGCCTCGGCAAAGGCCGCGAGGTTCAGCGCCGCCACTCCCCGCTCGCGGATCGCGATGTCGCGCGAGCGCGCCTGGGCATAGAGATCGAGCATCTGCTCCGACCCCAGCGCCTCGCGCCCCGCGGCGTCGAGCAGCGCGCGGATATCGGCGAAGGAGGTGTTGAGCCCCTGCGCACCGATCGGCGGCATCACATGCGCGGCCTCGGCGATCAGGGCGCTGTGGGGGCCCGTCAGGGCCCTCGCCTCCTGCGAGATGATCGGCCAGGCGATACGCTTGCCCGCCAGCGTCAACGGACCGAGGACACCGCAGGAGCGGGCGGTCGCTTCGGCATTGAGGGCGGCATCATCGAGCGCCATCAGGCGTGCCACGTTCGGACCCGTCTCCATCCAAACCACGGCGGAGCGGTGGGTGCCGTCCTCGCCGTCTGGCAGCGGGACCAGCGTGAACGGGCCGCCGGTGCGGTGCAGCTCGGTGCTGACGCCGTGATGCGGAGCCGGGTGGCTGACGTGGAAGACCATCGCCTTCTGCCCGTAGCGGAAGGTGCGGGTGTCGATGCCCAGCGCCTCGCGCATGGGGCTGTTGCGCCCGTCGGCGGCGACCATCAGCGCGGCGTCGTAGCGCGTGCCGTCGTCGGCGGTGACACGCGCGGCGGAGGATCGGGCGAGCAGGCCGCGCGCGCCGACCCCCATCCGCAGGGTCACGCCCTCGATGCTCTCGGCCAAGGCGATCATCGCGGGGCGCAGCACGGCGTTCGGGACGTTCCAGCCGAAGCGCTCCTCACCGATCTCCGCCGCCGCGAAGTCCACCTGTTCGCGCACGATATTGTCGGCGCCGCCACTGTCGCAGAGGCGCATGACCCGCAACTCGGCGGCGTGGGGGGCAAGCTCGGACCACAGGCCCGCCTCCTCCATCATCCGCACGGCGGGCATCAGGAAGGCGGTGGAGCGCAAATCGGTCGAGCCGCCCGGCGGGGCGGGGTCGAGGCAGGTGACGGTATAGCCCGCGCGGCCGAAGGCGATGGTCGCCATCAGCCCGGCAACGCCGCCGCCGACCACGACCACATCCTGCCGGACGGGATCGCTCACGCCGCGACCTCCGCATCCGTCAGGCGGCGCAGGAAGCCGGTCAGGTCGTCGGTCACGTGGTGGATATGCTCCAGCCCGTGATCCTCCTTGATATGTGGATGGACCAGCACGGTGCGGAAGCCGAGCGAATGCGGCACGATCAGGTTCTCGGCCATGTCCTCGAACATCGCGGCCGTGTGGCCTTGCAGCTCGGCGGCGGCGAAGACGCGATCATAGGCCTCGCGCCGGGGCTTCGAGATGTAGTTGGCGTCCTCGATCGCGTAGTGCTGGTCGAAGACGCCGTCGAGGCCCAGCGCGGCCGTGACCCGGCGCGCATGCTCGCGACTGCCATTGGTGAAGACGTATTTGCGCCCAGGCAGCGCGTCGATGGCCGCGCGCAAGGCCGGCTTCATCTCGATCTCGCCCAGGTCGAGATCGTGCGTTTCGGCCAGGAAGGCGTCGGCGTCGATGCCGTGGTTGAGCATCAGCCCGCCCAGCGTGGTGCCGTATTGCTCCAGATAGGACTCGCGCATCGCCTGCGCGTCGTCATGGCTGACCCGCAGCTCCCGCGCGATCCAGTCGTTCATCAACCCGTCCATCTGGTCGAAGATCCCGGCGGAGGGCGGGTAGAGCGTGTTGTCGAGGTCGAACACCCAGGTGTCGACATGGTCGAAATGCTGTTTCATGACTATGCACTTAGGCGCGATGCGACGCGGGGTCGAGAGCGGGAGGACGATTTGACGGGACTGGCGGACTGGCAGGGACGCGTGGGCGCGGAATGGGCCGCGCGGGCGGACGCGATGGAGGGTCTGCTCGGCCCGGTCGGCCGCGCCGGGATCGACGCGCTCGGCGATGTGGCGGGGCTCCGGGTGCTCGACCTCGGCTGTGGGGCGGGCGACACCGCGCTCGATCTGGCCGAGAGGGGGGCGGAGGTCGTCGGGATCGACGTCTCGCCCGACCTGATCGCGCTCGCCCGCGCGCGCAGCGAGGCGGTGGAGTGGCGGCTGGAGGATGCGGCCGCGGCGCGGTTCGACCCGCCGCTCGATGCGATCCACTCCCGCTGCGGGGCGATGTTCTTCGACGATCCGGTCGGGGCCTGGGGCCATTTGCGCGGGCAGCTGCGGCCCGGCGGGCGGCTGGCCGTCAGCTGCTGGCGCGATGCGTCGGAGAACGGCTGGGTGACGGTCCCGCTGCAGGCGGCGGGTGACTTGCTGCCGGAGGATAGACGGGCCTTGCCCCCGGCGGGTGGCGCAGGCCCGTTCGGCTGGGCGGAGGAGAGCCATGTCCGCGACATTCTCGGCCAGGCGGGCTGGCGGGACATCGCGCTGACGCCGGTGGACCGGGAGGCGGCGCTAGGGACGGGCGACGATCCCGACCCGGTGGCGCGGGCCGTCGCCTTCACCACGCGGATCGGTGTTCTGGCCGCGCGGCTGCGCGATTTGCCACCCGAGCGGCGGTCGGAGGTCAAGGCGCGGTTGGCCGAAGCCTTCTCGCCGCTGCTGCGCGACGGCGCGGTGCGGGTGCCGACGGCGGGTTGGGTGGTCACCGCGCAGGCGTGACGCAAGGGTTGACGCACGGCGATACCGGCGGGCACAAACGTTGCGATCCGTATGCAAGGAGGCGCCTGCCCGTGGCCGAACCGACCGACGCCTATTCCCGGCTGCTCAACGCAATCGACCACGGCACCTACCGCCCCGGCGACCGACTGGTGGAATCGGAGCTGGCCGACAGCCTCGGTATGTCGCGCACCCCGATCCGCGAGGCCCTGCAGCGGCTCGAGACGCAAGGCGTGCTGAGCCGGGACGGGCGCAGCCTGATGGTCGCCTCGCTCGACCACGATCAGCTGGGCGAGCTCTACGTCGTGCGGGCCGAGCTGGAGGGGCTGGCCGCCCGTCTGGCCGCGCAGCATGCCGCGCCGGAAGAGATTGCGGTGCTCTACGACATGATCGCGCAGGACCGCGCGCTGGTGGGCGATCCGCAGGGGCTGAGCCGCGCGAACAAGCGGTTTCACAGGCAGATCCATCTCGCCTCTCACAACCGGTTCCTGATACGGCAGTTGGAGAGCGTGCGCCGCTCGATGGCGCTGCTGACGACGACCTCCTTCGCCGCCGAAGGGCGCAGCGAGACGGCGCTGGACGAGCATCACGCCATCGTCGCGGCCATCGAGGCGCGGGACGGCGCGGCGGCGGACGATGCGGCGCGGGCGCATATCTCCACCGCCTATCGCACCCGGTTGCAGGTCGATGCGGAGGGCGGGTTGTGAGCGGCTGGAAAGAAAGGGCCGAGGAGGTCGCGCAGGCCCGCGCCGCGGCTGGACCCTTCCTCGATTACGGCGACGTGCCGGACATGGCCACGGCCTACGCGATGCAGGACGCGCTGGCGGCGGTCGAGGGCGTCAGCGGCTGGAAGATCGCGTGGAACCGGCCCGAATTGCAGGCGAAGTTCCAGGTGGAGAGCGCAGCGGTCGCGCATATCCCTGCGCGCAAGATCATGCGCGACGGCGCGGTGCTGCCTGCGGAGGCTCACATGGCCCTGATGCTGGAGCCGGAGATCGCGGCGGTGCTGTCCTCGGATCTGACGGGTGAGGGACATACCGCCGACAGCGTCGCGGGCGCGGTGGCCGAGCTGGTGCCCGCCTGGGAGGTGCTCGACCGCCGGGGCGTCGCGACGATGCACGGGCCGACCATCGCGGCACAGGGCATCTTCAACGCGGGGGCCGTCATCGGCCGGGCCACCGGGGCCACGATCGGGCGCACGACCGTGCGGATCGGCGGGGAGCTGGTGCTCGATGCCGAGGATGCTGCACCGGAGCCGCCCTTGCAGGCGCTGGCCTTCGTGGCCAACACGCTGGGCGCGCGGGGCATCGGGCTGAAAGCGGGGCAGGTGGTGCTCTGCGGCTCGCACACGCCGCTTCTGCCCATCGCGCCTGGGCAGGTGGCGGAGCTGGAGATTGCAGGGCTGGGCGCGGCGCGGCTGAGCGTCGCCGAAGGGTGGGAGACGTGAAGTTCGACCGCCCCGTCCCGTGGCCGGTGCGGCTGATCCTGACCGGGGTGCACACCCGGCCCGGTGCGATCATCTCGGTCGTGGCCTGCGTGATCTTCGCGGGGCTCGCGTGGATGTGGAACGCCCCCGTTTGGTCGGGCGTGCTCTTGTTGGCGGCGCTGGCCTATGGTGGGGCGCTGGTCTGGATGGACCGCAATGACGGGTGGCCGGGGCGGGGGCCGTCCTGAACGCCGCGCTAGTCGCACGCGCGGAATCAAGGCTGAAGGCCGCCGCGCATCGGTCGTGCTGAAAGCAACCCTCCGGCGTGACCCGTTCCCCGGTACGGCGATTTGGTCGATGGACGCGCGACGTTGCGAGGTCATGCGGACCTGGCTGGCAAAAAAGGCCGTGCTCGAACGTCGAAACGCTGCACCGCGGCCCGTCGATGCGCGGCTTTCGTCTTGCCATAGGCTCTGATCGGAATGACGAGGTCGCCGCGCAGCCGAGGGCTGCGCGGCGTCTCTGCCTCACAGGTTCAGCTGATAGCTCATCGCCTCGAAGGCGAAGCCCTCGCCGTTCTCTTCCAGATAGCCCATCGCGGGGAAGGGCATGTGGTAGCCGATGAAGGGGATCCCGTCGGCGGCGATCATGCCGAGCACCTTGCGCCGGGTCGCGGCGGCGGCGGCCTTGTCCGCATCGAAACGGACCTCCCAGTCGGGACGCTCCATCGACAGGACGAAATGGTTGGCCACGTCCGCGATCAGCATCAGGCGCTGGCCCGCGCTCTCGATGTGGTAGGCCATGTGGCCTGGCGTATGGCCGAATGCCTCGACCGCCTCGATCCCCGACGCGACCGCGTCGCCCGGAGCGATGAAGGTGGTCTGGTCCGCCAGCGGCCGCATCTTCTGCTGGACGAGCTGGTGCGTGCCCTCCGCAGGGGTGCCCATCCGGTCCGGGCTGTTCCAGAAATCGTATTCGGTCTGTCCGGTCACGTAGCGCGCATTGGTGAAGACGGGGGAGCCCGCATCGGTCAGCCCGCCGATATGGTCGGGATGCATGTGGGTCAGCACCACGACATCGACCTGATCGGGGCCGTAGCCCGCCTCCATCATCCGGCTGACGAGCTGCCCCGGTGCCATGCCGCTGTCGCCATTGCCGGTGTCGAAGAGGATCAGCTCCTCGCCGGTGTTGACGAGCGTGGGGGCAAAGGTGAACTCCGCCGTGCCGGTGGGCAGGTTGTTCTGCCGCAGCAGCTCCTTGACCGTTTCGGGGTCCTGCTCGGTGCCGAAGATGGTGTGCGGATCGGGCACAGGGGTCGCCACGTCGAGGAGGGTCGTCACTTCGAATTCGCCCAGCTGAACGCGCCGGTGGAAGGGGCGCGACGGGCCGAGGAGCGGCGCGCCGGCGAAGGCGGGGGCTGCGAGGGCGGCGCCGCCAAGTGCGAGGGCGGCGCGGCGGGTGAGCGTCGTGTCGATCATTGTGGTCTCCCGAATGCTGTTTCGGGTCACGAGATAGACCGCGCCATCACCGGGGCCAGTCACGCGGCGCGGCGTATCCGCGCGGCCAGCGCCGCGATGCCGCGCGCGATATCGGACTCGGACGGCAGGCTGAAGCTGAGGCGCAGCGTGTTGCGGCCCGATCCGTCGGGGTGGAAGGCATGGCCGGGCACGAAGGCGACGCCGTCCTCGGCCACGCACGTCTCCAGGAGCGTCACGCTGTCCATCTGCCGTGGCAGTGTCACCCAGACGAAGAGCCCGCCCTCGGGCTCGGTCCAGGTCACGCCATCCGGCATATGCGTGTCGAGCGCGGCCAGCATCGCGTCGCGTTTCGGACGGTAATGGGCGATGGCGCGGGCGACCTGCGCCTCCATCCCTTGCGCCAGATGCAGAATCACCTGCTGGTTCATGGCCGAGGTCGCGAGGTCGGCGGCCTGCTTGATGAGGGTCAGCCGCTCGATCACGGGGCGCGCGGCGCAGACCCAGCCGACCCGCAAGCCGGGGGTGAAGGTCTTGGAGAAGCTGCCGCAATGGATGACGCGGCTCTGGTCGATCGGCCCGTCGAGTGCAGCAATGGGCGGAACGGCCTCGCCCTCGTAGCGCAGGGCGACATAGGGCGAATCCTCGATCACCGGGATGTCGAGCTCGGCGGCACGGTCCAGCAGCGCGCGCCGCGCGGCGAGGGTCATCGTCCGGCCCGTGGGGTTGGCGAAGTCCGGCACGACATAGGCGAGCTTCACCCGCTCCGCGCCGCCCGCCGCCTCGGCATGGCTTTCGGGCGTGCGATTGTCGCCGCCGATCGTGTCGTAGCGCGGCTGGTTGGGAGAGAAGGCCTGCAGCGCGCCCAGATAGGTTGGTGCCTCGGTCAGCGCGGTGTCGCCGGGGGACAACAGTAGCTTGCCGAGGAACTCCAGCCCCTGCTGCGAGCCGGAGGTGACGAGGATGTTGTCGCGCGTGCACTCCACCCCGCGCGCGGCCATATGACCCGCGATCCAGTCGCGCAGGGCCGGATCGCCCTCGCTGACGGAATATTGCAGGCCCGCGGCCAGCCGCGCCGGGTCGGACAGCATCGCGTCGTAGGCCGCGCGCACCGCCGCTTGGTCGAACAGGACGGGGTCCGGGATGCCGCCCGCGAAGGCGACGATGCCGGGCCGGTCGAGCAGCTTGAGCAATTCACGGATTTCGGAGGCCTTCATCCCATCCATCCGCTCGGCGAGGCGCGGGGTGTACCCCGTCTGGTCGTGGTTCATATGTCAATCTCCCTGACCTTCATGGGTCAGAATTGCTGACGCAGTGTCAAGAGCCTTGCATGGCGCGCAAGCCGACCTTTCGCCGATGCGGATGACAAGTGCCGCGCGAGGGGTTACGTAACGGGAAACGCATAGCGAAGAGGCACTCATGGCCCGCGATCTGAAGATCCCCGAGCAGCGCCACCCGGAAAAGGCCCGCCGCCCCGACAACGCCCAGCCGCGCAAGCCCGACTGGATCCGCGTTAAGGCGCCGACCTCCGCCGGGTATCGCGAAACGGCGAAGATCATGCGCGAGAACAAGCTCGTCACCGTCTGCGAAGAGGCGGGCTGCCCGAACGTGGGCGAGTGCTGGAGCCAGGGCCACGCCACCATGATGATCATGGGCGAGGTCTGCACCCGCGCCTGTACCTTCTGCAACATCGCCACCGGCAAGCCGCCCGAGGCGCTCGACGTGTTCGAGCCGGGGCGGGTCGCGGCGGCGGTCAAGAAGCTGGGCCTCAACCACGTCGTCATCACCTCCGTCGACCGCGACGATGTCGAGGATGGCGGGGCGGAGCATTTCGCGCAGACCATCCGCGCCGTTCGCAAGCAGGCTCCGGGCACCACGATCGAGATCCTGACGCCCGATTTCATCCGCTCGAAGCCGGGTTCGCTGGAGGTGGTGGTCGAGGCGAAGCCGGACGTGTTCAACCACAACCTCGAAACCGTGCCGGGGCTCTACCCCGAGGTGCGGCCGGGCGCGCGCTATTTCCACTCGCTGCGGCTGCTGCAACGGGTCAAGGAACTCGACCCCACGATGTTCACCAAGTCGGGCATCATGGTGGGCCTGGGCGAGGACAAGCAGGCCGTGCATCAGGTGATGGACGACATGCGCGCCGCGGATATCGACTTCCTGACCATCGGCCAGTACCTGCAACCGACGCCGAAGCACCACCGCGTCGACCGCTTCGTCACGCCCGAAGAATTCGCGGGCTACGAGAAGGCGGCCTATGGCAAGGGTTTCCTGATGGTGTCGGCTACGCCGCTCACGCGCTCGAGCTACCACGCGGGCGACGATTTCGCCCGGCTGCGCGAGGCGAGGCTGAAGCGGCTGGGGCAGGTCTGAGAAGCCTCAGGGCTCCAGCTCGTCCCACTCGGTGAAACACCATTGACGTGCGCGGTCCTCTCGCAAATAGCAGCTTTCCGATCCGACGCCGTCGGTGGCGCGTTGCTGGCAGGCAATCCGCGCCGCGCGGGCGCGGGCGATGCATTGTGCGAACGAGATATTGCCCGCCGGGTCGCGGTCGATCTCCGCGTCGAGCCCGCCGAGAAAGTCCTTCCAGAAGGCGGTCGCCTCCGTCAGGTCGCGGGTCGAGGTGAGATCTTCGGGTTGCTCGGCCGTCTGTGACTGGGCCGCGCTCGCGAGAAGCAGTGTGGCGATGAGCGTCGTGCGGATCATCCGGTTGTCCTCCGATCTGGTAGGTCCAGGCTATCGCAGGAGCGGGATCGATCAAGCCACGTTGAAGATCAGCGCCATCAGCAGCGTGTAGACCCCCACGACGCCCCCGACCGCCGCCACCGGGCGCCAGTCGAATCCGCCGATGCTCCGCGCCGGGGCAGGCGCGTCGCGGCCGAGTTCCGGCCACGTGTAGCTGACGAAATCGCCTTGGGTGAAGATCGACTCGAGCCGGCCGTCCTCGTCCACCACCGGCAGGCGCCGGAAGCGTTCGTTGGACATGATGCGCAGCCAGTCGACCACCAGGTCGTCACGGCGCGCGCTGCGGGGATTGGCGGTCATGATCTCGCCAACCGTGGTCGTGGCTGGATCACGATCGGCGTCGATCAGGCGCTTCATCACGTCGCGCTCGGTCATCAGCCCGATGGGGCGATCGCCCGCGTCCACCACCACGACGCAGCCGTAGTTGTGGCGCGACATCTGGCGCACGGCCTCGCGGACGCTGTCCTCGGGACGCGCGGTCAGCGGACGCGGTTTCTGGGCGTATTCCGGGCGGTTCGCGATGCTGCGGCGGTCGGGCATGGGGGGCTCCACTTCCCCTCATGTCCTAGCGCGCGGGCGGGGTGCGACAAGTCGCCTCATTGGTGCAGAAAACGCACCTTTCCGATATGGGGCAGGTTCCGGTTGCGCTGCGCGTAGTCGATCCCGTAGCCGACGACGAATTCGTCGGGGATCTCGAACCCGGTCCAGGTCGCCTTGATGTCCACCTCGCGGCGCGACGGCTTGTCGAGCAGGCAGCAGACCTCCAGCCGGGCGGGCGCGCGCGCCTCCAGCATGCCGCGCACGTGGTTGAGCGTGTAGCCGGTGTCGACGATGTCCTCCACGACCAGCACGTCGCGCCCCTCGATGCCAGAGCGCAGGTCCTTGAGGATGCGCACCTCGCGGCTCGACTCGACCCCGTCGCCATAGGAGGACGCCTCGATGAAGTCGACCTCGACGGGCAGATCGAGTTCCCGCACCAGGTCGGCGATGAACACGAAGCTGCCGCGCAGCAGGCCGACGACCACCAGTTGGTCGGTATCGGCATAGTGATCCGAGATGTCGCGGGCCAGGGACTCGACCCTTGCGGCGATGGACTTGGCGGAGATCATCTCGTCGATGGCATAGGGGGGCAGGCCGCTCATCCGGGGCTCCTCCTTGGGAACGGTCATTGTGTGCGCGGGTTGTTTACGTCAAACAGACGCTGGCCGAAAGAGCGGGGACGAAGGCGATATGACAACCCATTCCGAAACGCGCGAGATGCCGTACAGCGCCGACCAGATGTATGCGCTGGTCGCGGACGTGAAGTCCTATCCGGCCTTCATCCCCTGGGTGGCCGCCTGCCGCGTCCGGCAGGAGCGCGAGGTCGAGGGCGGGACGCAGATCGACGCGGATTTGATCGTGAGTTTCAAGGTGTTCCGCGAAAGCTTTCTCAGCCGCGTGACCCTGAAGCCGGAGGCCCGGACCATCGATGTCGAGTATCTCGACGGGCCGTTCAAGTACCTCGTCAACAACTGGCGGTTCGAGCCGGACGGGGAGGGGTGCAAGGTGCATTTCTTCGTCGATTTCGAGTTCAAGAGCCGCATCCTGCAAGCCGCGATCGGGGCCGTGTTCAACGAGGCGATGCGCCGGATCGTCGGCGCCTTCGAGAAGCGCGCGGCGGAGCTCTACGGCCCGGGTTAACGCCTAAAAAGGCGGTCTGCGCTGCGTATGGAAAGCGTATGGCATGCGTATGGCGACCAAATGGCTCGGGTATTCGCGTTAACCTTTGGCCGGGGTCGAGTATTTATGCCAATCCGAAGGACTGCCGCCTTAACATCGAAGACGCGACGAGGAGGTGCGGCCATGTCCGCCCGAACGCTGATCATCTCGGTCCATCCGATGAAGGACAGCTTCACGGCGCAGTGGGCGGCGGCGTCCGCCGAGGCCGCGCGCAGATCGGGCTCCGCCCGTCTGATCGACCTTCATGCCGAGGGTTTCGATCCGATCGAGCATCCGCGCCACTATGCAGAGCCGGGGCCTGACGTGATGCGGATGCAGGACGCGGCCGCGCGGTCGGGGGCGCTGCCGGTCGAGGTTGCGGATCATGTCGCGGCGATCCGGGCGGCGGAGCGCATCATCTTCCACTTCCCGCTTTGGTGGTTCGCGCCGCCCGCGATGTTGAAGGGCTGGACCGAGCGGGTGCTGGTGCACGGTGCGATGCACAGCTCGCGGGCGCGTTTCGACACGGGGCCGTGTCGGGGCAAGCGGGCGCTGTTCTGCGTGACGACCGGATCGAGCGCGGCCGAAAGCGGGCCCGACGGCAAGGAAGGGGACACGCGGCTGCATCTCTTCGCACTGGCCTACACGCTGCGATATTGCGGGTTCGACGTGGCCGAGCCCGTGATCGTGCACGGGGTGCACGGGTTTCACGAAGGTGCCGCGCGCGAGCGGCTGGAGGCGCGGTTGCGCGCGGTGCTGGAGCGGCAGGCGGAGATCGTGGCGGGGCTGGATGAGCGGCCCTTGCTGACCTTCAACGCCGACAGCGATTTCGAGGAGGGTCGGTTGCGGGCGGATGCTCCGTCGCATTGGCCGTTCATCGCGCGGGAGTAGCGGCGGACCACCCTCACCCCGGCCCTCTCCCGCCTGCGGGAGAGGGGGAGATAGTCGCCAACGCGGCGCGAGTACCAGCGCGGACCCGGCTCGGGTCCGGGGCGGGTGTGCCCCCTTTCACTTTCTTCAAATATCCCCGCCGGAGGCGCAGGGTTCAGACCCTGCGCAGGTCCAGCGTCTTGGGAAAATCGGGGTGGGTGCCGAGATAGCTCGGTTGCTCGAGGTTCTGGCTGTGGCCACCTCTCTCGAAACGGGAGATGCGGCGGCCTTCGGCTTCCAGCGCGTTGATCGGGCGCAGCTCGTGGGCGCGGCCGCCGGGATGGGCGACGTGGTAGGTGCAGCCGCCGACCGAGCGGCCCGAGAGGCTGTCCCAGAGGTCGAAGATCAGCGGCGCATGCGCGGGGATGGTCGGGTGCAGCGCCGACCAGGGCTGCCAGGAGCGGAAGCGGATGCCCGCGACCTGGCGACCCTCCACCTCGTGCAGCGGCAGGGCGTAGCCGTTGCATGTCAGCTTGAACCGCGGGTCGAGGTCGGTGACGGCCATCTCCAGCCGCTCGACCGAGCTGTCGACGAAGCGGGCGGTGCCGCCGGCGGTGCTTTCCTCGCCCAGCACCAGCCAGGGCTCGATGGCGGCGCGCAGTTCCAGCCCCGCGCCCTCGACCTGATGCGTGCCGAGGATCGGGAAGCGGAAATCGCGTTGGGCGACGAACCAGGCCTCGTCGAAGGGCGTGCCGAAGGCGCCCGACAGGTCCGCCAGCACCTCGCGGAAATCGGCCCAGCAATGGGCGGGCAGGAGGTAGGTGTCGTGCAGGTGGGTGCCGCGCGGCTTCAGCTTGCCCTCGTAGGGCGTCTCCCAGAACCAGGCGATGAGCGCGCGGATCAGCAGCGCCTGCGCCATGCCCATGCGGGGGTGGGGCGGCATCTCGAAGCCGCGGAACTCCACGAGTCCGAGCCGTCCGGTCGGGCCGTCGGGGGAGAAGAGCTTGTCGATGCAGATCTCCGCTCGGTGGGTGTTGCCGGTGAGGTCCGTCAGCAGGTGGCGGAAGATGCGGTCGACCAGCCACAGGGGCGGGTTGCCGCCGAGGCGCTGCACCTCCTTCAGCGCGATCTCCATCTCGTAGAGGCTGTCGTGGCGCGCCTCGTCGAGGCGGGGGGCCTGCGAGGTCGGGCCGATGAACATGCCCGAGAAGAGGTAGGAGAGGCTGGGGTGGTTCTGCCAGTAGCGCACGATCGAGCCCAGGAGGTCGGGGCGGCGCAGGAAGGGGCTGTCGGACGGCGTCTCGCCGCCCACGACGATGTGGTTGCCGCCGCCCGAGCCGACGGGCCGACCGTCCACCATGAAGGTGAAGCTGTCGAGCCCGATCTCCCGCGCCTCGTCGTAGAGGGTGTGGGTGACCTGCGAGAGCTGGTCCCAGTTGCGGGCGGGGTGGATGTTGATCTCGATGACGCCGGGATCGGGGGTGACGCCGATCAGGTTCATGCGCGGGTCGCGCGGCGGCTCGTAGCCCTCGACATGGACGGGCTGTTCGAGGGCGGCGGCGGTCTCCTCGACCGCGGTGATGAGGTCGATATATTCCTCCGCCGTGCCGGTGGGCGGCAGGAACACGCAGATGCGGCCGTCGCGCGGCTCGACCGTCAGGGCGGTGCGGACCGGCTCCTCCCCTTCGAGGAAGACGGTGTGGGCGGCCATCCAGTCGTCGGACGGGGTCTCCGACGGCTCGGAGATCGCGCGGCCATCCGCCGTCTGGGGCAGGGGGCCGGGGCGGACCATCGGGTCGCGGCGGAATTGCATCACGCGGCGCGCCTCGGGGACGTGTTCGAGGCTGCCGAGCGGCAGGCGGAAACCGGCGGGGCTGTCGCCGGGGTGGAGGTAGAGCTTGCCGCGCCGGGTCTTCCACTTCTCGGACCGCCAGCGGAAGCGGCGCTTGTCGCCGGCCTGGGCGAGCTGGATCGGCAGGACGAAGGCGGTGGCGTTGCCGAGGCCCCGCTCGAAGACGCGAGCGAGGCGGGCGCGTTCCTGCGGATCGTCGAGCTTCGAATCCTCGGGCGTCACGTTGTCGGGCAGTTCCTGTTCGCGCAGGGCGAAGGCGGCGGGGTCCTCGTAGGTCGGGGCGGCGAGGTCGCGCTCCACCTCCAGCGCGTCGCACAGGTGGTTCATGAAGGTCTCCGCCTCCTCGATGGTCGCGCCTTGCGCGCCCTCGGTGGCGATGAGGTCGGGGTCCTTCCACAGCGGCTGTCCGTCGCCGCGCCAGTAGAGGGAGAAGGCCCAGCGGGGGAGTTGCTCGCCCGGATACCACTTGCCCTGGCCGTAATGCAGCATGCCGCCCGGCGCGAAGCGGTCGCGCAGGCGGCGGATCAGCTCGTCCGCCTTCTCGCGCTTGGTCGGGCCGACGGCGGCGGTGGTCCATTCGTCGGCATCGCGGTCGTAAGCCGAGACAAAGGTGGGCTCGCCGCCCATGGTCAGGCGCACGTCGCCTGCGGTGAGGCGGTCGTCGACCATGCGGCCCGTGCGGTCGAGGGCGGCCCAGTCGGCGTCGGAAATCGGCGCGGTGACGCGGGGCGGCTCCTCGATCCGGTCGACGCGCATCTCGAAGTCGAACTCGACTTCGGCCTTTTCGAGACTGCCCGAGATGGGCGCGGCGCTCGACGGCATGGGCGTGCAGGCGAGCGGAATGTGGCCTTCGCCCGCGAAGAGGCCTGAGGTTGGGTCGAGGCCGACCCAGCCCGCGCCGGGGAGGTAGACCTCGCACCAGGCGTGGAGATCGGTGAAATCCTCGGCCGGGCCGTCCATGCCGTTGGTGGCCTTGAGGTCGGCCTTGAGCTGCACGAGATAGCCCGAGACGAAGCGGGCGGCGTAGCCGAATTCGCGCAGCATGTTCACGAGCAGCCATGCGCTGTCCCGACAGGAGCCGAGTGCCTTGACGATCGTCGTCTTGGGCGTCTGGACGCCCGGTTCCATCCGCACGGTGTAGGCGATGGTGTTCTGGACATAGGTGTTGAGCGCCACCAGCCAGTCGATGGTGACGCCCTGCGGCTGGGGTGCCGCGTCGAGATAGCGGTAGAAGGTCTTGGTCTGCCGCGGCTGGCGGCGGAAGATCGACAGCTCCTTCTTCAGGCTGCCCGAATAGGTGAAGGGCACCTCGTCCGCCGTCTCGTCCACGAAGAAATCGAACGGGTTGATCGCGATCATGTCGGCGATCAGCTGCACGTCCACGGTGAACTCGTTGGTTTTCTCGGGGAAGACGAGGCGGGCCTGCCAGTTGGAGAACGCGTCCTGCTGCCAGTTGAGGAAGTGATCCTCGGGCGTGATCTTGAGCGAGTAGGACAGGATCGGCGTGCGCGCGTGGGGCGCGGGGCGCAGGCGCACGACATGGGGATTGAGCTGGATCGGCCGGTCGTAGGAATAGCTCGTCCGGTGGGTCAGCGCGATCTTGATGCTCATTTTATCTCCACAAACCGTTTTGCTGACGCGATTTTCGGCATGGACCCTTGGCAAGGGCCAAAATTGCGTCAGACTACTTATGGAACCAAAGCTGACATGACGGGCGGTATTGTCCACCGGAAAGGCCGAATGTTTAACGAAATGTACCAGGGGGACCGGATCCGGCCCGAATACCAGATGATCCGCGACTGGCTCGACACGCACGGGCCGGACGCGCTGAACGAGAAGCGGGCGGAGGCGGAGGCGCTGTTCCGCCGGGTCGGCATCACCTTCGCCGTCTATGGCGAGGGTGGAGACCCCGAGCGGCTGATCCCCTTCGACATGATCCCGCGCATCTTCTCCGCCGCGGAATGGCAGCGGATCGAGGCGGGTTCGATCCAGCGGGCGCGGGCGCTCAACGCCTTCCTGACCGACATCTACACCGAACGGGCCATCGTGAAGGAGGGGATCGTCCCCGCCGACCTGATCGACGGCAACGAGGCCTACGAGCCGATCATGGAAGGGTTCGTGCCGCCCGGGGGCATCTATTCCCACATCTGCGGGGTGGATCTGGTGCAGGTCGGAGAGGGCGAGAGCTACGTGCTGGAGGACAACTGCCGCACGCCGAGCGGCATTTCCTACGTGCTGGAGAACCGCGAGGTGATGGCGCGCATGTTCCCCGAGCTGTTCCGCTCGGGCCTGGTGCGGCCCGTCGATCACTATGGCGACATGCTGGCCGATGCGATGCGCTCGATCGCGCCGCCGATGTGCGAGGGGGAGCCGACGCTGGCGCTCTTGACGCCGGGGCATTTCAACTCCGCCTATTACGAGCACACGTTCCTGGCCGACCTGATGGGCATCGAGCTGGTCGAGGGGCCGGACCTGTTCGTGGAGAACGACCGGGTGTGGATGCGCACCACGAAGGGCGCGCAGCGGGTCGACGTACTCTATCGCCGGATCGACGACAGCTTCCTCGACCCCAAGGCGTTCCGCCCGGATTCGATGCTGGGCGTGCCGGGGATCATCGACGCCTACAAGAAGGGCGGCGTGACAATCGTGAACGCGCCCGGCGCGGGCGTGGCCGACGACAAAGCGATCTACATCTACGTGCCGGAGATGGTGAAGTTCTACCTGGGCGAGGAGCCGATCCTGCCCAACGTGCCGACCTGGCGCTGCGGCAAGCCCGACGAACTGGCCCACGTGCTCGACAATCTCGACGAGCTGGTCGTGAAGGAGGTCCACGGATCGGGCGGCTACGGCATGCTGATCGGGCCGAAGGCCACGCGCGAGGAGATCGACGCCTATCGCAAGCGGATCGAGGCGGATCCGGGCAATTTCATCGCGCAGCCGACGCTGGCGCTGTCCACCGCGCCGACGCTGGGCGAGGGCGGGCTGGTGCAGCGGCATGTCGATCTGCGGCCCTTCGTGATCTCGGGTCGCGAGACGCGGCTGATCCCCGGTGGCCTGACCCGCGTGGCGCTGAAGGAGGGGTCGCTCGTCGTCAACTCCAGCCAGGGCGGCGGGGTCAAGGATACCTGGGTTTTGAACGGATAAGGGGGCGACATCATGCTGAGCCGCACCGCAAACGGATTGTTCTGGATGGCCCGCTATGTCGAGCGCGCCTCCAACGTGGCGCGCCTGCTCGATGCCGGGCGCCGGATGGAGAACATTCCCAATACCGACGAGGGCCGCGCGTCCGAGTGGGAATCGATCCTCATTGCCTCGGGCTGTCACGAGACCTTTCCGGGCGACATCAAGACGGCGACGATGGACGCGGTCGCCCATCACCTGATCCTGGACGAGACCAACCCCTCCTCGATCTATCGCTGCCTGCAATCGGCGCGCGAGAACGCGCGGGCCATGCGCATCGCGGTCACGACCGAGGTGTGGGACGGGCTGAACTCCGCCTGGGCGGAGATGCGCGCGAGCGAGCCGTCTGACATCGAGGGGGGCCGGCTGGCCGGGTTCCTCGAATGGGTCAAGGGCATCGGCTTCACCTTCTCGGGGGCCGTGGAGGCGTCGATGCTGCGCGACGAGGGCGCGCGGTTCATCGCCATCGGCGTGGCCATCGAGCGGGCGGATGCCACGGCGCGCCTGCTCGACGTGAAGTACCACGTGCTGTTGCCGAGCGCGCAGGACGTGGGCGGGGGTCTCGACCACATGCAGTGGGTGCAGCTGCTGCGCGCGACCAACAGCCTGCGGGCCTTCCGCTGGACCTACCGCGAGACGGTGACGCCGCAGGCGGTGGTGCATTTCCTGATCCTCAACCCCGCCAGCCCGCGCGGGCTGATCACCAGCGTCGAGACGATCGTGGACAACCTCGTCCGGATCGGCGACGGGAGCGGTGGTCAGAGCGAGGCGTTGCGCCGCGCGACCGAGTTGCAAAGCCGGCTGGAGCAGCTGACGGTCGAGCAGATCATCGGGAACGGACTGCACGAATGGCTGACCGAGACCATCGTGGAGCTGAACACGCTGGCGAGCGAGATCGCGCAGGTCTACGGCTTTAACGGACCGATGGTGGAGCAGGTCCAGATTCAGGCGCAGTAGCTCCTTGACAGTGCTGCGGGCCGCGCCACTTATGCGGCCTGCTCAACCCCTTTCAAGGATAAGGGACCCATGACCTATTGCGTTGCGATCAAGCTCGACGATGGCATCATCTGCCTGTCGGACACCCGGACGAATGCGGGGATCGACACGATCTCCAAATACAAGAAGATGTTTACCTGGCAGCGCGAGGGCGACCGCGTCATCACGATGATGACCGCGGGCAACCTCGCCATCACGCAGGCAGTCATCTCGCTGCTGAACGAAAATATCGAGCATGTCGAGGACGGGATCGAGACGCTCTACACCGCGCCGACCATGTTCCGCGTGGCCGAGATCGTGGGCGACGCGATGCGCATCGTCATGGGCCGCTACGGTCCGGGCCTGACGGCGGCGGGCGAAAGCTCGGCCAGCTCCATCGTGGTGGCGGGCCAGCGCGCGGGCGGCGACATGCGGCTGTTCCAGGTCTATTCGGCGGGCAACTTCATCGAGGCCACCGAGGACACCCCCTATTTCCAGATCGGCGAGCATAAATACGGCAAGCCGATCCTCGACCGGGTGATCGAGCCGTCGACGCCGCTGAATGTCGGAATCACCGCCGCCTTCCTGTCGATGGATTCGACGCTGCGCTCGAACCTCAGCGTCGGCATGCCGCTCGACGTGGCGGTGATGCGGCAGGGGCAGATCGGCTTCGACCAGCTGCGCCGGATCGAGGAGGGCGACGAGGCCTGGGCGGAGATGTCCGAGGCCTGGTCGGGCGCGCTGCGCGGCGCGTTCCACGAGATGACGCAGATCGACGTCTGAAGACTGCGACGCCGCGCCCGTCTTGTGAGAGGCGGGCGCGGGCGGTACATCCCCATGCGACGGCAACGAAGCGGGGATGGACATGGCTCAGCGCGCGATCTTCGAGGATGTGGGCAGCGAGGCGAAGCGGGAGGTCGCGGCACCCCCGCAAAAGCCCGATGCGGGGGCGGCCCGCCGGGCGATCTCGGTCTGGCTGGGCATCCTCTTCGCCCTGGTGGTCGTGATGATCGCGGTGGGCGGGCTGACGCGCCTGACCGATAGCGGGCTGTCGATCACCGAATGGGCGCCCCTGTCGGGCGCGCTGCCGCCGATGACCGAGGCCGACTGGCAGGCCGAGTTCGACGCCTATCGACAGATCCCCGAATACCAGTTGCAGAACCGGGGCATGAGCCTCGGCGAGTTCAAGTATATCTATTGGTGGGAATGGGGGCACCGGCAGCTGGGGCGCGTCATCGGTCTGGTCTGGGCCGCGGGTTTCGCCTGGTTCGCGATCCGCCGCCAGATTCCGACGGGCTGGACACCGCGCCTGCTGGGGCTGGGCCTGCTGGGCGGCCTGCAGGGCGCGATCGGCTGGTGGATGGTGTCGAGCGGGCTGGAAGGCACGATGCTCGACGTCGCCTCGCACAGACTGGCGGTGCATCTGGGGCTGGCCTTCGTCATCCTCGGGCTGATCGCCTGGTTCATCTTCCGCCTGCGGCGGCTGGAGGGCGAGCTGTTGCAGGCGCGGCGGCAGCGGAACACGGGGCTGTTCCGGCTGGATGCCGTGCTGGTGGGGCTGGTCTTCGCGCAGATCCTGATGGGCGCGCTGGTCGCGGGCATCGACGCAGGCCGCAGCTTCACAGACTGGCCGCTGATGGGCGGGCAGGTGGTGCCGCCGGCGGCGTTGGAGCTGGAGCCGGTGACGCGCAACTTCACCGAGAATGGCGGGCTGGTGCAGTTCAACCACCGCATCCTCGCCTATATCGTCACGGCCTTCGCGATCCTTGTGTTTCTGCGGGCGCGGCGGTCCTCGCTCAAGGCGGTGCGCAGCGCGCATGTCGCGATGATCCACGCGGTCGCGTTGCAGGTGGTGCTGGGGATCGTCACGGTGCTCTATGCCGCACCGCTGGGCCTTGCCATCGCGCACCAGCTGGTTGCGGTGCTGCTGTGGGTGCTGGCGCTGCGCGCGCGCTTCGTCGCGGGCTATCCCCCGGCGCAGAGTGTGCGGGCATGAGCGGGCTGGAGCTGAGTGCCGAGGAGGTCGACGGCTTCCTCGCCGAGGTGTTCCCGCAGATGGCGGGGCGCTTCACCATCGAGCGGCTGGAGCCGATGGCGGCGCGCGTCGCGTTGAAGGTGAGCGAGGCCGACCTGCGGCCCGGCGGCACGGTATCGGGGCCGACCATGTTCACGCTGGCCGATTGCGCCTTCTACATCGCGGTGCTGGGCATGGTGGGGCGCAAGGCGCTGACGGTCACGACGAACTGCTCGATCGACTTCATGCGCAAGCCTGCGGCGACCAATCTGGTGGCGGATGTGCGCATCCTGAAGCTGGGCCGGCTGCTGGCGGTGGGGGACGTGACGGTCTTCTCGCAAGGGTCGGACGCTCCGGTGGCCCATGCGAACATCACCTACGCCATTCCGCCGAAGGGGTAGCGGGAGAGCGGCTCCCACGGGCCGCCGCGATAGCGATGGAGCGCGAGGCCGAGTGCCTGCCCGCGCCAGGGAACATGGGCGGGGGCGAGGCGGGCGAAGGTCTGCGCCGCCTCGTCGGCTTCCACCTTGTTCTGCACGGTGACATGCGGGTGCCAGTCGCGCCGGTCCTGCCGGGTGAGGGCGGGCCACCACAGATTCGCGAGCCCCGCGCGCAGGGTTTCGAGCGCGGGCGATTGCACGCGGAACGCGACACCGCCGCCAAGGCGGAAGGCGCGGCCGATGGTCAACGGGAGCGGCGCGGTGTCGGCGGCGCGGGCGGCGAGCACCGCCTCGATGGAGCCGAGGCGGCGGCCCGGCAGCGCGTGGAACATCGTCACATGGGCGCTGAGGTAGTTGCGATGAGCGGGGAAATGCGCGGTACGCAGCGCGTCGAGCCGGGACTGGCTGCGCGCGTCTAGGATCGGGGTCAAGATGAGGGCGTCCTTGCTCATGTAGGCAAGGGTAGGGTTGCCGCGCGCGCGGGCGATGGTGAAACTGTGGGACCCTTTGCCGCGTGACTGTGACATGAAACCTGGAAACCTGATCCCCCGCCGCCGGACGGCGCTGAAGCTGATGCACTTCATCGTGTTGCCGCTTGCCGTGTGGTTCACACTGGTCCAGCCGCGCGACGTGACGGCCTGGGGGCCGGGCTTCGTGCGCCTGCACTCGGTCTTCGGGCTGATCTTCGTGACGGCGGCGCTGATCTGGTCGGCGGATTACTTCCGGCGTGGCCTGATCGGGCGGCCGGGACCGAAGCTGGGGCCGCGGCTGAAGGTCGTGCACCGGGTGCTGCATCACGCGCTGGTCTGGGGGCTGTTCCTGGTGGCGGTGAGCGGCTTCTTCATCGGGCTGACGGCGTCGCGGCAGCTCTGGGCCGGGGATATCGTGCCGATCGCGGTGCCGCTGGGGATGCCGGAGGCGAACCGGATCGTCGGCACGATCCACTCGATCGAATTCTACCTGCTGGCCGCGCTGATCGCCGCGCACGCGGCGTTCCATATCTGGCGGCATGTGGTGCTGGGCGACAACGCGCTGAGGATCGTGGCACCGAAGTTCCTGCATCGGTTTCTGTAAAGAGAATGGGGTACTAGAATACCGTAATTTCAGGCCGCTGTTATCGCTTGGTTTTTCCGGCATCTTTGCCGTTGACGCGCGCTCCGAAATCCTTAGAACCCACCCATCGCCGGGTGGTTCGCCGTCCGGCTCGGCAATCCTCGTGACCGAAGAGACGGATGACATGAAAACCTACTCCGCAAAACCGGCCGATATCGAGAAGAAGTGGATCGTGGTCGATGCCGAGGGCATCGTGCTGGGCCGCCTCGCCTCGATCATCGCCATGCGCCTGCGCGGCAAGCACAAGGCGACCTTCACCCCGCATATGGACATGGGCGACAACGTGATCGTCATCAATGCGGAGAAGGTGCAGCTGACCGGCAACAAGCGCACCGACAAGAACTACTACTGGCACACCGGCCACCCCGGCGGCATCAAGTCGCGCACGGCGGGCGAGCTGCTGGAAGGCCGCTTCCCCGAGCGTGTCGTGACCAAGGCGGTCCAGCGCATGCTGCCCGGTGGCCCGCTGTCGCGCCAGCAGATGACCAACCTGCGCGTCTATGCCGGTGCCGAGCACCCGCACGAGGCCCAGAACCCTGAAGTTCTGGACATCGCGTCCATGAACAAGAAAAACACCCGGAGCGCATGAAGATGGCTGACGAAATCAAATCGCTCGACGGTCTGAAGGAAGCGGTCGCGGCCGAGACCACCGCGCTCGGCGTCGATTCGGACGAGCAGGCGATGCTGACCGAGACCGAGACCGCCACCCCGCGCGAGCCCGTGCGCGACGAGCACGGCCGCTCCTACGCGACCGGCAAGCGCAAGGACGCGGTCGCCCGCGTCTGGGTCAAGCCGGGCAACGGCACCGTCACCGTCAACGGCAAGCCGATGAACGAGTATTTCGCGCGCCCCGTGCTGCAGATGCTGCTGGCGCAGCCCTTCAGCATCGCCGGTGTCGAGGGCGAGTTCGACGTGGTCGCCACCGTCAAGGGCGGGGGCCTCTCCGGTCAGGCGGGCGCGGTGCGTCACGGTGTCTCCAAGGCGCTGACGCTCTATGAGCCGTCCCTGCGCCCCGCGCTGAAGGCGGCAGGCTTCCTGACCCGCGACAGCCGCGTGGTCGAGCGGAAGAAGTACGGCCGCCGCAAGGCCCGCCGCAGCTTCCAGTTCTCGAAGCGCTGATACCGCTTCCAAGCCTTTTGCAAGCGCCCCTCGGGAGACCGGGGGGCGTTTTGCGTTGCGGGCACGGGATCCGAGTATTTGCGCCAATCCGAAGGCCGCGACATCGCGCGGCTTGACCGGGCCGGAGCGGGGCGATCATTTCGGGGTGAAACCGTCGATGGAGTTCGTCCCATGCAGAAGCGCCAGGTCGCGCGCGAGATCAGCTATGCCGCCTCGGCCCGCACGCGCGCGGGGCGCACGCTGATCCGCACGGTGGAGAACCTGACCGGGCGGCCCGGTCTGATCCGGCGGGCGCGCGGCTACGAGCTGGAGATGGGCGCGGGGGCCGACTTCTGGTCGGTGATGATGGCGCGCTACGGCCTGGGGCTCGACGTGCTGGGCGGATCGCTCGACGCGATCCCGCGCGAGGGGCCGCTGGTGGTGGTGGCGAACCACCCGTTCGGCATTCTCGACGGGCTGGTCTTGGGCCATGTGCTGAGCGTGGCGCGGGGCGAGTTCCGGGTGGTGGCGCACCAGGTCTTCGGCAAGGCGGCGGAGCTGGAGCGGGTGATCCTGCCGATCAGCTTCGACGGGACGAAGGAGGGGCAGAAGCTCAACCTCGCCACGCGGGCGGAGGCGCTGGGGTATTTGAGGGGCGGGGGCTGCGTGGGGATCTTTCCCGGCGGCACGGTCTCGACGGCGCTGACGCCGAAGGGGCGGCCGCTCGATCCGCGCTGGCGGACCTTCACCGCGAAGATGATCGCCAAGAGCGGGGCGACGGTGGTGCCCGTCTATTTTCACGGGGCCAATTCGCGGCGGTTCCAGCGCGCCTCGCACCTGCATTACACGCTGCGGATGGCGCTGTTGATTTCGGAGTTCAAGGCGCGGGTCGGGGCGAAGGTGCCGCTGGTGGTGGGCGATCCGATCCCGCCCGAGGAGATCGCGGCACGCGCGGGCGATGCGCGCGCGCTGATGGACTGGCTGCGTGCGCGGACCTATGCGCTGTCGCCCGAGCCTGTCGCGGAGGCGGGCTACGGCTACGAGTTCGAGGGCTGATTGATCGCGCGCGCCCGATGGCTTAGATCGGGCGCGAAGAGGAGCGGAACATGACCAAGACAATCGCGATCATCGGGGCCAGCGGCTACACGGGCGCGGAGCTGATCCGCCTGATCGCCACCCATCCCGATCTGCGCATCGGGGCATTGTGCGCGAATGCGAAGGCGGGCAAGCCGCTGGCGTCGGTGTTTCCGCATCTGCGCCATCTCGACCTGCCCGATCTGGTGACGGTCGAGGAAGTGGACTGGTCGGGCATCGACCTCGCCTTCGCGGCGCTGCCGCATGGCACCTCGCAGGAGATCGTGGCGGGCCTGCCGGAGCATGTGAAATGCGTGGATCTCAGCGCGGGCTTCCGGCTGCGCGATCCGGCGGTCTACGAGAAGTGGTATGGCGACGCGCACCGGGCGCTGCATTTGCAGGAGCAGGCGGTCTACGGGCTCAGCGAGTTCTACCGCGACGAGATCCGGGGGGCGCGGTTGGTCGCGGGCACGGGCTGCAACGCGGCGACTGGGATGTTCGCGATCCTGCCCTTGCTGAGTGCGGGCGTGATCGACCCGGACGAGATCGTGCTCGACATGTTCTGCGGCGTGTCAGGCGCGGGGCGGGCGGCCAAGGAGGGGATGCTGCATTCCGAGGTCAGCGAGGGGACGCATGCCTACGGTCTGCCGGTGCATCGGCATACCTCCGAGTTCGATCAGGAGTTTTCCAAGGCGGCGGGGCGGCCTGTCGAGGCGATCTTCACGCCGCATCTGATGCCCGCCAACCGGGGCATCCTGTGCACCGCGCATGTCCACGGCGAGGCGGAAGCGATCCACGCGGCGCTGGCCGAACGCTATGCCGATGAGCCGTTCTGCGTGGTGCTGCCGATGGGCGAGGCGCCGGCGACGCGGCATGTGCGGGGCTCGAACTTCGTGCATGTGGGCGTGGTCGCGGATCGGCGCGCGGGACGGGCGCGGGTGTTCTCGACGCTCGACAACCTCAACAAGGGATCCTCGGGGCAGGCGGTGCAGAATGCCAACCTGATGCTGGGGCTGGAGGAGACGGCGGGGCTGATGGCCGCGCCGGTGTTCCCGTGACCGGCGGGCGCATGAGCGCGCGCAAGCGGCAACGCATCCGGCTGGTCGCGATCGGGCTGGTTCTGCTGGTCGCCTCGACCGTGCTGATCATCGTGGGGATCGGGCAGGGGGGCCAGTTCTTCCGCCTGCCGTCCGAGATCGTGGAGAACCCGCCGCGCGAGGGGCAGACGATCCGGCTGGGCGGGCTGGTCGCGGACTGGCAGCGGGGGGAGACGCATGCCTTCATGGTGACGGATACGGAGGTGTCGATCCCCGTGCGCTATACCGGGATCGTGCCGGACCTGTTCGCGGAAGGGGCGGACACGATCGTCACGGGGCGGATGGAGGGCGATACCTTCATGGCCGACGAGGTTCTGGCCAAGCATGACGAGGAATACCGGCCGAAGGAGCTGACCGACGCCTTCGAGGATCGGGGCATCGACATCGACGGCTGATCCGTTAACCGGACCTCAACATGTTCGTGGGACACTCTTCACCTTTCCTTAAGGTCATTTGAAGGGTGCAAGTCATGGACAGAATCGACGAGATGATCGAGGCGATCATCGCGCGCGAGGGTGGCTTCGTGAACGATCCGGACGATCCGGGCGGGGCGACCAATCTCGGCATCACCATCCATACGCTGCGGGGGCTGGGGCTCGACCTCACCGGCGACGGGACGGTGAGCGAGGCGGATGTGCGCGCGATCAAGCGGGTGGACGCGGCGCGCATCTACCGGGTCGAGTATTTCGAGCGGCCCGGCATCGCGCGGCTGCCGCAGGCGGTGCAGGCGGCGGTCTTCGATATGTATGTCAACTCCGGCAGCCGGGCGGTGCGGCTGCTGCAGGACGTGCTCGTGGCCTTCGGAGAAGTGCTGGTGGTGGATGGCAAGATCGGGCCGATCACCGCCGCCGCCGCGCACCGGGTCGCGCGGGCCGTGGGCGCGGACCGGCTGAACGATGCCTACGGGGTGGAGCGGCGCAATTTCTACTACCGCCTCGCCGACCGGCGCCCGACCAGCCGCAAGTTCGCGCGTCGGCGCGACGGGGGGAAGGGCGGCTGGATCCTGCGGGCGGAGGAATTCATCGCCCGCCGCTGGCACCTGACGGACGCGCAGCATCGCGCGCGGGTGGCGTCATGGGGCTGAGCTGGCTGGGACTTGGCACCGCGGCCAAGGGTGTCGGACAGGCCGCGGCGGAGGTGGCGGAGGTCTTCACCGTCAATCGCACCAAGCGGGCGCAGGCCGAGCATCGCGAGCAGATCACCGCGATGGAGGGGCACGCGGCGGAGTTCGCGCGCGCGCCGCGGACCTGGTTCGACGGGCTGATCGACGGACTGAACCGCCTGCCGCGGCCCGGCATGGCCTTCGCCACGATGGGGCTGTTCGCCTATGCGATGCACGATCCGCTGGGCTTCGCCGCGCGGATGCAGGGGCTGGCACTGGTGCCCGATCCGCTGTGGTGGCTGATGGGGGCTGTGGTGTCGTTCTATTTCGGCGCGCGCGAGCTGCATCACATCCGGGGCCGGACGGCACCCGGCACGCAGGACGCGGCAAACGTGATGGCGGCCGTCGAGCGGCTGGAGGCGCAGCGGCAGGCGCGCGCGCCGAAAGCTCCGGCGGCGGCGCCCCCGGTCGACAATCCAGTCATCGCGGAGTGGCGGCGCGAAACATCGTAACGGGCACAAAGCAGGCTTTGACCCGGACCCCGGCCCCGTGGCGCACTGCGTCGCGGGGCTTTCTCATGGGAGGATCGGATGCCGGATTACGCTTTCGACTGGGTGGATGCGTTCACCGACACCGCCTTTTCGGGCAATGGCTGTGCGGTGGTGCACGGGGCGGATGACCTGACCGTTGCGCAGCGCATGGCGCTGGTGGCGGAGACGAGCCTGACCGAGTGCGCGTTTCTCGTCCGTTCGGACAAGGCGGATTTCGGGGCGCGCTACTACCTGCGGCATCGGGAGATCGCGATGGCGGGGCATCCGACGGTGGCGACGGTGGCGTCGCTGATGGCACGGGGCGAGGTCGGGCCGGGGGACGGTTTCACGCTGGAGGTCGGGGCGGGGGTGCTGCCGATCGCGATCTCGCACGATGGCTGGATCGAGATGGTGCAGCCTGCGCCGGCCTTCGGGCCGGTCCATGAGGCGGGCGAGATCGCCGCGATCGTCGGGTTGGGTGCGGAGGCGATCGCCGCGCCACCGCGGATCGTCAGCACCGGGTCGGCCTTCTGCGTCACCTTGCTGCGGGATCGTGCGGCGCTGGAGGCGGCCATTCTGGATCCCGCGCAGTTGGCCGAGTGGAATGCGCGGCACGGGCATGAGCCGGAGACGGAGCCCTATCTGGTGTGCCTCGATGGCGCGGGCGGCACGCTGGCGCGTTTGCTGTTGCCGCCGCCGCAGCCGGCGGAGGATGCCTTCACCGGATCGGCCACGGGCTGCGCGGGGGCCTATCTGTGGGCGGGCGGGCATCTCGACCGACCCGATTACGAGGCGCGGCAGGGTCAACTGATCGGGCGCGAGGGCGTGGCGCGCGTGCGGGTCGAAGGGCCGTGCGATCGCATCACGGGGGTCGCCGTCGCGGGACAGGGCCGCGTGCTGATGTCAGGGCTGCTGCACCTGTGAGCCGTCGAGGCCGTGCTCGGTCTTGCGCCAGTGGAAGGGGGCGACGAACAGCTCCCCCACCGCGCGCCAGGCGGCGATGGCGCCGATGGGCCAGTAGAGCGGCAGGGTGAAGGCCCAGGGCAGGTGCCGCAGTTCTCCGCGCTGGTGCAGGGCGAGGCCGACCGCGGTCAGCATCACCACCTGGCCCGCGGGCAGGCTGATCCAGAGCGCGGTCCACAGCCAGCCGGGCGTGGCCGACAGCATCTCCACCTGCCAGCCCGCGAGGACGGAGAGGGCCATGATCCAGAACAGCGGGATGGCGAGATAGGCGGTGATCGCGCCGAGGAACAGGACCTGGAAGCCGAGGAAGCCGCCCGGCCCAAGCTCTCGCCACAGCTTGCCGGGCGCGCGCATATGCGCCCCCCAGGTCATGCAGTAGCCCTTGAGCCAGCGGGAGCGTTGGCCGATCCAGTTGCGCAGGCGTGAATTGGCCTCCTCGTAGGTGGTGCTGTCGATCATCTCGCAGCGATAGCCGAAACGGGCGAGGCGCATACCGAGCTCCGCATCCTCGGTGACGTTGTGCGCGTCCCAGGCGCCGACCTCCTCCAGCACCGCGCGGCGGAAGAAGACGGAGGTGCCGCCCAGCGGCAGCGGCAGGCGCAGGGCCTGCACGCCATGTAGTAGCACCCGGAACCAGGTGTTGTATTCGAGGGTGAAGCAGCGGGTCAGCCAGTTCTGCCCGCCATTGTAGAAGTCGAGCCCGGCCTGCACGCAGCCGACGCTGGCGGGTGCGGCGGCGAGATGGGCGACGACCTTGGCGACCTGGTCGGGCTCGGGCCGGTCCTCGGCGTCGTAGATGCCGACGATCTGCCCGGTGGCGAAGGGCAGGGCGTAGTTCATCGCGCGCGGCTTGGTCTGCACCACGTCCTTGGGCACCACCATGACACGGACGAAGGGCGGCAGCGCCATGCGGGCGATGTGATCGCGCATCGGGTCGTCCTCCTCCTCGCACAAAACGATCACGTCGAGCAGGGTGGCGGGATAGTCGATCGCGGCGATGGCGGCCATCAGGCGGTCGATGACCGCGATCTCTCCGAACACGGGCAGCAGGATGGTGACCTCGGGCCGCGCCTCGCCGATGGCCGGACGGGCGGAGGCGTGCGGTCGGCGCCATCGCAGCGACAGCACGGCGGCGAGGCGCAGGATCAGGGTTCCGGTATTGGCGATCAGCACCCAGCCCAGCAGGGCCGCGACCACGAAGGGCAGGCCCACGGCCGCCGAGAGCAGGACGAAGGCGACGGCAAGGGCCAGCGTGGCGCGGGCGCCGCTCTGAACGAAGCTGCGGCTGGAGAACTCCTCTG
The DNA here is from genome assembly GCF_032464675.1 of Roseobacter sp. HKCCA0434. Taxonomy (NCBI): domain Bacteria; kingdom Pseudomonadati; phylum Pseudomonadota; class Alphaproteobacteria; order Rhodobacterales; family Roseobacteraceae; genus Roseobacter; species Roseobacter sp. HKCCA0434. The sequence continues at coordinate 47,805 of NZ_JAWDKL010000001.1, forward strand.
GGCAGCGCAGGCGGGCCTCGTCCCGCAGCCGAACGGCATGGGTGGCGGCGATCGCCTGCTCGATTTCGGTGCGGGTGGCGATCAGATAGCCTAGGCGCAGGCCTGGCAGGCGGGCGGAGAGCAGCGCCTCGATCCGCGGCCAGCGGTCGGGATCGTGCAGTGCGACCACCAGCGAATTGCCGAGCTGCTGACGGGCGGTGAAGCCGAGGCGTCGCTGCGCCTCCAGAAGGTCAGGCGGCAGGAGGTCGGGCAGCGGATCGGTCAGCGTGACGGCGGCGACGTCGTGATGGGCTGAGAGGGCATCGCGCAACTCGGACGGGTGAAGCGCACCGGACCGTTCGATCGCGGCCCCGAGGGCGACGCCGTGCCGCGTCGCGTCGCGCGCGGCGTCAGCCAGCCTCTCGGGCCGCGCGCCCAATGCGCGGCAGGTCTCCAGCAGCCCGCGCTGATGCGGGTTGGCGGGAGCCTGCTGCTCGTGTCGTATCGTGGTGCCCAAGACGCCATCCTCGCAACGCCCCCACTTCAGATCGTGGGGGCGGCAAGGTAAACGATTGGTTAACGGGCCTTAAAGTGCCGGTAATTTCCGTTAGCGAGGCGGGTCAATCGGCCGTGTCCGCCTCGGCTGCGGGCTCGGCTGCGGGGCGCATGGAGGCGGCAAAACGCTCGAACAGGTAGAAGCTGTCCTGCGGGCCGGGCGAGGCTTCGGGGTGCTGCTGGACCGAGAAGATCGGGCGGTCCTTCACCTTCAGTCCGCAATTGGTGCCGTCGAACAGCGAGATATGCGTCTCCTCCACCGTTGCGGGCAGGGTGCCCGCATCCACCGCGAAGCCGTGGTTCATGGACGTCACCTCGACCTTGCCGGTGGTGATCTCCTTGACCGGATGGTTCACGCCGTGATGGCCGTGGTTCATCTTGACCGTCTTGGCCCCGAGCGCGAGGGCCAGCATCTGGTGCCCGAGGCAGATGCCGAAGATCGGCAGCTCGGTCTTTTCCATCAGCTCGCGGATCATCGGCACGGCGTATTCGCCGGTCGCCGCGGGATCGCCGGGGCCGTTCGAGAGGAACACCCCGTCGGGATCGTGGGCCATCACGTCCTCATAGGTCGCGGTGGCGGGCAGGACGGTGACGTCGCACCCGGCGGAGACGAGCGAGCGCAGGATGTTGCGCTTGGCGCCGTAATCGACGGCGACGACCTTCGGCCCGCCTTCGGTCGCGGGGGCGAAGCCGCCCTCCCAGCTCCACCGGCCGTCCTGCCAGCGATAGGTCTGCGCGGTGGTGACGCCCTTGGCGAGGTCGGCACCTTCGAGGCCCTGGAACCCGGCGGCGGCGGCCCGCAGCGCATCGAGGTCGAAATTGCCGTCCGCGCGATGTTCCAGCGCGACATGTGGCATGCCGAGATTGCGGATCGCGCGCGTCAGGCGCCGCGTGTCCACCCCGCCGATGCCGATGCGGCCGGTGCGACGCATCCAGTCGGGCAGGGTCCCGGTGGAGCGCCAGTTGGACGGCGCGGTCGGGTCCCACTTGACGACGATGCCCTTGGCGTGGGGCTCTGACGCTTCCTCATCCTCGGGGGTCACGCCGGTATTGCCGATATGGGGGAAGGTGAAGGTGACGATCTGGTCGGCATAGGAGGGGTCTGTCATCACCTCCTGATAGCCGGTCATGGCGGTGTTGAAGCACAGCTCCGCCACCGTGCGGCCCTCGGCCCCGAAGCCTCGACCGTAGAACACCGTGCCATCGGCGAGAACGAGTGCGGCGGTGGGCGTGGGCATGGCTCCGACCTTTCATTGGGTAAAATCTGGCGGAAGCTACGCCCCCGCGCCGGATCGGTCAAGGCGGGACGGGGAGATATAATTTCGAGTAAATTCAGTTATTTAGGTCATCAGCGGATTGTTGCGCATCGCGGGCCTGCATCCTATGATCGGCCTCGTGCCCGCAGTTGGCGGGCCTGGGACGGACATTCCACCATGTTGAGAGAACGCATCTCGACCGAGACCAAGGGCGCGATGAAGGCCAAGGACAGCCTGCGCCTGTCGACGCTGCGCCTGATCAGCGCCGCCATCAAGGATCGCGACATCGCCGCACGGGCCGGGGACAATGCCGAAGGTGTGAGCGACGACGAGATCCTGTCGATCCTGTCGAAGATGATCAAGCAGCGCCGCGACAGCGTGAAGGCCTACGAGGAAGCCGGGCGGCTGGAACTGGCCGAGCAGGAACAGGCGGAGATCGACGTGATCTCGGAATTCCTGCCGCGGATGCTGACGGACGAGGAGACGGAGGCCGCGATCGCCGCCGCGATGCAGAAGGTCGGCGCAAGCTCGATCCGCGACATGGGCAAGGTGATGGGCGAGTTGAAGACGACCCATGCCGGGCAGATGGATTTCGGCAAGGTCGGCGGTCAGGTCAAGGCGCGGCTGGGCTGATCAGGTCGACGGGCCGCGCCCGATGCGGCCCGCCACGACGAAGAGCGCGATGCCGCCCCCCGCGAGGATTGCGAAGGAGGTGGGCAGGCCGAAGAGCTCTCCGGTCAGGCCCATGATGACGGGGCCGAGCAGGATGCCCGCATAGCCCATGAAGGCGACGGCGGCCACCGCCTCGCCCGAGCCGGAGGTGGCGAGGCGCCCCGCCCCCGAAAACCCGATGGGCGCCATCAGCGACAGCCCCGCGCCGAGGACGGTCAGCCCGGCGAGGGCGATGGCCGGCGTCGCGGCGAGGCTGGCGATCAGCGCGCCAAGGGCCACCCCTGCGGCACAGATGCGCGCCGCGCGGGCGGGGCCCAGCCGGTCGGTGATCGGGTCGCCGACGAGGCGCACCGCCATCACGGCGAGCGACAGCAGGGTGAGGGCGGCGGCACCCTGTTCGACCGAACCGCCGAGGACCTCGCGCACATAGACGCCGCCCCAGTCCATCGCCGCGCCCTCGATCAGGAAGGCGAGCGCCGTGATCGCGGCGAGCGGGATCATCGCGCCGCGGGGCAGGGCGATCAGCGCCGCGCGCTTGCCCGCGCCGCCCGGCTGCGGTCCGGGGTCCACGATCAGCGCTGCCGCCACCGTCGCCGCGATCAGCGCCAGCGTTCCGCCGAGAGCAAAATGCAGGGCCGGGTCGAGCCGCGCGAGGCCGAATGCGGCGGCACCCGAACTGGCGGCCATGCCGACGGACCAGCTGCCATGCAGAAGCGACATGCGCGCGCGGCGGGCGCGTTTCTCCACCTCGGTCGCGTAGGCGTTCATCACCAGGTCCATCGAGCCGCCGAACGCCCCGAGGAAGAACAGCCCCAGCGCCAGCGTCACAGGGCCGGGCGCGAAGGCGAGGCAGGGGACGACCAGCGCCATCGCGATGCAGAAGGCGATGGCGACACGGCCCGCGCCGAAACGGTCGGCGATGCGGGCGCTGAGGCCGAAGCTGACCACCGCGCCGACCGCGGCGGCGAGCAGGACGAGGCCCAGCACACCTTCGCCCAGATCGAGCGCGATCTTGATGTCGGGGATGCGCACCACCCACACGCCGTAGAGCGCCCCGTTGGTGGCAAACAGGATGAGGGCCGCGCGAAGGCCCGTCGGGGCCGAGGCGGCGGCGTCAGCGTGCACGGGCGAGCGCCCGGCGCAGATCGGCGCAGAGCGCGACACGTTCCTCGGGTGTGAGGAAGGCGCCGAGCTCGATCTCGCGCCCCGCGCCGCGCAGGGTCAGGTAGTGCTCGATCCGCGCGTCGTCGTGGAGCGAGACCTCGACCCAGTGCGGGTTCGCCTGCCAGTCGCGCACGCTGCCATCGGGCTCGTGCCGCTCGACCCGGATGAGGTCGGGCCAGACCGTCAGCTCCTCGTGCATCGAGCGCGCGCGCTGGTTGCGGCGGATCATGTGGCGGAACAGGAAGAACGCGCCGCCGACGAAGGGCAAGAGGCCCCAGGCCACCGGCGTCGTGATGAAGGGGATGATCGGGAACAGAAGGCCGAAGCCGATGATCCAGGACATCGTGTCGAACCCGTCCTCGGTCAGCGACTGGTGCGGCCAGAGGGTCAGGCTCAGGATCGGTTCGGCCGTGCGCAGGTCCATCGCGCGAACTCCACTCGTCTTACGAAAAGGGCCGGGGAATGTCCCCCGGCCCTTGGCTTTCGTCTGGTCGGGGGCGTCAGTGCTTGCCCGCGCCACCCCGGAGGCTTTCGTCCCACATCTCCCGCGTGGGCAGGATCTCGAACGTGTGCTCGGGCGGCGGGTTGGGCAGGGTCCACTCCAGCGTCGGGTCGGTGCCCTCACCCCAGTATTTCGGCTCGGTCACGCGGCGACCGGCGATCAGCGCATGGGCCATCACGCCGAAGAACACCAGGAACGAGGCGAAGGAGATGAACGCGCCGATCGACGAGACGTAGTTCCAGAGCGCGAACTGCTCGGGGTAGTCGATATAGCGGCGCGGCATGCCCTGACGGCCCAGGAAGTGCTGCGGGAAGAAGGTGATGTTGGCACCGATGAACATCAGCCAGAAGTGGATCTTGGCGCCGAACTCGGAATATTCCTTCCCGGTCATCTTGGTGAACCAGTAGTAGATGCCCGCGAAGATGCCGAACACCGCGCCGAGGCTCATCACGTAGTGGAAGTGCGCCACGACGTAGTAGGTGTCGTGATAGGCCCGGTCGATCGGTGCCTGGCTCAGCACGATGCCGGTCACGCCACCCACGGTGAACAGGAAGATGAAGCCGAAGGCCCAGAGCATCGGTGCCTTGAACTCCACCGAGCCGCCCCACATCGTCGCGATCCAGGAGAAGATCTTGACGCCCGTGGGCACCGCGATGACCATCGTGGCCATCATGAAATAGGCCTGCTGCGACGTGGACATGCCGACCGTGTACATGTGGTGCGCCCACACGACGAAGCCGAGCGCGCCGATCGCGATCATCGCCCAGACCATCGGCATGTAGCCGAAGATCGGCTTGCGCGAGAAGGTCGCGACCACGTGGCTGATGATGCCGAAGGCCGGCACGATCACGATGTACACTTCCGGGTGGCCGAAGAACCACAGCAGGTGCTGGTAGAGCACCGGGTCACCGCCATACTCGGCCGCGAAGAAGGCGGTGCCGAAGTTACGGTCGGTCAGCAGCATGGTGATGGCACCGGCCAGCACCGGCAGCGCCAGCAGGATCAGGACGGCCGTCACCAGGATCGACCAGGCGAAGAGCGGCACCTTGAACAGGGTCATGCCGGGGGCACGCATGTTGAGGAAGGTGGTGATGATGTTGATCGCGCCCAAGATCGAGGACGCGCCCGAGACGTGCACCGCGAAGATCGCGAGGTCGGTGGAGAAGCCCCCTTCGGTCGTGGACAGCGGGGCGTAGAGCACCCAGCCGATGCCCGAGCCGAGCTGGCCGTTGCCGCCTGGTGCCAGCACCGAGGCGAGCGCGAGGCTGCCGCCGGTCACGAACAGCCAGAAGGAGAGGTTGTTGAGACGCGGGAACGCCATGTCCGGCGCGCCGATCATCAGCGGCATGAAGTAGTTGCCGAAGCCGCCGAAGAGGGCGGGGATCACCACGAAGAACATCATCAGGATGCCGTGGGCCGTGATCATCACGTTCCACAGGTGGCCATTGGGGTTGCCCTCTGCGTCGGTCATGAACTGGACGCCGGGCTCCATCAGTTCCAGCCGCATGTAGACGGTGAAGGCCACCGAGATGAATCCGAGGAACCCCGAGAAGATCAGGTAGAGGATCCCGATATCCTTGTGGTTGGTGGACATGAACCAGCGGGTGAAGAATCCCCGCTCGTCATGTCCGTGATCCGCATGGGTGGCTGCGTCGGCCATCGCGCTCTCCTGTTCGTCTTCTTGCGGAACGGGCGAGTCGCGCCCGTGCCGATCCATACTGCTGACCTGTCTGCTATAGCGGATGGCGCGGGGGCTCAACCATTTCCACGCGTGACGAGGCGCGACGAATGATCCCATCGCCGATCACGATTGTCGGGACCGATGCGAAAAACATGGACCGGTTCGGGCGCTGCCCTATCGTTCCCTCGCGTCGACGCCGATTTGTGTATGCAACCATTTCGCAGGCTGGGGTGTTGACACAGCACGACGGGGATGCCGGTTCGCCGGACTGTCGGTAAAGAAACAAAGGAGACTATATTATGAAGCGTACTTTCATCGCTCTGACCACCGCCGCCACTCTCGCAGCAACCGGCGCCTTCGCCGATGCGCACACCGAGATGACGATGGGCGAAGGCCTGACCATGTTCGAGGCGCTGGTCGCCAACGAGATGGACGAGCTGGACATCGAAACCGATGTCACCATGCTGACCCTCGGCCAGCTGGCCCAGATCAAGAACATCGTGGAAGGCGAAGACAACCGCGACAAGAAGCGCGAAGACATCATGGCGATCATCGGCGACATGTAATCGCCGACGGGTCTTGCGACCCGATCGTTTCGGACGGCCCTCGGATCCACGATCCGGGGGCCGTTTGCGTTTGGCGCAGACGGGGCCGGACGATGCCGGCCTGCGATGCCGAGCCGAGGCGCTCCGCCGCTGCGATCGCGTGATGCGTCGCGTTTTCGGATCGTACCTTCACGCCGCTTCACAACGCGGTGATATCACGAAAAAGACGGCCATACGTGATCGCGAAGGGTGCAACCAATGATGGGCAGCAGAGTTAACCCTGCATGACGGGGAGCCGGAATGGTCCGGGCTGTCAAAACTGGAGAACAAAGATGAAAAAGATCCTTATCGCACTGGCGACCGCAACCACCCTCGCTGCCACCGGCGCATTCGCCGACGCACACGAAGAGATGACGATGGGCGAAGGCCTGACCATGTTCGAGGCGCTGGTCGCCAACGAACTGGCCGAGTACGACATCGAAGCCGACGTCACGATGCTGACCCTCGGCCAGCTCGCCCAGATCCGCGCGATCACCGAGACGGACGAGAACACCGAGAAGAAGCGCGAAGACATCATGGCGATCGTCAGCGACATGTGATCACGGACGGCATCTGCCGACCTGACCAAGCGGCCTCCGGAGCGATCCGGGGGCCGTTTCGCTATCTGCCGAAGACCTGCGTGAAGCGGGACTGCAATGCGACGTCGACATCATCCATCGTCACCGGCAGGCCGAGGTCGACCAGCGAGGTCACGCCGTGACCGGAGATGCCGCACGGCACGATCCCGTCGAAATGGCTCAGGTCCGGCTCGACGTTGATCGAGATGCCGTGGAAGCTGACCCATTTGCGCAAGCGAAGGCCAATGGCCGCGATCTTGTCCTCGCGCATCGTGCCGTCGGGCAGGGGCGGCTTGTCGGGGCGCTCGATCCAGACGCCGACACGGCCGTCTCGCACGTGGCCCGTCAGGCCGAACTCGCCGAGCGTCGCGATCACCCAGGCCTCCAGATCGGCGACGAAGGCGCGCACGTCGCGTCCGCGCGCAGCCAGGTCCAGCATGACGTAGGCCACGCGCTGACCGGGGCCGTGATAGGTGTATTGCCCGCCGCGCTGCGCGGGAAAGACGGGAAAGCGGTCCGGGTCCAGCAGGTCGTCGCGCCGCGCGCTGGTGCCGGCGGTGTAGAGGGGGGGGTGCTCCAGCAGCCAGATCGCCTCGGGCTCCGTGCCCGCGCGGATGGCGGCGACGCGCCGGTCCATCTCCACCACGGCGGTGGGATAGTCGACGGGTTCGGTGGAGGTCATCCAGACAGGCATGATCGGGGACTCCGCGCGCTTGGGCTCGACGCCGATCTAGGCGATTGCGCAGGCGCGTGCCAGTGCCGTGAAGAAATCACGCCCGGAGCCGTTTTTTCCGCTTCACATCCCCGAGGCGGTTCGCTAGGAACCGCTCACCAAGTCAGGATGTGCGGTCGTGGCGGAATTGGTAGACGCGCAGCGTTGAGGTCGCTGTGGGGTAAAACCCGTGGAAGTTCGAGTCTTCTCGACCGCACCAGACACTCCCCCTACATTTTTTTCGGCATGTCGCGGCGCGAGCTTCGGGATCCATCGCGCATATGCCGACGACGACCCTCTGTGGTTGCCCAGCGCGCGGCGCTGTGGCAGATGGATTTCCGACCGATCCCTTTACGAGGACGCATTCGCCATGACCGACTTCAAGGCCGCCCGGACCGCGATGGTGGACTGCCAGATCCGCCCCTCCGACGTCACCCGCTACCCGATCATCCAGGCGATGCTGACCGTCCCGCGCGAGGTGTACCTGCCCAGCGAAGCGCAGGCCGTCGCCTATATGGGCGAGCATGTCGAGATCGCGCCGGGGCGCGTCTGCCTCGACCCGCGGGTCCTGGCCAAGATGATCGACGCGCTGGCGATCCAGCCCACGGACCTGGTGCTCGATATCGGCGCGGGGCTCGGCTACTCCACCGCCGTGATCGCGCGCATCGCCGAAGCCGTGGTCGCGCTGGAGCAGGACGAGGACATGGCCGAGGACGCCGCCGAGACGCTGAGCGCGCAGGGCGTGGACAATGCCGTGGTCGAGACCGGGCCGCTCTCCGAAGGCGCGCCCGAGCATGGACCTTACGACGTTATCCTGATGCAGGGCGGGGCGGAGCGTCTGCCCGACGCGATCGCCGATCAGCTGCGGCCCGACGGGCGGATCATGATGATCGAGATGCGCGGGGCGCTCGGAATCGTGCAGTACGGCGTGAAGGGAACCGCAGGGATCAGCTGGCGGCGCAGCTTTGATGCAACGGCTCCGATCCTTCCGGGCTTCGAGGCCGAGAAAGCGTTTGTGTTCTGATCTCGGCTGCGGTTCAGTCCGTCTAGGTGAACCCGGGGCACCAAACCCGGTGGGACAGTGACGGAGAGAGTGATGACGCGCAGCGCCGGTCGCCTGGCCACGACCCTTTGCATCGCGGCCCTGATGGCTGCAACGGGCCCGCGGGCCGAGACGCTGACGGATGCGATGGTCGCGGCCTATGCCAATTCCCCGACATTGGAGGTGGTTCGCGCAGGGCTACGCGCCGCTGACGAGAACGTGCCGCAGGCGCGTGCCGGGCTGCGCCCGCGCGTGGCGGCGACGGCCGGGGCGACACTGGCGACCAACAACGACCGCTTCTTTGGCGGTCGCGACGATTTCTCGGACCGGCAGACGGTCGGGCTGAACGGGGCCTGGACGATATTCGACGGGGGCGCGACCGATGCGTCGGTCAACGCGGCGCTGGCGGGGGTGAACGCGCAGCGCGCGCAGCTGACCTCGGCCGAGCAGAGCGTGCTGCTCGACACCGTGACGGCCTATCTCGACGTTCGGCGTGATTTGCGCTTCGTCAATCTCGCGCAGAACAACGTGCGGGTGATCTCCCGCCAGCTGCAGGCCGCGTCCGACCGGTTCGAGGTGGGCGAGGTCACGCGGACCGACGTGAGCCAGGCGCGGGCGCGCCTCGCCGCGGCTCGGACGAACCTGGTGTCCAACCAGGGGGCGCTGGAACGCTCCCGCGAGAACTATACAGCCGTAGTCGGTCGCGCGCCGGTCGACCTCGCACCGCCGCCGCCGCTGCCGCAATTACCGTCGAGCGAGGCGGAGGCGATCGAGATCGCCAATGCCACCCATCCGCAACTGGAGGCAGGCCGGGCGCAGGTCCGGGCCGCCGAGTACCGGGTGGAGCAGGCGCGTGCCGCCTATCGCCCGAATGTCGAGGTGAACGGCAACGTCACCTTCGGCAACACCTTCGACAGCGACAGCCCGGTCCGCGCCGGTCAGGTCACTAATCGGTCGAGCCAGGTCGGCGTGCAGGCGAGCCTGCCGCTCTATCAGGGCGGGGCGCTGTCGAGCGGCGTGCGCCAGGCCGTCGCCAATCAGGAGCAGGCGCAGGCACAGCTGAACGAGACGGCGCGGCTGATCCGCCAGCAGGTCGCGATCGCCTGGACGAACCTGGCCGTGGCACGCTCCTCGATCCAGTCGAGCCGCCAGCAGATCACCGCCGCCCGCGTCGCCTTCGAGGGGATCGTGGAGGAGGCGCGGCTGGGCGCGCGCACGACGCTCGACGTGCTCGACACCGAGCAGGACCTGCTGAACGCGCAGTCGAACCTCGTCTCGGCGGAGCGGGACGAGTATGTCGCGGCCTACACGCTGCTGTCCGCGATGGGGCTGCTGACGGTGGATCACCTGAACCTGCCGGTCGATGCCTATAACCCGGACGTCTATTTCCGCGCGGTCGAGGACGGGCCGTTCGCACCAGATCGCGGGGCGATCCTCGACAGGATCCTCGGGCGCAACTAGATTCGGCCCCATAGGATGATTTCGGGGGGAAATCGCGATGAGCAGTGACGACAAGGGCGGGCGTAACGTCGAGGACGTGCTCGCCGCCATCCGCGCACGGGTCCAGGCCGAGGATGCCGGGCTCGGCAAGCGGCCCGACGAGGCGCCGATGCGCCTGGGCGCGGCGCAGCAGGTCGAGGATTCGGAGGAGGTCGCGCCGCTGCGGTTGGATCGGTCTGTAACGCCCGCGACGCCCGCGCCCCTTCGGCTCGACGATCCGGTGAGCGAGACACCGCTGCGGCTGGACACGCCGGCGAAGGCTGCTCCGCTTCGGCTCGACACGCCCGCTCCCGAGGTGGAGGACGTCCCCGAGGCCCCGCATGTCGAGTTGGAGCCGGAGGAGCCAGCTACCGCCGAAGTGCGTCAGCTGTTTCCCCGTCGCGACGAGACGGCAGCACAGATGGCGCCGTCCGGTGACGGCTATGCGGCGGATGAGGCTGCGGAGGCCGAGGATCGCGGGATGGCCGACGAGGCGGAGGACGGGCGCGCGCCGGAACTCGAGGCGGACGCTCCTGCGACCGATGATGAGTGGGAGGAGGCCGCCGCCGACCGCTCCGACGAGGGGTACGATGTCTGGAGCAGTGACGAGGATGCCGACCCGCTGCCCGAGGCCGATGCGTCGCGGGTCGCCGAACTGACGGCCGCCGAACCCGAGCGGGACGAGATCGCCGATGTGGCGAGCGCGGATTACGACGTGTTCGGTCGCCAGGATCCGCCCGACGAGGATGCGGACTCGGCAGTCGCGGCCGTGGAGGGCGACGCGGCACCCGCCGAGGCGGAGTTCCCCGAACCGGCCCTCGTGCCGGAGGCGCTGGCGACGGCGGCCCCCGCGAGCGATGCCCCCGCAGCCGCCGCCGATCCCGACATGATCCGCGCCATCGTCCGCGAGGAACTGGCCGGGCAGGGCGTAGACCGCGATGCGCTGCGCGCGCAGGTCCGCGAGATCATCGCCGAGGAGATCCAGGGCGATTTCGGCAAGGAGCTCGCCCGATCGGTGCGCAAGGCGATCGGCAAGGACATCGTGCGCGCCTTCAAGGATCGCGGCCTCAACTGACGCTTTCCCTTCGCCGCGCGCCCCGCTAAACCCGCGTCCGGGAACCGGACGAGGGATTTGGCGCGATGGCACTGGACAAGAATTTCGACGCGAGCACCAGCGAGGCGGCGATCGCGACCGCCTGGGAAGCGGCGGGCGCCTTCCGCGCGGGCGCGAACAAGTCGCGCGACGAAAGCTTCTGCATCATGATCCCGCCGCCCAACGTGACGGGCAGCCTGCACATGGGCCACGCGTTCAACAATACGTTGCAGGACATCCTCGTCCGCTGGCACCGGATGCGCGGCTTCGACACGCTGTGGCAGCCGGGGCAGGACCATGCGGGCATCGCCACGCAGATGGTGGTGGAGCGTCAGCTTGCCGAACGGGGCGAGAAGGGGCGGCGCGAACTGGGGCGCGAGGCGTTCCTCGACAAGGTCTGGGAGTGGAAGGGCGAGTCCGGCGGGCGCATCATCGAGCAGTTGAAGCGCCTCGGCGCCTCCTGCGACTGGGAGCGCAACGCCTTCACCATGGCGGGCGCGCCCGGCGATCCGCGCACGGGGCATGAGAACTCCCCCGATTTCCATGCCGCGGTCATCAAGACTTTCGTCGAGATGTACGAGAAGGGGCTGATCTATCGCGGCAAGCGGCTGGTCAACTGGGACCCGAAATTCGAGACCGCGATCTCCGACCTCGAAGTGGAGAACCGCGAGGTGCCCGGCCACATGTGGCACTTCAAGTACCCGCTCGCCGGGGGCGAGACCTATGAATATGTCGAGAAGGACGCGGACGGCACCGTCACCCTGCGCGAGACCCGCGACTACATCTCGATCGCCACGACCCGGCCCGAAACCATGCTGGGCGACGGGGCGGTCGCGGTGCATCCCGACGACGAACGCTACGCCCCCATCGTCGGCAAGCTGTGCGAAATCCCGGTCGGGCCGAAGGAGACGCGTCGCCTGATCCCGATCATCACCGACGAGTACCCGGACATGAATTTCGGGTCAGGTGCGGTGAAGATCACCGGCGCGCATGATTTCAACGACTACCAGGTTGCCAAGCGCGGCGGCATCCCGATGTACCGCCTGATGAACACGGTCGCCGCGATGCGCGACGATGGGCTGAGCTATGCCGAGAGCGCGGCGAAGGCGCAGGCGTTCCTAGACGGGGCGGCGTTCACCGAGGCCGAGGTCGATCAGGTGAACCTGGTGCCCGACGAGTATCGCGGGCTGGACCGGTTCGCGGCGCGCGAGGCCATCGTCGCGGCGATCACTGCCGAGGGGCTGGCCGTCATGGTGCCGAACCCGGATGCCGAGAAGGAGCAAGAGGAGGGCGCGGAGCCGGTGCCCGCTACCATCCCGCTCGTCGAGAACAAGCCGATCATGCAGCCATTCGGCGACCGCTCGGGCGTGGTGATCGAGCCGATGCTGACAGACCAGTGGTTCGTGGATGCCGCGAAACTCGCGGGCCCCGCGATGGAGGCCGTCCGCTCGGGCGAAACGCAGATCCTGCCGGAGCGCGACGCCAAGGTCTATTTTCACTGGATGGAGAATATCGAGCCGTGGTGCATTTCGCGCCAGCTCTGGTGGGGGCACCGGGTGCCGGTTTGGTATGGTCTTCCCGTTGTCGAGGCCGTTGATGCGATGTTGGCATCTGACCTGATCGACGGCGATGTGGCTCTGCTTCGCGCCTACGCTGACACCTTACACTTCCATCCCGAGCCATCTGTCTGGCGCTCGGCTCTCTCGGCTGACGAGGCGGTGAATATGATGCGCGACCACTATGCGTCTGCGCGCACTCCTTTTGGTTCGAAAGGCTGGCAAGTTGTCGAAGTAGATTCGCCGACCGATGCCGTTGAAGTCTTTCTGCAGGGCTTGGCGCAAGGCGAGGCAGTCGCACCAGTTTGGCAAGACCCCGACGTCCTCGACACCTGGTTCTCTTCCGGCCTCTGGCCGATGGGCACGCTCGGCTGGCCGGATCAGACCGAGGAGCTGGCGCGCTACTACCCCACCTCCGTCCTCGTGACCGGGTTCGACATCATCTTCTTCTGGGTCGCACGGATGATGATGATGCAAAAGGAGATGGACCCCGCCGCCCGCGCGCCGTTCCACACCGTCTATGTCCACGCGCTCGTCCGTGACGAGAAGGGGCAGAAAATGTCGAAGTCGAAGGGCAACGTGCTCGACCCCTTGGACCTGATCGACCAGTACGGGGCGGATGCGGTGCGCTTCACCCTCACCGCGATGGCGGCGATGGGGCGGGATCTGAAACTCTCGACCCAGCGGATCGAGGGCTACCGCAATTTCGGAACGAAGCTGTGGAACGCCGCCCGCTTCGCCGAGATGAACGAGTGTCGGCCCGAGGGGCGCCCCGAGCCCCGCGCCAAGGTGAACCGCTGGATCGTGGGCGAGACGGCGCGCGCGAAGCTCGCCTTCGACGAGGCGGTCGGGGCCTATCGCTTCAACGATGCGGCGAGCGCGCTCTACGCCCATGTCTGGGGCACGGTCTGCGACTGGTATGTCGAGTTCGCCAAACCCATGCTGCAAGGCGATGACGAGGCGCTGCGGGCCGAGACGCGCGCGACGATGGCCTGGGCCATCGACCAGTGCCTGATCCTGCTGCACCCGATCATGCCCTTCATCACCGAGGAGCTGTGGAAGAGCCTCGCGACCCGCGAGGAGATGCTGGTCACGACCGACTGGCCGGACTATGGCGCGGAGCTGATCGACGCCGAGGCCGATGCCGAGATCGGCTGGATCCGCGCGCTGATCGAGGAGATCCGCTCGGTGCGCGCGGAGATGAACGTGGCGGGCGGGGCCAAGACCGGGCTGGTGCTGGTCGGGGCCGACGATGTCACCCGCCAACGCTTCGAGGACAATCGCGCGCTGGTCGAGCGGTTGGCACGGATCGAGAGCGTCGAATATGCGGACGCCGTGCCGCAGGGCGCGGTGACGCTGGGTGTGGCCGGTGCGACGGTCTGCCTGCCGCTCGCCGGTCTGGTCGACGTGGCGGCGGAGGCGAAGCGGCTCGACAAGGCGCTCGGCAAGCTTGGCAAGGAGATCGGCGGGCTGGAGAAGAAGCTCGGCAACGAGAAGTTCCTCGCCAAGGCGCCCGAAGAGGTCGTGGCCGAACAGCGCGAGCGGCTGGAGGCGGCCGAGACCGAGGCGGAGAAGCTGCGCGCGGCGCAGGCCCGGCTGGACGCGCTGGCATGAGCGCGCGGCTGACCCCGCTGGCCGAGCGTCTGCCCTCCACCGTGCCCTTCGTGGGCCCGGAAACGCAGGAGCGGGCGCGGGGAGCCGCATTCGACGCGCGGCTCGGCGCGAACGAGAGCGGCTTCGGCCCCTCGCCGCGCGCGATCGAGGCGATGGCGCGGGCGGCAGGCGACGCGTGGAAATACGGTGATCCCGAGAACCACGACCTGCGCACGGCCCTTGCCGCGCATTACGGCATCGGCATGGAGAATGTCGTGGTGGGCGAGGGGATCGACGGGCTGCTCGGCTATCTCGTGCGGCTGTTCGTGGAACCGGGCGATGCTGTCGTGACCTCGGCCGGGGCCTACCCGACCTTCAACTACCATGTCGCGGGGTTCGGCGGCGTGCTGCACACCGTGCCCTATCGCGACGATGCCGAGGATCCCGAGGCGTTGATCGCCAAGGCGCGCGAGGTCGGGGCCAAGCTGATCTACTTCGCCAATCCCGACAATCCGATGGGGTCGTGGCATCCGGCGGGTGTTGTGCAGCGGATGATCGAGGCGGTGCCCGAGGGGTGCCTGCTCTGTCTCGACGAGGCTTACGGCGAGTTCGCGCCCGATGGAACGCTGCCGCCGCTCGACATGGGCGATCCGCGCGTGATCCGGATGCGAACCTTCTCGAAGGCCTACGGTATGGCGGGCGCCCGGATCGGCTACGCGTTGGGTGCGGCGGAGGTGATCGGCGCGTTCGACAAGGTGCGCAACCATTTCGGGGTCAACCGCATCGCGCAGGCGGGCGCGCTCGCCGCGCTGGGTGACGGGGCCTGGCTGGCGGAGGTCGTGGCGCGGACACGTGAGGCGCGGGACAGAATCTCGCAACTCGTCGCGGAACTGGGGCTGACGGCTTTGCCGTCCGCCACGAATTTCGTGGCGGTCGACTGCGGCGCTGACGCGGAACGTGCAAAGGCGATTCTCGATTCGCTCATAAGGCGTGGGGTCTTCGTCCGGATGCCCTTCGTCGCACCGCAGAACCGCTGCATCCGCATCTCTACCGGGAACAAAGGTGAACTCGATAAGCTGGAGGTTGAGCTGCGTGACGTGCTCTCAACCTTTCCTAATATTCGGTAAACCGCAGGACCTTTTCTCAATATCTCGTTAACCATTGCGGGCGAATTTTATAAGCATTGTAAAAGACGCCTTAGCGGATTGCCGCAAAACCATTTTTCGAAAACATTTTTTGCTCGCACGGGGGGCGGCGTTTCCACGCCGCCCCCTGCTCTTTCCGGATCGGCGGTCCATGATGGCGGAAAGGATGGCGTCCGCTCGGCGGGTGATTCGAACCGGGGATCGATCGAATGAATATGCGCAAGAAGGCCGACCTGCCGGAGAAGATCTGTGCTGAGTGCAAGCGACCTTTCAGTTGGAGGCGCAAATGGGCGCGCGACTGGGAGGCGGTGCGCTACTGCTCGGAACGGTGCCGCCGTGCTGCTCGCTTGAACCGGTCGGAGTGATCGGCTAGGCGGTTCGCAAAACCCAGTGGAGACCGAGATGAGCGCACCCAAGAAAGTCGTCCTTGCCTATTCCGGGGGCCTCGACACCTCCATCATCCTCAAATGGCTGCAGACGGAATATGGCTGCGAGGTCGTGACCTTCACCGCCGATCTGGGGCAGGGCGAGGAACTGGAACCGGCGCGCAAGAAGGCAGAACTGCTGGGGATCAAGCCGGAGAACATCTTCATCGAGGACGTCCGAGAGGAGTTCGTGCGCGATTTCGTCTTCCCGATGTTCCGGGCGAACGCGGTCTACGAGGGGCTGTACCTGCTGGGCACTTCCATCGCGCGGCCGCTGATCTCCAAGCGTCTGGTGGAGATCGCCGCGGAAACGGGGGCCGATGCCGTGGCGCACGGCGCGACCGGCAAGGGCAACGACCAGGTGCGGTTCGAGCTGTCGGCCTACGCGCTCAACCCCGAGATCAAGGTGATCGCGCCGTGGCGGGAATGGGACCTGACCTCGCGCACCCGGCTGCTGGAATTCGCCGAGGCGCACCAGATCCCGATCGCCAAGGACAAGCGCGGGGAGGCGCCGTTCTCGGTCGATGCCAACCTGCTGCACACCTCGTCGGAAGGGAAGGTGCTGGAGGATCCGGCGCAGGACGCGCCCGACTATGTCTACCAGCGCACAGTCCATCCGGAGGATGCACCCGACACACCCCAGTTCGTCGAGATCACCTTCGAGAAGGGGGATGCCGTCGCCATCGACGGCGAGGCGATGTCGCCCGCCGCGATCCTGACCCGGCTGAACGAGCTCGGCGGCGCGCATGGGTGCGGACGGCTCGACCTGGTGGAGGGGCGCTATGTCGGGATGAAGTCGCGCGGCATCTACGAGACGCCCGGCGGCACGCTCCTGCTCGAGGCCCATCGCGGGATCGAGTCGATCACGCTCGATCGCGGGGCGGCGCATCTGAAGGACGAGCTGATGCCGCGCTATGCCGAGCTGATCTACAATGGCTACTGGTTCAGCCCGGAGCGCGAGATGCTGCAGGCCGCGATCGATCACAGCCAGGCGCGCGTGAACGGGACCGTCCGGCTGAAGCTCTACAAGGGATCCGCCCGGACCGTGGCCCGCTGGTCCGAGGACAGCCTCTATTCCGAGCAGCACGTCACCTTCGAGGAGGATGCGGGCGCCTACGATCAGAAGGACGCCGCCGGGTTCATCAAGATCAACGCGCTGCGACTGAAGCTGCTGGCGGCGCGGGACCGGCGCTAGTCCGACAGGGCCCGCGTCCTAGCTGGCGGCCCGTGTGGCGAGGTCGTCGGCGAGGCCGTCCGTCTGGGGCGATCGCCGGCGGCGGATGAGCTCGAACCGGCTGAGATTGCGTTCGATCGTCGATATCTGGCCGGCGAGCTCCCCCATCGTGCGGGCCGTGCGTTCGGCGACACTGGCGGTCGACTGGACCGAGCTTTCCATCGCCGTTATGGCGGATTCGATCTCGCCCAGGCCGGAATTCTGCTCGCGCGCGGTTTCGGCCACGTCGGCGACCTGGCGGGCCACCGTCTCCGTCTCGCCCGTGATCTCGTTCAGCATGCGGCCCGCGCGTTCGACCATCTCCACTCCGCCGACCATCGTGGCGGAGCTTTCCTCGATGAGTTTGGTGATGTCGCTCGCGGCGTCCGCGCTTCTTTGCGCCAGTCGCCTGACTTCGCTCGCGACCACGGCGAAGCCCTTGCCCGCTTCACCCGCCCGCGCGGCCTCCACCGCGGCGTTCAGCGCCAGCAGGTTGGTCTGGAAGGAAATGGCCTCGATCACGCCGAGGATTTCGCGCATCTCGCCCGAACCCTTGGAAATGCGTCCGACCGAGGCGATGGCCTGATCGGTCACGTCGCCGCCTTCACTGGCCCGCTGCGACAGACGCACCGCCATGTCCTGAACGGATTGCAGCCTGTCGCGGCTGCTGGCCAGCGCTTCGGTGAATTGCTGCGTGGTCGTCGCGGTCTGTTCGATGGCGGCGGCTTGCTGGGCGGCGCGATCCGAGACCGTGTCCGTGTCGTGCAGGACCTTCGATACCGTCTCGCGGGTCAGCTGGACGGTCCGGTCCGTCTCCATCAGGAGATCCTCGAGCGTCTCGGCGGTTCGGTTCGCCGTGGCGGCGATCTCGGCGAATGCGCCGTCCCCCGCGACGGGCATCCGGTGATCGAGCCGACCCTCGGCCAGCGCATCCAGGTGATCGCGCACGCCATCGAGGCTGGCCTCGATGGAGGCGAACATGGCGTTCATCTTGCGAGAGAAACTCTGAAAGACCTCTTCCTCGAAGGTCTCGTCCAGACGGGCGGAGAATCGCCCCTCGGCACCCTCGCTGACGACGCGGGCGAAGGAATCGTCGAATTGGCGCAGGGTTTCGTCGCGGGCCGACTTGGCCTCCTTCGCGAAAAGCATGGCCCGTTCCTCCGCCGCTCTCAGCGCCTCCGCCTCCGCCTGGGCGGTTTGGCGGGCCGCTTCCGTCTGGCGGCGCAGGATGCTGCGCACACGCAAGGCGCCGAGCATCACGCCGACCTGACTGGCCACGAAGACCGCGTGCCACAGGTTGCGTACGATCGAAGCCTCCGTCAGGTAGACCAGCTGCCCCGCGACCAGTGACAGCAGCAGGTGGTGCAGGATTATCACCAGGCCCCCGGTTACGATCGCCAGCCGGTTGTCGAGCCCGCCGATCATCGCCAGGGCGACGAAGAAATACATGTGCATGTCGACCTGGAGCGGGTGCCCGGCATAGATCGCCACCAGAAGCATGGGTTGCGCCGTGATCGCGATGGCGACCGCGATCAGTGCGGAGGTGCCGCGGCGCCTGACGAGCACCAGGGCGGGCAGCGCCACGGCGATCGAAACCAGCGGATAGATCCACCAATCGGGGACGCCGTTGAAGATGGCCAGTCCGGCCAGCGGCAGCGCGTGCAGGGCCGCGAAGACCGGAAGGAAGTGGAGCGGCGCGAAATGTCGGTCGAGCCAAGTCATGCGAGGTCTCCGCAGCCGGTCGGGATGGTGATGGCCAAGAGCACGCGCGCCCCGGCGCCCTCGATCACGCCCATGAGACCCGTCGTGATCGTCGGGCCACGGTCCCAGGTCACGAAGAGGCCGTAGTCGGTCGGCGACGGGCGATGGGTCAGCACCGGGATCGATAGCAACAGCACCGCCTGCAGGAGGATGATCGAATGGCTCACCTTGAAATTCCTTCCCTAGCCTCGCGCCACTCATCCCGCGAAAGGCTTAAGACTTCGTTTCCCGATCCCTTTCACGAGAGCGTGCATTCGCTTGTCGTACGACCGGACGCGACCCACCTGCTTGGGAAACGGGAGGATGACGAATGAAACTGCGACTGATTTTCCTGGCCGCGCTCGGCCTGCAGATCACCAATGCACAGGCGGAGGATCGTCAGACGGCGGTCTTCGCGGGCGGGTGCTTCTGGTGTGTCGAGGCCGATTTCGACAAGCTCGACGGTGTGCTCGCCACCACGTCCGGCTTCGCGGGCGGCACGGTCCCCAATCCCACCTACGAGCAGGTGGTGCGCGAGGATACCGGCCACCGTGAGGTCGTCGAGATCGCCTATGACGCGGAGATCGTCAGCTTCGAGGCGCTGGCGGAGTACCTGCTTCGCACGGTCGATCCGACGGATGCGGGCGGGCAGTTCTGCGATCGCGGCTTCAGCTACACGACGGCGATCTATGCGCAGGATGCCGCGCAGCTCGAGACCGCGCAAGCGGTCGTGGCGGAGCTGCAAGGGGAGCTCGACGCGCCGATCGTGACCGAGATCGTCGATGGCGGACAGTTCTATCCGGCCGAGGACTACCATCAGAACTACTACGAGGAACGGCCCTTGCGGTACCGCTTCTACCGTTCCCGCTGCGGGCGCGATGAGCGGGTCGAGGAGGTCTGGGGCTCGCAGATCGCGGGCTAGATCGCGCCCGCCAGCCACAGGGCGAGGCCGGTCGCGGCCCCGCCGCCAACCAGTGTGAGCACGGACGGGCGCAGTGACCAGGTGACGAGCGCGAAGAGGGCGAGCAGGCCCAGCTTCAGCCCGTCGAGCGTGCCGTCCGGGAAGAGAGCTGCCTCGGCGAGGTAGACGGCGAGGTTCAGCACCACCCCGACCACGGCCGCCGACACACCGGCCAGGGCCTGACGGATCCAGTGCTGGCGCTGCAGGGTCTCGACATGCGGCGCGGCTGCGAGGATCAGCACGAAGCTCGGCACGAAGGTGTAGAAGCAGGCGAGGCTCGCCGTCAGGACGCCGCTCGCCCCTCCGGTATGGCCCGCGAAGAACCCCGCGTAGACGTTCACCAGGATCAGCGGGCCGGGCGTCGCCTCGGCGATGGCGAGGCCGTTGAGCATCTGCTCCGCCGTCAGCCAGCCATAGGTCTCGACCGCGCGGTCGGCGACATAGGGCAGCAGCGCGTAGGCGCCGCCGAAGCTGACGAAGGCGGCGGAGAGGAACAGTTCCGCCACCCCGTCGAACGGATCGCGCCCGAGAGTCAGCCGCACCGCGAGGTAGGTTGCGAGCGTCAGGACGCCGCCGATGCCGATGATGCGGGCCGTGTTCCCGCGTGCCGTGCCCGGCGCGATGTCGGGTTGTGGAACGCGGGGCAGGGCGAAGCCCGCCAGTGCCGCCGCCGCGACGACCAGCGGAAAGGGAAGCCCCGCGAGGGCCAGCGCGAGGAACGCGGCGAGCGCGAGGGCCCTGTGCGGCCATCCGGGCAGCGAGCGCCGCGCCAGCGCGACGACCGCCCGTCCGACGATGACCAGCACTGCGGGCTGAATGCCGTAGAAGATCGCCGAGACGGGGCCGCTATCGCCCTTCGTGGCGGCGATCCAGGCCAGCAGGATCATCAACGCGGCCCCCGGCAGGATGAAGGCGAGCCCCGCCGCGATGCCGCCCCACAGCCCGTGCAGCCGCCAGCCGAGCCAGGTGGCGAGCTGCTGCGCCTCCGGTCCCGGCAGGAGCATGGCCACGTTGAGGCCCCGCTGGAAGCTGTCGGGTGCGACCCAGGCCCGCCGGGTCACGATCTCGTCCTGCATCAGCGCGATCTGGCCCGCGGGGCCGCCGAAGGACAGCAGGCCGATGCGCAGGTAGATCGGCAGCGCGTCGCGCAGGGTGGGGGTGGTCATGCCGGCACCTCCAGATCCGCGCCTGCGGCTCGCAGCGCGGCGAAGCCCCCGCCGACATAGGCCGCGTCGATGCCGTGCATCCGCGCGAGCGCGCAGGCGAAGCGGCTGACCTCGTGGCCATGCACGCAGAAGAAGGCGAGTGCCGAGCGGGTCAGCACCGGGTGCGCGTGGTCGAGCGTGTAGGGATCGATCCACTCGGCCCCGGCGATGGCGTGACTGGAGGCCGTGCGGGCCTGCGCCTTTCGCACGTCGATCAGGTGGATGGTTCCGTCGCGCGATTTGACGAGCGCATCGGCGGCGGACAGGCTAGGAAGATGATAGTCGGACATGTGTCACGCTCCCGCAATTGGGTCGCGCGATGCTTGGGCTTCGGGCGGCTGCCCTTGGCCAAGGTCCGGGAGATCGCAACACCCCGCGCGGTCAGTCTAGGCGGTTAGCGCGGATCTGTGAAGGTCATGTGACAGGAGAGCGCCATGCAGATCGACCATCTCGTCTTCGCCAGTTCGGACCTCGCCGCCGGGCGCGCCGCGATGGAGGAGCTGCTGGGCGTGCGGGCCGGGGGCGCGGGCGTGCATGCGCTGATGGGCACCCACAATGCGCTGTGGTCGCTGGGCGGGTGCTACATGGAGGTGATCGCCATCGACCCGAAAGCGCAGCCCTCGCGGCCACGTTGGTTCGGTCTCGACGACCCGGCGGTGCGGGCACGGCTGACCTCGCAGCCGCGACTGATCCACTGGCAGGTGCGGGTCGGCGATATCGATGCGGCGCGAGCATGGATGCCGCAGGGGACCGGACCGGCCATCGAGGTCACGCGCGACGATCTGAGCTGGCGGCTGACGGTGCGGGAGGATGGCGCCCTGTCGGCGGGCGGCGCGATCCCGACCCTCATCGAATGGGGTGATCCCACCCGTACGCCGGAGAAGACGCTGCCCGATGCGGGATTGCGGCTCGACCGCCTCGATGTGCCCGGCGATCCGGTGGAGCGGCTGGCGGACGTGCCGCGCGTTCGCTATGGCGCCGCGGCGCTGGCCGCACATGTAACCACGCCCGCGGGGCCGGTGCTGCTGACCTAGTAGGCGACGGCACCGAGATTGTTCGCGATGATGATGCGGATCGCGTAGATGCCGAAGATCACCACCAGAGGGGCGAGGTCGATGCCGCCGGTATCGGGGAGAACGCGGCGGATCGGGCCGTAGATCGGCTCCAGCAACCGCTGCAGGCCGGAATAGAGCTGGTAGACGAAGGGCTGGCGCATGTTCAGGACGTCGAAGCTGATCAGCCAGCTCAGCACCACGTGCGCGATGATGATCCACCACAGGATGTTGAGTGCGAGCAGGATGATGAGGGCGATCGAGGTCATGTGCGGTCTTTCGTGGCGTCCGGTTCGCGATCAGAGGTAATCGGGCGCGCGCCCCGCTGCAAGGTCATGGGGACGGGTGGACGGCATGGCGACCCGCGACGGGGCGGAGGCCATTTGCCGACATATGGTCAACGGAAAAAACGTTGCGCGATGCGGGCGGCGCATGTCCTATCGGCGCAAAGAGCGGGAGGAGGCTGGCTTGACCGATCCGAAGAAACGCGGCGTGCGCGCCTGGATGCTGGCCGACTGGGCCGGGCAGCCGTTCCACACGCTCTGCATCACGTTCGTCTTCGCGCCCTGGTTCGTGGAGTTCGGCCTGGGCGGCGGTGACGAAGCGCAGGCGACCTGGGGTTACATGACCGGGACGGCGGCGCTCATCGTCGCGGTGCTCGCCCCGGTGCTCGGCGCGATGGCGGACGTGTCGGGGCCGCGCAAGCCGTGGATCGCGGGGCTGTCGGCGATCCATGTGATCGCGGTCGCGGCGCTGTGGCTTGGGACCCCTGCGATGGAGGATCCGTGGGTCGTGCTGCTCGCCTTCGGCGTGGCGCTGATCGCGACGGAGCTGGCCTTCATCTTCCTCAACGCGATGCTGCCCGATCTGGGGTCGGAGGAGGAGATCGGGCGGATCTCGGGCTCTGCCTGGGCGATGGGATATACGGGCGGGCTGGTGAGCCTCATCGTCGTTCTTGGGTTCATGATCGGCGATCCTGAAACCGGGCTCACGCGCCTCGGGATCGAGCCGATCCTTGGTCTCGATCCAACGCAGGGCGAAGGCAGTCGGGCGTCGGGGCCGTTTTCTGCCATCTGGTATGCCGTCTTCATCATACCGCTTTTCCTTTTTACGCCGGACGTGAAGCGCAAGCCGGCAGGAGCATCGGCGAAGCAGGGTTTGAGGGAATTGGGGCAGATGATCAAAGACTTGCCCAATCGTCCGTCCCTAATGTCTTTCCTCGCCTCGTCGATGTTCTATCGCGATGCATTAGCTGCACTTTACGCGTTTGCAGGCATCTACGCCTTGGGGGTACTTGATCTCGCTCGGGACGATCTCGCTATTTTCGGCATCCTCGCGAACATCACCGGCGCGATCGGCGCATTCCTCGGCGGACGGGCGGACAGCCGGTTCGGGCCGAAGCCGGTGGTGACGGTCAGCGTGGCCTTGCTGGCGCTGTTCTCGCTGGTGCTGACGCTGACGACCGCGACATCCTTCCTTGGGATCGACCTCGGTGCCGAAAGTGGCGTGCCCACGCTGATCTTCTTCGCGCTGGGCGGGTTCATTGGCGCGATGGGCGGGTCGTTGCAGGCCGCGTCGCGATCGCTGATGGTACGGCAGGCCAGCGATCCGGCAGTGATGACGCAGAGCTTCGGGCTCTACGGTCTCGCGGGGAAGGCGACGGCGTTCCTGGGGCTGTTCCTGATCGGCTTCGTCACCGACATCACAGAGAGTCAGCGGCTGGGCGTCACGCCGGTGATCGGCCTCTTCCTTCTGGGGCTGGTGCTGCTAGTCTGGGTGAAACCCAAGGGAGACAGGTATGCGTAAACACACGAGAAAGTTCCTCGCCGCCACTGTGGCGGCCTTCATCACCGCGGCCCCCGCCACGGCACAGACGGAGGCGCGGCAGCTCTTCGGCGCGGTGGAGGACGGATCGGGCGGCGTGGCGGAACCCTTCGGTTCCTACGCGCGCGGCTGCATGGCGGGTGCGATGCAGCTGGCCGAGACGGGGCCGAGCTGGCAGGCCATGCGCCTGAGCCGCAACCGCAACTGGGGCCATCCCGAAATGATCGCCTTCATCGAGCGGCTGGGCGAGGCCGCGCAGCAGGAGGCCGGCTGGGCCGGGATCTATGTGGGCGATATCAGCCAGCCGCGCGGCGGGCCGATGCTGACCGGTCACCGCTCGCACCAGATGGGTCTCGACGCGGATATCTGGATGCTGCCGCCCGAGCGGCTGAACCTGACCCGGCAGGAGCGGGAGAACATCTCTTCCATCTCGGTGCGGACCGAGGATCAGCGGCGGATCAACGGGAACTGGACGGACGGGCACCTCGCGGTGATGCGGGCCGCGGCCTCGGACCCGGCGGTTGCGCGTATCTTCGTCGCCGCGGCGGTGAAGCAGGAGATGTGCCGCGTCGCGGGCCCGGAGGACACCGAATGGCTGCGCAAGATCCGACCGTGGTGGGGACACAACTACCATTTCCATGTGCGGTTGACCTGCCCGGCGGGGGCGGGAGCCTGCGAGAACCAGGCGCCGATCCCGGCGGGCAGCGGCTGTGACGAGTCGCTCGCCTGGTGGACCTCGGACGAAGCGCTGAACCCGCAGCCGCGCGATCCGAACGCGCCGCCACCGACGCCGCGCCGTGAATACACGCTGGCCGATCTGCCGACGCAGTGCACGGGCGTGCTGACGCGGTGAGGATCTGGTCATCGCTGGCCGCCATCCTCGTCGCGGGCTGCGCGGCGGGGCAGGCGAACACGCAGGCGCTGCCGATGCTGGTAGGGCAGGCGGGGTGGGTCGAGGATGATCCGCGCTTCGGTGGATTCTCCGCGATCGAGCTGGCCGCGGACGGGCAGTCCATGCTGGCCCTGTCGGATCGCGGCTGGCTGGTGCGCGCCTCGCTGGCGCGTGGGGCGACGGGACGGCTCGGCGGTGTCGATCTGATCGAGGAGATCGCGCTGAAGGATGTCGACGGCAACCCGCTGGCCGAGGCGCAGGTCGATAGCGAGGGACTGGCGGAGATCGGCGGGCAGCTCTTCGTCTCGCTCGAAGGGCGTAACGAGATCCTTCGCTACGCGAGCCTCGACGCCGTGCCGGACCGGGTGCCGGTTCCCGAGGGGATCGCGACCCTACAGCGCAATTCGGGGCTGGAGGCGCTGGCCGCGGACGGGCAGGGCAACCTGCTGGCCATCCCCGAGCGGTCGGGTCGGCTCGACCGGCCGTTTCCGGTCTGGCGCTGGGACGGTGCCGCCTGGGATACGGACCTTCAGGTGCCGAGGCGACCGCCCTTCCTGATCACCGATGCGGCTGTCGCGCCGGACGGACGGCTCTATGTGACGGAGCGGGATTTCACCGGCATCTCCTTCACCGTGCAGGTGCGCAGCTTCGCCGTCGGTGCCGTGCTGACGGACGAGCGTATCGAGATCGGGCCGCGCACGGATCTCGACAACGTGGAGGCCATCGATTTCTGGCAGGCGGGACCGGACGACACGCGGTTGCTACTGATGTCGGACGACAACTTCTTCTGGCTGCAGCGCACCTTGCTGTCCGAATTCCGCCTGGCGCCGTCGCGCTGATTGCGCGGCGGACCCGCGGCGTCTAAGAGGGCGCCGAACGATCCCATTCCCATCCCGGAGGCCTTGCCATGACCGCGCAACTGGAACAGACCATCGAAGCCGCCTGGGAGGCGCGCGCCGAGATCACGCCCTCCACCACCGGCGAGACCCGCGACGCGGTCGAGGAGACGCTCGACGCGCTCGAAGCCGGAACGCTGCGGGTCGCCGAGCCGACGGAGTCGGGTGTGTGGCAGGTCAACCAGTGGGCCAAGAAGGCGGTGCTGCTGTCCTTCCGCCTCAACGACATGAGCGTGCAGTCGGGCGGGCCGAACGGCGCGACCTGGTGGGACAAGGTGCCGTCGAAATTCGAGGGCTGGGGCGACAACCAGTGGCGCGAGGCGGGCTTCCGCGCGGTTCCGAATTGCGTCGTGCGCCGCTCGGCCCATATCGGCAAGGGCGTGGTTTTGATGCCCTCCTTCGTCAATCTCGGTGCCTATGTGGACGAGGGCACGATGGTCGACACCTGGGCGACCGTCGGGTCCTGCGCGCAGATCGGCAAGGACGTGCACCTGTCGGGCGGCGTCGGCATCGGCGGCGTGCTGGAGCCGATGCAGGCTGGCCCGACGATCATCGAGGACAACTGCTTCATCGGTGCGCGCTCCGAGGTGGTCGAGGGCTGCATCGTGCGCGAGGGGTCCGTGCTGGGCATGGGCGTCTATATCGGCAAGTCCACCAAGATCGTCGACCGCGAGACGGGCGAGGTCATGTACGGTGAAGTGCCGCCCTATTCGGTGGTGGTCTCGGGCTCCATGCCGTCGACCAACGGCGTGCACCTCTACTGTGCGGTCATCGTGAAGCGGGTGGACGAGAAGACCCGATCCAAGACCAGCGTGAACGAGCTGCTGCGCGATTGAGCCGCGTTCGGTTGGGATAGCTGGGGGCTGGGGGCCAGCCCCCAGACAAACCCATTTTCCGGGGGCCAGTCCCCCAGACCCCCTGGGGATATTTCGACGAAGAAGAAGGAGGCCGCGATGGCCCGCAAGGACAGCCGTCAACAGGTCTACACGCTGCTCGTCGAGGTGGGACGGTCCGAGGAGGACGATCTGCCGGAAAAGGCCACGGGCGGGGGGCTCGTCCTCTATTCCTCGGGCGTGGACGAGGCGGAGGCGGTGCGCGAGGCTGTCGCGATCCTCAAGCAGGCCGGTCTCGCTCCGCTCGACGTCACGGGCTACGGCACGCTGGCCGAACGGGAGGCGGAGGGTCACGAGATCGACGCGGAGGAGCGGGCATTGATGCAGCGCGCGCTCGAGGAGAACGCGGTGATCGTCGCGCAGATGACGCCGTATTTCGATTGATTGCACGCGGGCTGGACATTCGCGGCATGACCGTCATCCTTCGCCTCGACGGACGGAGGGCCTGAATGGGCAAGCGCATCTTCTTCACCGGCGGCACAGGCAAGGCGGGACGGCATGTCTGCCCGTGGCTGCGCGATGCCGGGCATCACGTGGTCAACGCGGACCTGACGCCGCTGGGGGCCGAGGGGATCGACGACATCTGGATTGACGTAACCGACAGCGGACAGGTCTTCGGCGCGCTGACGCAGCATGCCAATCTGGGCGAGCTGGAGGAGGGCGCACCGGGCGGATTCGACGCGGTGGTGCATTTCGCGGCGGTGCCGCGGATCCTGCTGAGATCGGACGCGGAATGCTTCCGCATCAACACCATCGGCACCTACAACGTGATCGAGGCGGCGGTGAAGCTGGGCATCCGCAAGATCGTCGTCGCTTCGTCGGAAACCGTCTATGGCACATGCTTTGCACAAGGGGACCTCCATCCCGCCAAGCTGCCGGTGACGGAGGACATGCCCGTCGCGCCGCAGGACAGCTACGCGATATCGAAGCGCTGCAACGAGGTGACGGCGGAAGGGTTCGCCGGGCGATCGGGCGCCGACATCTACGCGCTGCGCATCGGCAACGTGATCGAGCCGCACGAATATGACCTGTTCCCGGGCTTCTTCGCCGATCCGGGCGTGCGCAAGCGCAATATCTTCAATTACGTGGACGCGCGCGACCTGGGACAGATCGTCCACCGGGCGGTGGAGACGGACGGTCTGGGCTTTCGCATCTTCAACGCCGCGAACGACACCAATTCCGTCGATCGGCCCGCGCGCGAGCTGGCGGAGCGGTGGTTCCCCGGCGTGCCCTACGAAGGGCCGGGCGGGGATGCCGCGCTCTACGCGAACGACCGCATCCGCGACGAGCTCGGCTTCGTCGAACAGCATAACTGGCGACGCCATGTCGCGAAGGAGACCCAATGAAACGCAACCGTCTCGGCCGCTCCGACCTCGAGGTCAGCACGCTCTGCCTCGGCTCCATGACCTGGGGCACGCAGAACACCGAAGCCGAGGGCCACGCCCAGATCGATCGGTCGCTGGAGCGCGGCGTCAACTTCATCGACACGGCGGAGATGTATCCGACGACGCCCTTGTCCGCCGAAACCTGTACGGTGACCGAGCAGATCATCGGCAGCTGGATCGAGAAAAGCGGGCGTCGGGACGAGGTGGTCCTGGCGACCAAGGTCGTGGGTAACAATTTCTCCCACATGCGCGATGGCGGCCCGATCACGCCCGCGATCATCCGCGAAGCTGTGTCCGGCTCGCTGGAGCGGTTGAAGACGGATGTGATCGACCTCTACCAGCTGCACTGGCCGAATCGCGGTCACTACCATTTCCGCCGCCAGTGGGATTACGATCCTTCCGGACAGGATCGGGCCGCGGTGATCGACGACCTGACGCGGACCCTCGAGGCGCTCGCGAGGGAAGTCGAGGCGGGCCGCATCCGCTGGATCGGGCTGTCCAACGACACCGCGTGGGGTGTGCAGAAGATGTGCGAGATCGCCGAGCGCGAGGGCTTCCCCCGCGTGGTCTCGGTGCAGAACGAATACTCGCTGCTCTACCGGACCGCGGATCTCGACCTGGCCGAGACGCTGCATCACGAGGAGGTCGGGCTGCTGAGCTATTCGCCGATGGCGTGCGGGATGCTGAGTGGCAAATATTCAGGGGGTGCGACGCCCGAGGGGTCGCGGCGCGACGTATCCTCGGCGACGCTCGGGGACCGGACGACCGATGGCGGCCTGCAGGCGGCGCAGGATTACGTGGAACTGGCGCAGGATCACGGGCTCGACCCGATCCAGATGGCGCTGGCCTTCTGCATCTCGCGTCCCTTCATGGCGTCGACCATCTTCGGTGCGACGACGATGGACCAGCTTGATAATGCGCTCGACGCGGCCGATCTGGAGCTGGGCCGCGAGGTGATGGACGGCATCGCCGATCTGCACCGCCGTTGGCCCGCGCCGTATTGAGGGGCAGGCGATGCAGGCGATCTTCCTCGATCTCGACGGCACGCTGGCGGACCCTTCGGAAGGGTGGTTCGCGGCCCTGTCCCATGCGCTGAAGGCTGCCGGGGCCGAAGTGCCGCCACGGGCGGAGCTGCGTTGGACCATCGGCCCGCCGATCTGGGAGGTGCTGGCGATCCTGCTGGGCGACAGCGCCGATATCGGCGAGGCGGTGACGGATTTCTTCGCCGCCTACATGGCCGGCGGGGTCGAGGAGGTCGAGCTGGTCGAGGATGTGGGCGAGATGCTCGAGGACCTGCGCGATCTCGACATCGCGGTCTACCTAACCTCAGTCCTGCCGACGCCGGTGGTCGAGCGGCAGGCGGAGGTGCTGGGGCTCGACGCGCATGTCGACCGGATCTTCGGCTCGGAAATCTCGGGCGAGAATGCGGACAAGACGGCGCTCTACGCCTATGTGCTGGATGAGACGGGTCACGATCCGGCGCGTTGCATCGTTCTGGGCGACCGGCGTCACGACATGGACGGGGCGCGCAACAACGACATACCGACTATCGGGGCCCTGTGGGGCTTCGCCGACGAGGAGGAACTGCACATGGCCGAAGCGGACGGACTGGCGGGCGCGCCCGAGGACGTGGTGGAGATCGCCGCCGATCTGATGGGGCTGGAGCTGTGAGGGCGCTCAGGGCTGCCCTGCTGGGCCTGAGCCTCGCCGCGGCTATGCCGGCCGCAGCGCAGGACGGGGTGGAGATGCGCGTGGTCGGGGACTTCACCCCGGACCGGGCACAGTCGCTGGCCGTGCTGCAGGCGACAACGCGGTTCTGGGTGCTGCGGGACGCCGGTGACGCGGCCGCCGCGCGGGCGATGATGTCGCCCGAGCTGCAGGCCGTGGTGACAGAAGCGCAGCTGGCCGAGATCTTCGCCCAGACGCCGCCCTTCTCGGTCCAGCGTCGCCCGACCAAGCTGACCTGGTATCACCAGCAGCCGCAATGGCCCGGCACCTCAGCCGCCGTCGACTGGCGCGCGGGCGCGGGCGAGGGTCTGCAGGGCGGCGGTTACCTGATCTGGACGGTGCAGCCGGGCGGAGGCTTGGCGCTGCAACGGCTCGACATGACCGACCTGCGATGAGCGTCGATCCCGTCGCGCTGACGCAGGAGCTGATCCGCTGCCCCTCCGTGACGCCCGAGGAGGGCGGCGCGATCGTTCTTCTGGATAAGCTGATGTCGGAGGCCGGGTTCAGGACAGAGCGGGTGGATCGCAACGGGATCGCCAATCTCTTCGCGCGCTGGGGCGAAGGGCGCAACGGGCGCACCTTCGGCTTCAACGGGCATACCGACGTGGTGCCGGTCGGAGATCCCGCGGACTGGACGCACGATCCGTTCGGCGCGGAGATCGTGGATGGCATCCTCTACGGACGCGGAGCCTGCGACATGAAGTCGGGCGTCGCCGCCTTCGCCGCCGCGGCCATCGACTTCGTGCGCGATACGCCGCCCGACGGCTCCATCGTGCTGACCATCACGGGGGACGAGGAGGGCGACGGCGTCGACGGTACCGCCGCGATTCTCGACTGGATGGACGCGCAGGGCGAGCGGATGGATCATTGCCTGGTGGGCGAGCCGACCTGCCCGGAGCGGATGGGCGAGATGATGAAGATCGGGCGGCGCGGTTCGATGACCGCCTGGATCACGGCGACCGGGCGGCAGGGTCATGCCGCCTATCCGCACCGCGCGCTCAATCCGCTGCCGCCGCTCGTGCGCTATCTCGACCGTCTGGCGAGCCGGGACCTGGATGGCGGGACGGACCATTTCGACCCGTCCACGCTGGCCATCGTGACGGTGGACACCGGCAACCCGGCCAACAACGTGATCCCGGCCAAGGCGACGGCTTGCGTCAATATCCGGTTCAACGATGCGCACCACTCGGACGACCTGAGCGCATGGCTGAGACAGGAGGCGCAGCAGATCGCACGCGAGAGCGGCGTCGCGATGGACCTGCGGATCAAGGTGTCCGGCGAGAGCTTCGTGACGCCTCCGGGAGAGCTCTCCGACCTGATCGGCGCCGCGGTCGAGGCGGAGACCGGCGTCGCCCCTACGCTGTCGACAACGGGCGGCACCTCGGACGCGCGGTTCGTGAAGGATCACTGTCCGGTGGTCGAGTTCGGACTGGTCGGACAATCCATGCATCAGGTCGACGAACATGTCGCGGTCGCGCATGTGCATCAGCTCAAGGCAATCTACACGCGGATCCTCGAAGGCTATTTCGCGCGCTGACCCATCGCGATGCCTTGCCCCGAGCATCATCAAAACTGATCGCACTTGCGCTGGACAGGCGCGCGCGCAGGGCCTCAGATGCGGGGGATCAGGAGAGATGCCCATGACCCTTGCCTTCGGACAACAGATGCTCGCCATTCCCGGCCCCAGCCCCGCGCCGGAACGGGTGCTGCGCGCCATGCATCGCAGCTCGCCCAATATCTATGACGGTGAACTGCCGGACATGCTGCCGGGGATCGTGGAGGATCTGAAGACCGTTGCGCGAACCGAGCATGACGTCTCGATCTATATCTGCAACGGGCACGGGGCGTGGGAGGCCGCGCTGAGCAACACCCTGTCGCGCGGCGATCACGTGCTGGTTCTGGCGACGGGTCGCTTCGCGCAAGGATGGCGCGAGATGGCGGGGCGGCTCGGCATCACCTCCGACCAGATCGACTTCGGCCCTGATGCGCCTGCCGATCCTGCGCGGGTGGAGGAAGCGTTGCGCGCCGATGACGGGCGGATCAAGGCTGTGCTCTGCGTGCAGACCGATACCGCATCCTCGGTGCGCAACGACATCGAGGCGATCGGCAAGGCGATCCGGGCCTCCGGTCACGATGCGTTGTTCATGGTCGACTGCATCGCGAGCCTGGGCTGCGAGCGGTTCGAGATGGACGCCTGGGGCGTCGACCTGATGATCACTGGATCGCAGAAGGGTCTGATGACCCCGGCTGGAATGGCCTTCGTCTATCACGGTCCCCGCGCTTGGGAGGCCTACGAGACCGCGGATCTGCGCAGCGGTTACTGGGACTGGGGCCTGCGCGCGCGGCCCGAGATGTTCTACCAACGCTTCTGCGGCACGGCGCCGACCCACCACCTCTACGGCCTGCGCGAGGCACTGACGATGCTGGTGCACGAGGAAGGGGTGGAGGCCGCGTGGGCGCGGCACGAGACCTTGGCGCGCGCCGTGTGGGCGGCGGTCGATCGGTGGGCGGAAGGCGGCGTCCTGCGCGCCAACATCGCCGATCCCGATCATCGGTCGCGGGCGGTGACGACCCTGCGTCTCGACGGGATCGATGCAGAACCGCTGCGGCGGTGGTGCGAAAAGCAGGTCGGCGTGACCCTCGGCGTGGGTCTGGGACTCGATATCGGCTCGGCCCGTAGCGTCGGCGTCTTCCGCATCGGTCACATGGGGCACTTGAACCCGCATTCGCTGCTCGGCACGCTCGCCTGTCTCGATGCAGGCCTGCGCGCGCAAGGCATCGCTGCGGGGCAAGGCGCCCTCGATGCCGTCATCGACGTCATCGCGAAGGCTTAGGGCGTCAGCACGACCCTCCAGTCGTGCCAACCATCGCTGGTGCTTCCCAGATGCTGCAGCTCCGCGCCGGTTTCCGGTGGAGGCTCGCCCGCCCCGGTCCGCAGGATCGCGCTCACCGGATGGCTCGGTCTGAATGTCCAGGATGGGCCGGGAAGGGGCAGGCCCCGCGGATGGGCTGCCATCCAGTCTGCGACCAGTTCGTGGGTCAGCCCCAGGTCCCCGGTGAGTGGGGGCAACACGTCGAGACCCGGAAAATTCCCGCCTCCTGCAAGGCGGTAGGTCGATGCGACGATTGCGACCGGGCGATCGTCGGCCAGTGCCTCGCCGCCCAGACGCAGATCGACGATGCGGTGCGCCTCGGGGTTCGCGAGCCGACCCGACGCGTCGAACCGATGCGGTCGTGTGGGATCGATCGCGTAGGTGACGCCGAGCGCACCGTCGAAGCTGTAGCCGGGCATGTCCGGGTTCACGAAGGACTGCGCAGGCCGGGTCGAGTGGAGCTGCGCAATATGCGTGCTGCCCATTTCGAGCCACCGCCGCAGGTCGCCTCCGGTTGCCGCGACCACCATGTTGTGATTGGCGAAGGGGCACAGATCGGCGACCGCACGCTCGGTCAGTTCACCCGCCGGGATGCGGGTGAAATGCTGGGGTCCGCCGCGCCCACCGTTGCGGACCGCCGCCGTGACCGCCACCAGTGGCAGGTCGGCCTCGACCTCCGGCCGGGCCTTCCACCACATCGCGGCCTGGACGGCCCTGACGGCTGCGACATCCGCGACGGAGGCGAACGTGGTGTCGAGCGGTTTTTCCGTTCGGGAGATGACCGTCGAGAGACGCGTCCGCGTCCGCGCGACATGCGGGGCTGCGATCGCTTCTATGCAGGGATCGGCTTCGACGGCAGCGCGCCGAAAACTCGCATCATGCGACCCGACCCGCCAGGCACCGTCGTCGACGCGTTCGAGCAGCAGATCGAGGACGCCGATCCTGTCGCCCTGCCAGCCCGGCATGATGCAGGGCTTGCCATTCACGACACCTCGGATCGGGTCGATGCCCTCGATCGCCCTGAAATCGGCGCCGGGAAAGAGGCGATGCTGATGACCGCACAGAATTGCGTCGACCTCGTCTATCGCCGAGATGGCGAGCACGGTGTGCTCGTCCTCGTCCGGATGCCCATGAGGAACGATGCCGGTATGGGCGAGGATGACGACGATATGGGCCCCTTCCTCGCGCAGCGCGACGGCCTCCCGCCGGATCGCCGGCGCGATCTCCTCGACCGTTACGCGACCGCACAGATGGTGACGGTTCCAGCGCATCACCCGCGGTGGCAGTGCGCCGGTGAACCCGACGAGAAGGGATTGCCCGCCATCGGTCTGCACCCGCTGCATGGCCCGCGTCGGCAGCACGGGGCCACCGTCGATCCAGTGCAGATTGGCGCAGACCATGGGCGTGCGTGCCGTCTTGCGAATGGCTCGAAGGTAGGAGAGCCCGAAATCCAGATCGTGATTGCCGAGGGTCTGGCCGTCGAAACCCAGCGCGTCGATTGCCTGTTGCATGGGATGACCGGCGCCGATGCTTTCGACATCCAGGTCATCGGTCAGAGGCGAGCCCTGAAAGGCATCCCCCAGATCGAACAGGAGTGACGCGCCGACTTCTGCGCGGGCCTGCAGGATCGGCCGGGCCAAGGCCGCCAATCCAAGTTGAGCGTTCCCGTCGGCAAGCAGTCGCGAGCCGTCGATCGCCATATGCAGATCGCTGGTGCACAGGAGCCGCAGCCCCGTCGTCACCTTCGCATCGTCGCGCATCAGTCAACCATTTCCCGCCGGGGCAATTCGGCGGTATGAGGACAAGGTCGGGAAGAAGGACGCCGTCCTCCGACCGCTGCACGACCAACTTGACCACCCGGAGATCGAAAATGCCAGCAATAACCTTGTCGCAAGTCGTGCAGGACGGACCGGAGGACGGGGTGCAGCCGCCGCTGCTGATCGCGCACGGGCTGTTCGGTTCGGCCCGGAACTGGGGTGCGATCTCGAAACGTCTCTCGGCCGAGCGCAGTGTCGTTGCCGTCGACATGCGAAATCACGGTGACAGTCCGCGCGGCGACCACGACTACCGCAATATGGCGGAGGATCTCGCCGCAACGGTCGAGCGCTCTGGAACGGCGATGGACGTGCTGGGGCACTCGATGGGCGGCAAGGCCGCGATGATGCTGGCGCTGACACGACCGGATCTGGTGAACCGACTGATCGTCGCCGATATCGCGCCTGTGGCCTACGACCATTCCCACACCGCTCATATCGAGGCGATGAGGTCCCTCGACCTCAGCGGGATCGAACGGCGGTCGGAGGCGGACGCGCGGCTCGCGCAGACGCTCCCGGATGCGGGCCTGCGCGCCTTCTTCCTGCAGAGTCTCGACCTGCGGGATGGACCGCGCTGGAAGCTCGACCTCGACCGGCTCGAGGCGGGGATGCCTGCATCCGTCGGCTGGCCGGATGTGGAGGGGCGGTTCGATGGTCCGGCGCTGTTCCTTGCGGGCGGCGCCTCGACCTATCTCACCGCCGGGCATCACGACGCCGTGCGGTCCTATTTTCCGAACGCGACGTTCCAGACGCTGGACGGCGCGGGCCACTGGCTGCATGCCGAACAACCGCGCCCCTTCGTTGACGCTGTCGCACGGTTCCTGTCTGATTGATCCCAACGGGCGCGTGTGACGCCCGATTGAGGGAGAACTAACATGCGCAAGGCGTTGAAATGGGCCGGGATCGGCCTTCTGGCTCTATTCGTGATCGCTGCGGTGGCGGTAGCGTTGAATTGGGAGCGGGTGGAGCGGCTGTCGCGGGTGAATTCCCTGTTCTCCGAGGAACTGATCGTCTCCAACTTCTCCGCGATGGACACGATGTTCGAGACGGCGCCCATGTCGCGCGGCGAGGGCGGGGTCACGGAATTGCCGGCGGCCGCGCGCGACCTGCCGGACGGTTTCGAGCATGACGGCCAGAGCTACGAAATCGCCGAGTGGCTGCGCGATCAGGCCGCGACGGGTCTCGTCGTGCTGGAAGACGGCGAGTTGGTCCACGAAGCCTACTTCCAGGGAACCGACCCAGAGGATCGGCGCATTTCCTGGTCGGTCGCCAAATCGTTCCTGTCGATCCTCTTGGGAACCGCGATCGAGGCGGGCGAGATCGCGTCGCTGGACGATCCGGTCGAGGACTATGCCCCCGATCTGGTCGGATCCGCCTACGAAGGCGTCACGGTCCGGCAGGTCGCAAACATGG
The DNA here is from genome assembly GCF_032464675.1 of Roseobacter sp. HKCCA0434. Classification (NCBI taxonomy): domain Bacteria; kingdom Pseudomonadati; phylum Pseudomonadota; class Alphaproteobacteria; order Rhodobacterales; family Roseobacteraceae; genus Roseobacter; species Roseobacter sp. HKCCA0434. The sequence goes on from NZ_JAWDKL010000001.1 coordinate 83,710, forward strand.
CCTCGGGCGTGACTTTCGACGAGGACTACATGGATTTCAACAGCGACATCAACCGGATGGGCCGCGTTCTTGCCCTCGGGGGCTCGATGGACGAATTCGCCGCTGGGCTCAGCGAGCGGAACCGGGAGGCTGGCGAGAACTGGCAATACGTCTCGATCGACACCCATGTGCTGGGCATGGTGATCCGCGGCGCGACGGGCCGCTCGGTGGCCGATCTGATGCAGGACCGGCTGATCGCGCCGCTGGGGCTGGAGGCCGATCCCTACTACGTCACGGACGGCTACGGCACGGCCTTCGTGCTGGGCGGGCTCAACCTCACGACACGTGACTATGCGCGGTTCGGCCTGATGGTCGAGCAGGGCGGGGTGATCGACGGGCGGCGGATCGTGTCTGAGGACTGGATCGCCCGGTCCACATCCGCGTCCGCCCCTGCACCGGTGCCGGGTGGGCGCGAGACGCATGGCTACGGGCTGCAATGGTGGCTGCCCGAGGATGCGGCGCCCGGCGAGACCTATGCCGTGGGTGTCTATGACCAATATGTCTACATCGATCCGCAACGGGACGTCGTCGTCGCGCTCAATTCGGCCAATCGCGGCTTCCGCGAGCCGGGGGTGCGCGACGGACAGATCGCGATGTTCCGCGCGATCGCCGAGCATGTTTCCGATTGAGCGACAGTTTCTGCGCGCATTGATGGATTGTTGAGAAGGTGCTGGACAGCCAGATTGGCGGTGAAGGAGATCGCCATGTCCAACTTGCCTGCATCCACCACCATAGGCCACGTCCATCTGAAGGTCGCCGACCTCGACCGTTCGCTCGCCTTCTGGGAAGGCGTGATCGGGTTCGAGGTCCAGATGCGGATCGGCGACGAGGCGGCCTTCCTCTCGGCGGGGGGCTACCACCACCATATCGCCCTGAACACCTGGATGAGCCGCGGTGCCACGCCGCCGCCGAACGGGCATACCGGGTTGTTCCACGTGGCCATCCTGCTGCCGGACCGTCGCGGTCTCGCGCAGGTTCTGCACCGTCTGCGCGCGGCGGGGCACCCGCTGACGGGCGCATCGGATCACGGGGTGAGCGAGGCGATCTACCTAAACGATCCCGATGGGAATGGCGTTGAGCTCTATCGCGATCGGCCGGTCGAGGACTGGCCCCGCGATGCCGAGGGCGGGTTGGCGATGGTCACGAGGCCGCTCGATCTGAAGGCTCTGCTGGCCGAAGTCGACAGCTGAGTCCTGCCACGAAAAAGGGGCCTTTCGGCCCCTTCTCCTTCATTTGAATTTGCCCTTCGGGGGTCAGGCGGCCGCCTGCGCCTCCGGCCCGAAACGACCGTAGAAGCTCTCGCCGTTCTGAGCCATCTCGCGCAGCAGGGCGGGGGTCTCGAACCGCTCGCCGAAACGCTCGGTCAGGTCGTCGCAGATCTCGACGGCCTTCTCGGCCCCGAGGATGTCGAGCCAAGAGAAGGGGCCGCCCGACCACGGCATGAAGCCCCAGCCGAGGATCGCGCCGACATCGCCCTCGCGGATGTCCATCAGCACGCCTTCCTCCAGCGCGCGGACCGCTTCGAGCACCTGGCTCATGGCGAGGCGGTGCTGGACGGTGATGAGGTCCGGCTGGTCCTCGGCGGTCGGCCAGGTGTCGCGCAGGCCCTGCCAGATCATGCCGCGCTTGCCCTTCTCGTCGTACTCGTAGAAGCCCGCGTTGGACTTGCGGCCCAGACGCTCACCTTCGTAGAGCTTCGTGATCACGTCGTCGGCACCCGATTGCGGGTAGGCGTCGCCCATCGCGGCCTTGGTCGCCTTCATGATCTTGTAGCCTAGGTCGATCGAGGTCTCGTCCGTCAGCTGAAGCGGGCCGAGCGGCATGCCGAGCTGCTTGGCCGCCCCTTCGATCAGTGCGGGTTCGACGCCCTCGGCCACCATCCGCGCGCCTTCGTTGACGTAGGGGATGATGCAGCGGTTGGCGTAGAAGAAGCGCGCATCGTTGACGACGATCGGCGTCTTGCGGATCTGACGGACGTAGTCGAGCGACTTCGCCACCGCACGGTCGCCGGTCTCTTCACCCTTGATGATCTCCACCAGCAGCATCTTGTCGACGGGCGAGAAGAAGTGGATGCCGATGAACTGCTCTGGCCGCACGCTCGCCTTCGCCAGCTCGCTGATCGGCAGGGTCGAGGTGTTGGTCGCGAAGATGCAGTCATCGCCGACGATGGCCTCGACCTTCTTGGTGATCTCGGCCTTAACGCCGACATCCTCGAACACCGCCTCGACGATGAGGTCGGAGCCTGCAAGTGCTTCGAGATCGGTGGTCGCGGTGATGCGGCCCAGCACCTCGTCCTTCTTCTCCTGCGTGACCTTCTTGCGGCTCATGCCCTTGTCGAGCAGCCCTTCGGAGTAGCTCTTGCCCTTGTCGGCGCTCTCTTGTTGCTGGTCGATCAGCACGACCTCGATCCCGGCCATCGCGGAGACATAGGCGATGCCTGCGCCCATCATGCCCGCGCCGAGGATACCGACCTTCTTGACCGTCTGGTCGGGCACGCCCTCGGGACGCACGGCACCCTTCTCCAGCGCCTCCTTGTTGATGAAGAGCGAACGGATCATCGCGGCGGAGGAGGGGTTCATCAGGACCTTGGTGAACCAGCGCGCCTCGATCTTCAGCGCGGTGTCGAAGGGCACCATGGTCATCTCATAGGCCGCGGCCAGCAGCGCCTTGGCCGCCGGGAAGGCACCTTGCGTCTTGCCGTGCACCATCGCGGCGGCACCGACGAAGGTCTGGAAGCCGGCGGGGTGGTAGGCGGAGCCGCCGGGCATCTTGTAGCCCTTGGCATCCCACGGCTTCACGATGTCGGCGTCGGTGGCGTTCTTGACCCACTCCTTCGCGCGCGACAGCAGCTCGTCACCCGGTACGACCTCGTCGATCACGCCTGCGGATTTGGCTTTCGCGGGCGCGTTCATCTTGCCTTCGAGCAGCAGCGGAGAGGCCGCCATCACGCCCAGCATGTGGACGAGCCGCGCGGTACCGCCCGCACCGGGGAAGATGCCGACCATGATCTCGGGCAGGCCGATCTTGGCCTTGGGGTTGTCCGCGACGAAGCGGCGGTGACAGGCGAGACCGATCTCAAGCCCGATGCCCGCGGCGGTGCCGGGGGACGCCCACGCGACCGGCTTGCCGCCCTTGTTGGTCTTCTTGTCCATCGTGTTGCGCTCGATCTTGCGCAGCAGGTGGTGCATCTGCATCGTGCCTTCGAACAGGCCCTTCGCGGGATCGTCGCCGGCATCCTCCTTCATCTTCGAGAGGATGTTGAGGTCCATGCCCCCGGCGAAATCCTTTTTCGCCGAGGTGATGACGATGCCCTTCACGGCATCGTCCGCGATGGCCTTGTCGATGCCGTCATTGAGCTCCTCGAGCCCTTCGAGCGTCATCACATTCATGGACTTGCCCGGCAGATCCCAGGTCAGCGTTGCGATGCCGTCCGCATCGACGTCGTAGTGGAAAATGGTCATGAGCTTTCCTCTTTCATGGTTCCTGTCGGCCCCTGGGCCGTAATTTCGTCGGGATGGGCGTCACGGATCACGGTCCTTACGCCCATGAGGATGCGGCCGAGCAGGTTCTTGCCCGGCCATTGATCCGATGGTGTCTGCGATGCATTGGTGGCATCGAGCCCGATGCCCCAGATGAAATCGAGCGGGCTGGCCTCCGCCATGGGCTGCTGCCCCGTGTTGAGAAGCCTGCGTCGCAAGCCACGATTCTGCTCGAATTTGGCGAGGTTTACCTCGGCAACGATCCGGACCCGCTCGGCGTCCCAGATGGCGTCGTCGAAGCCGCGGACCTTTCGGCCCAACGCCTTCTGCCGGCCCGGTTCGTCGGCGCGAAGAATCTCGCCCGCGATATTGCCGTCGCCGAACAGGTTTGCCTTTGCGTACATCATGGCCTGCTCGGCACATGCGAACTTCTTGCCCCAGAGCTTGAAGTTCGACATGTGCCACTGGCTGAACGGACCCTTCCAGAAGAAGATCCACTGACTCGGTTCCACATCGAAATCGGCCGGAGGCGGAGCGAGTTGAAAAGCGCTCATATCACCCCCCCGATCAGCAGGTCGGGATCCTCGCTTTCGAGGAAGACCGGACGCCGTGCCGCCTCGTTGTGGGTGATGTGCAATCCAATCCGGTAGCCGCCCGCGCGACGCCGCATCCCGTAGGTGCAGTCATGCGCGATCAGCTCGACGTTCTCGCCGTTCACGTAGCGCCAGGTCACGTCCGCCATCACGATGCCCGGATCGAAGCCGCGGATCTCGCGAATGTCGAGTTCGACCCGCTCCAGCCCCAGCTTGGCGTAGCTGTCGCGGATATTGCGGCCGATGGCGAGCATCTCCGGACCTTCGTGGACCAGCGTCTGGTGCGGGCGCATCAGCACGACCTGGGTGTCGTAGAGCGACGCCCAGGTTTCGTGCTCGCCGGCCTCGAAGGCCGCGCGGAAGGTTTCGAGAACCTCTCTGACGCCCGCACTGACCATCAGACCCGCTCGATCACGGTGGCAGCACCCATGCCCGACGCGACGCAGAGCGTGCAGAGCGCGGTGCCCTTGCCTGTCCGCTCCAGCTCGTCGAGCGCGGTGCCGATGATCATCGCGCCGGTGGCCCCCAGCGGGTGACCCATCGCGATCGCGCCACCGTTGACGTTGACCTTGTCGTGATCGACGTCGAAGGCCTGCATGAAGCGCAGGACGACAGCGGCGAAGGCCTCGTTGACCTCGAACAGGTCGATGTCGGAGATCGACATGCCGGTATCGGCCATCAGCTTCTCGGTCACCGGAACCGGGCCGGTCAGCATGATGGTCGGATCCGTGCCGATCTTGGCGGTCGCCTTGATCCGGGCGCGCGCTTTCAGCCCGTGCTTCTCGCCGAACTCCTTGGAGCCGATGAGCAGGCCGGCAGCACCGTCAACGATACCCGAGGAGTTCCCGGCGTGGTGGACGTGGTTGATCTTCTCCAGATGCGGGTATTTCAGCATCGCGACATTGTCGAAGCCGGGCATGACCTCGCCCATCTCCTTGAAGGCGGGCTTGAGCGCGCCGAGCGACTGCATGTCGGTCTCGGGGCGCATGTACTCGTCACGGTCGAGGATCGGCAGGCCGTTCTGGTCGCGCACGGTCATGACGGAGTTGGCAAAGCGGCCTTCCTCCCAAGCACGCGCGGCGCGTTTCTGGCTCTCCATCGCATAGGCATCGCAATCGTCGCGGGAAAAGCCGTACTCGGTCGCGATGATGTCCGCCCCGATGCCCTGCGGCACGAAATAGGTCTTCATCGCCACGGTCGGATCGGCGGCGATGGCCGCGCCGTCGGACCCCATCGGCACGCGGCCCATCATCTCGACGCCCCCGGCGACATAGGCGTCTCCCGCCCCGCCGCGCACCTGGTTGCCCGCGAGGTTCACCGCTTCCATGCCCGAGGCACAGAACCGGTTGATCGACAGGCCTGGCGCGCGCTCGTTGAAGTCGGAATAGAGCACGGCGGTCCGTGCGAGGCAGCCGCCCTGTTCGCCGACCTGGGTGACGTTGCCCCAGATCACGTCCTCGACTTCCTCGGTCTTGAGGTCGTTGCGGCGCTTGAGTTCGTTGAGCACCTCGGCGGACAGCCGCACCGAGGTCACCTCGTGCAGGCTGCCGTCCTTGCGTCCCTTGCCGCGCGGCGTGCGCACGTGGTCGTAGATATAGGCTTCGGTCATATGATCCGCTCCTTCTAGCTGATCCAGGAATACCACAGACGGGCGGCGGCGAAGGTGCCGCCCGCGGCGATGGCGAGTTGCCACCGGTAGAAAGGTTTGAGCGCGCCGGTATGGCGCACGAGCTTGTAGGCCGCGGCGAAGGCGACCAGTGCCAGCGCGGGCAAGACGACGCCATGTGACATCAAAAGCAGCAATGTGACGGAGGTCAGCGCGATGCCCGCGATGACCTGCGCGGCCGCATGGGCCAGCGGGTTCTCGGGCTCCATGTCGCCGTTGTCCGGATGCGCCATGCGCGCGGGCTGGATGACCAGCGCAAGCGCGGGCAGGGCAAGTGCGGCGATCCACCAGAGGGTCATGGCGCGACCTCCGACGGCAAGGCGACCCGACGTGTCCGGCCCGAGTTCATTTGCGCCCCGGCATCAGGTCATAGGGATGCTGCCAGCCATCGAGCGCCGCGATCCGGTCGAGCCAGGCCGCGATGTTCGGCCAGTCCCCCCGGTCGAAGCCGAAGGGCTCGGGGTAATAGAGGTAGGAGCAGCAGGAAAAATCGGCATAGGTTGGATTGTCCGTCGCTACCCACTCGCGCCCGTCGAGCCGCCGTTCCAACACGGTCAGTGCCGCCTTGAGACGACCCTGCAGGAAGCCGATCACCTGCTCGGGCCGCTTCTCCTCGGGGACGAAGTTCATCAGGAACCGGGTCACACCCGCCTGGCTCGACATCTTGTGATTGTCCCACAGGACCCAGCGCAGCACCTCACGCCGCTCGACCGCCGATCCCGGCGCGAACTTGCCCAGCGAGGTCGCGAGATAGTCTAGGATGACGCCCGATTGTGTCAGTCGCACGCCCTTGTGGTCCAGCACCGGGGCTTCGGCCATTTCGTTGAGCTCGAGATATTCGGGCGCGCGGACCGCGCCGTTCATGAAATCGACGAAGACCGGCTCCCAATCGGCGCCGGACAGCTCCAGCATCAGGGCGGCCTTGTAGGAATGGCCGCTTTCGGCGAAGCAGTGCAACTTGTAGTCGGCCATCTCGATCTCCCTGTCGTCTTCCCTGTCGCGGTCCCGCGCGCTGGGACCGCTTCGATCGGTGCGGCCCCGGATCGGGTCCGGGGCATCGGGCGGGCCTCAGAGGCCCCGCCCGATGATCTCCTTCATGATCTCGTTCGTGCCGCCATAAATCTTCTGCACGCGTGCGTCGGCCCACATCTCGGCGATGGGATATTCCATCATGTAGCCATAGCCGCCGAAGAGTTGCAGGCACTCGTCGATCACCTTGTTCTGCATGTCGGCCAGCCAGTACTTGTTCATCGCCGCGGTCTCGACACTCAGCTCGCCCTTGATATGGGCACTGATGCACTGATCGTTGAAGGCCCGTGCGGCGATCGTGTTCGTCTTGCACTCGGCCAGCTTGAAGCGGGTGTTCTGGAACTGCAGCAGGTTGCCGCCGAAGGCCTCACGTTCCTTGCAATAGTCGATGGTGCGTCGGACGGCGCCTTCCATCGCGCCCACGGCGCCGGTGCCGATGACCAGACGCTCCTGCGGAAGCTGCTGCATCATCTGGTAGAAGCCCTGGTTCTCCACCCCGCCCAGCAGGTTCTCGGGCGCGATCTCGACATCGTCGAAGAACAGCTCGGAGGTGTCCGCGGCCTTGAGGCCTACCTTGTCGAGATTGCGGCCCCGGCGGAAGCCCTCGGCCCCGTCCGTCTCCAGCACCATCAGCGAGATGCCCTTCGCGCCCTGGCTCGGATCGGTCTTGGCGGCTACCAGGATCAGGTTCGCGTGCTGGCCATTGGTGATGAAGATCTTGGAGCCGGTCATGCGGTAGGCATTGCCCGACTTGATCGCGCGGGTCTTGATGCGCTGCACGTCCGAGCCGGTCGAGGGTTCGGTCATGGCGAGGGCGCCGACCAGTTCGCCCGTCACCATCTTGGGCAGCCAGCGCGCCTTCTGCTCGTCTGTGCCGTAGGACAGGATGTAATGTGCTACGATCGGCGTGTGAATGCCGAAGCCCCAGCTGGCGAGGTTCGCGCGCGACCCTTCCATCAGGATCACGGCGTCATGGCTGAAATCGCCGCCCGATCCGCCGAATTCCTCCGGAATCGAGGCGCCGAGCAGGCCCAGCTCGCCCGCTTCGTTCCAGGTCTCCCGCTCCATGATGCCGTCATGGCGCCATTTCTCCATGCGGGGCGCCCATTTCTCGGCGATGAACTCGCGCGTCATGTCCTCGAGCATCACGTGCTCGTCGGTCATCCAGTCGGATTTCAGGTTCTGGAACGTCACGGTTCTCACTCCCTTGGCGGCCCGTGCGGGGCTCTTGATCGTTCGGATCCGCGTCTTGGCGCGCGGTGTCCGGTCTGGCTGCCTCCGCGGGCGCACCCGCGGAGGCCGGAATCGTGGCCTGCGATCAGAAGTTCGCGACGTCGAGGCCCATGACGTTCGCTCCGCCGGCCTGCACACGCTGCAGCAGCAGCGAGGTCTCGGGCAGCTTGCGGGTCATGTAGTAGCGTCCGGTGACGAGCTTGCTCTCGTAGAACTCGGTGTCGCCGGTGCCCGCGTCGAGGGCGGCATATGCGGCCTTTGCCGACCGCGCCCACATCAGGCCGAAGCAGACATGGCCAAAGAGATGCATGAAGTCATGCGCCCCCGACAGGGCGTCATCCGGCTTGCCCGCGTTCTGCATGAAGTACATGCCCGCGGCCTGAAGGTCCTTCGACGCGGCCTTCAACGGCTCGACGAACTCCTTCATGCGCTCGTCCTCGGCGTTCTCCTTGATGAAGTTCTTCACCAGGTCGAAGAATGCCATGACGTGCTTGCCGTTGTCGGAGGCGAGCTTGCGGCCCACGAGGTCGAGCGCCTGGATGCCGTTGGTGCCTTCGTAGATCAGCGCGATGCGGCAATCGCGGACGAACTGCTCCGCACCCCACTCGGTCGTGAAGCCCGAGCCGCCATAGACCTGCTGGGCGGAGATCGTCGCGTCGAGACCCTTGTCGGTCAGGAAGCCCTTCACGACCGGGATCAGCAGAGAGACCAGACCTTCCGCATCCTCGTCGCCATTGCGGCGCGAGCGGTCGATCATGGTCGCGGCCCACAGCATGAAGGCGCGCCCCCCTTCGACGAAGCTCTTCTGGTCCATCAGCATCCTGCGCACGTCGGGGAAGTGGATGATGCTGTCGGCGGCCTTCTCGGGCTCCTTCGGGCCGGTCACGGCACGGCCCTGGATACGGTCCTTCGCGAAGGCCAGCGCGTTCTGGTAGGCGACGGATGCCTGCGCGAGCCCCTGCATCCCGACGCCGAGGCGCGCTTCGTTCATCATGGTGAACATGGCGCGCAGGCCCTTGTGCTTCTCCCCGATCAGGAAGCCGGTGGCGCCGTCATAGTTCATCACGCAGGTCGCGTTGCCGTGGATGCCCATCTTGGACTCGAGGCCGCCGCAGGACACCGCATTTCGTTCACCCAGGGAGCCGTCGTCCTTGACCATGAACTTCGGCACGATGAAGAGGCTGATGCCCTTCACGCCCTCGGGCCCGCCGGGAATCTTGGCCAGCACCAGGTGAATGATGTTCTCGGCCATCTCATGCTCGCCCGCGGAGATCCAGATCTTCTGGCCGGTGATCTTGTAGGTGCCGTCGTCCTGCGGCTCGGCCTTGGTGCGGATCAGGCCCAGATCGGTGCCGCATTGCGGCTCCGTCAGGTTCATGGTGCCGCCCCATTTGAAGCTGACGAGGTTGGGCAGATAGGTCTGTTTCTGCTCGTCGGAGCCATGCGCGTGGATCGCGGCATAGGCGCCGTGGGTCAGGCCGGGATACATCATCAGCGCCATGTTGGCGGCGGAGTGCATCTCGCCAACAGCGACCGACAGCGTGTAGGGCATGCCCTGGCCACCATATTCGGGATCGCAGTCGAAACCGGTCCAGCCGCCGTCGCGCAGCGTGTCGATCGCACCCTGGAACCCTTCCGGCACGCGCACCACGCCGTTCTCCAGCTTGCAGCCCTGTTCGTCACCGACGACGTTCAGCGGCTGCAGCACGTCACGCGCGATCTTGCCCGCTTCCTCCAGCACCGCGCCGGTGAAGTCGCGGTCCAACTCGTCGAAGCCGGGAATGTCCTGCGCAGACACGTTCAGCACGTCATGCAGGACGAAATCGATATCCTTGGTCGTCGGCTCGTAGAAGGGCATTTCTCTCTCCGTGTGGTCGTCTCGGCGGCTTGTCGCCGCGCATTGATATGAAGGGCAGGGGTCAGGCCGCGATCGACACGCCCCGCGATTTCAGGATGTCGCGCGCGTCTGCCATCTTGGCTTCGAGATCGGCGATCGCGGCGTCGAGCTCGTCGCGCTGCGCGCGCATCGCCTCCAGCCGCTCCTGCGCGACGCTGTAGGTCCGGGCGAGCTGCGTCCGTTGCTGGTCGCCGATATCGTAGAGGTCGAGAAGCTGTCGGATCTCCTCGAGGCTGAAGCCGAAGCGCTTGCCTTGCAGGATCAGTTTCAGCCGCGCGCGATCGGAGCGGGTGAATAGCCGACGCGAGCCTTCGCGGCGCGGGAACAGCAGTTCCTTGCTCTCATAGAAGCGAAGCGTGCGCGGGGTCACCGCGAACTCCTCGCACATCTGGCCGATGGTGCTGAGCGTATCGGACATGACGAAACCCTCCCTGATCCCGTTGAGTGGGAAACTGTCGTCGTCGCCTCCCGGTTTCAACCGTTAACTTGACGCGAACGTAAACTGTCACGCAACGTCAATTTTGGGGAGGGCCATCGATGGCGATCGCGTGACCTCGCGGAGAGCGACGCCACCCGCTGCAATCTGATGCGGATGATGGAAAAGTCACCTCCGCACGATAGGTCCGAACGGGGTGCCGTCGGGGCTTGAGAAGCTTCCAGCCGACAGGCTAGATCGGGGCGGCAGGGAGAATGCGATGCGCAACTGGCTGCGTGCGGCGCGCCTGAACAGATCCGGACGACGCCCGCGCGATCTGGCGCTGATCTGGGTGATCGACGCGGGCAAGTTCGAATGGCAGGCGGTCCTGCTGCTGATCTCCATCCTCGAACGGTTCGCACCCGAGGAGCGGCCCGCCCTCCATGCCTATCTGCCTGCTGATGCGGCGGATGCGGTCTCTCCCGATGTGCTCGATTTCCATCGCAGGAACGGTGTCACGGTCCAAGTCCTGCCGCCGATGGCGGATGCTCTGGATCCCGACTATCGGCACGGGCACAAGATCCTCGCCTGCGCGATGCCGCGACGCGTGGACGCGACGATGTTCCTGGATACCGATACGGTCATCCTGCGCCGATGCGATCCGCTGTCGGTGCTCGAAAAGGTCGATCTGGCCGCGATGCCGTCGCATCACACGCCGTGGGCACCGCATCAGAGCGCTCGCTGGCGCGACCTCTATCGGCAGGCCGGGTGGGACTGGGATGCGGCGGCGCTCTTGCAGGGTGCGCACCCGCATTTCAACGCGGGCGTCATCCTGTTTCGCGAGGGGCCGATCATCGGGCGGCGCCGCTTCGGCGAGGCCTGGCGCGATACGGCGCGCCAGATCGATGCCCTCGATGGGTTGGAGGAGCGCCGCCCCTGGCTGGACCAGATCGCACTGGGTGCGCTGGCCGCACAGCTCGACCCCGACCGGATCGCGCCGCTGGATGCGGGCTGGAACTATCCGATCACGCAGGTCGACGAGGAGATTCCCGTGACCGCTCGGATCATCCACCACCATTCGGGCAGTCGGCCGTTGCGACTGATCCGGGCCATCGGCCATGTCCCGCTGACCCAGATGCTACGCGGCCATCCGCCCTATGAGGACATCGAGAAATTCCGCGGTCTGGTCGAGGAGAGCTTTACCCGATTCCACGTGCCCGCCTACAAGGCCGAGCGGCGCCACGGCCGCATCGCGCGGCGGGGAGAGGCGGAATGATCGGCGTTTTCGACAGCGGGCATGGCGGCCTGACCACGCTCGCGGCCCTGCAGGCCCGACTGCCCGCGCAACAATTCGTCTATCTCGGCGACCACGCCAATGCCCCCTACGGCCCCCGTACGCGGGGGGAGATCGTCGAACTGACGCGCGCGGCGCTCGACAGGCTGTTCCGGCGGGGTTGCACCCTCGTCGTCATCGCCTGCAATACCGCAGCCGCGGTCGCCTTGCGCGATCTTCAGCAAGGCTGGCTGGCCGAGGCCTGGCCGGACCGCCGCGCGCTCGGCGTCTTCGTGCCGGTCATCGAGGCCTTGAGCGGGCGGGACTGGGCCGACGACTCGCCGCCGGATGACCTCACCGGCACCCGGATCGCGCTGTTCGCGACGCAGGCCACCGTCGATAGCGGTGCCTTCGCGCGCGAGATGCGGTTTCGGGCGCGCGGAATGGAGATCGTGCAGGTCGCGTGTCCCGGCCTCGTCGATCTGCTGGAAGCCGGACGGATGGAGGAGGCCAGAGCGCTGGCAGGCGGCTTCGCCGACACGGTCTCGGAATTCGCGCCGTCGCGCGCCTTCCTCGGCTGCACGCATTATCCCCTGGTCGCCGATGCCTTCACCACGTCGCTGGGGCCTGAGGTCGAGATCATCTCGCAGCCCGACTGCGTCGCCGACAGCCTCTTTGACTACCTCGGGCGCCATCCGGCGCATCGCGCGGCGGGCGGAACCGAGTATCTCACGACGGGTGATCCGGGAAAGGTGAGAGCGGCCGCATACACACTGACCGGGCGTGATCTCGCCTTTTCGAAACTCTAGGACTTGAGGGAGGCTTCGGCCACGTCGCGCAGCCGCTTCAACTCGTCGATCGCGTCGTCCAGTTCCGCCTTGCGCTGTTCCAGCTCGTCGATCTGGCGGGTCGACAGCTCGATCCACTCACGGTTCTGGGTCGTCTGGTCGTCCTCCAGCTCGTAGAGCTCCAGCCATTGCCGGATCTCTTCCAGGCTGAAGCCGAAGCGGCGCCCGCGCAGGATCAGCGTCAGGCGCGCCCGCTCGCGTGCACCGTAGAGGCGTTTGCGCCCGTCGCGCTCTGGCGACAGCAATTCGATGTATTCGTAATAGCGCAGCGTGCGGGGGGTCACGTCGAACGCCTCGCACATCTCCTGCAATGTCTGCTTGGCCTCTGACATCCCGATCTCCCCACGTTCCGGTCTTTTCGCCGCTCTTGGGTCATTTTCGGTCCTGGCGAGATAAAATCAAGGCTGGAACGCCGCAGAGGCTTGCGCGAGGTCAGGCGCGTCCCTCCCATTGCCCAGCCGCGTGTCGCCCCATATGACAGGGCAGGACGACAGAAAGGGCGATGGCATGGATGCCGAGAAGATGGAGACGATCGCCAAGCAGATGATGCAGGCGATCCCGCATTCGCAGGCACTGGGCATGGAGCTGGACGAGATCGGGCCGGGCACGGCGGTCGCGCATGTGCCCTATGCCGAGAAGCTGATCGGCGATCCGCGCACGGGCGTGGTGCATGGCGGCGTCATCACGGCGCTGCTCGACGGGACCTGCGGGACGGCGGTGATGACCCATCCCAACGCGCCGGGCGGCACCGCGACGATCGACCTTCGCATCGACTACATGCGCGCGGCCAAGCCCGGCCGCACCATCACGGCACGCGCCGAATGCTACCGCGTCACGCGGTCCGTCGCCTTCGTGCGGGCGATCGCGGACGATGGCGATCCCGACGATCCGGTCGCGCAGGCCAACGGCGCCTTCACGATGGAGGCTCACCGTCGCAAGGGAGCGAAGGCATGAGCCGCCCGCGCAACGAACCCGTGCAGGAAGTGAAGGCCCGGCGCGACGCGGCCCTGTCACGGATGACCGACGCGGTGCCCTACATGCGCTTCATCGGCCTGCGCTTCGACCGACGCGGCAACGAGCTGACGGCGATCCTGCCCTTTTCGCAGCACCTGATCGGCAATCCGGTCCTGCCTGCCCTGCACGGCGGCGCGATCGGCGCGTTTCTGGAGTCGGCGGCCATCGTCGAGCTGATGTGGTCGCGCGTCTGGGCTCGCATGGAGGCGGGCGGCGCGGAGGCCGACGCCATCGAGGCCGGCGAATTCGGCGACTGGCCCAAGGTCGTGGACATTACCGTCGACTACCTGCGCTCGGGTCTGCCGCGCGACGCCTATGCGCGTGCGACGATCACGCGGGTCGGGCGGCGCTACGCCTCCGTCCGGGTCGAGGCCTGGCAGGACGACCGCGCCAAGCCCTTCGCCGAGGCGATGGTTCATTTCGTGATGCCGCGCGACCCGGACTGATCGGTCCGCACCGTAACATCGCGTCGCGGATACCGGTCAGGGTCGCGCATCGCAGCCCAGACCGGATGACCAGATGCCCCGGCAAGATATTCCCTCCTACCTCGCCATAGCCGCGCTGACCGTGATCTGGGGCTCGGCCTTCGCGCTGACCGCGGTCGCGCTGCGCGGGTTCGGCCCGGTGGCGGTCGTGACGGGGCGCGCGGGGCTCGCGGCGATCGTCTTGGTCGCGGCAGCCTTCGCGGTGGGGCAGGGGCTGCCGCGCGACAGGGTTGCGTGGGCATGGTGCGCGGTAATCGGGATCACCTCGCTGGCGTTGCCCTTCACCTTGCTGACCTGGGCGCAGCAGTTCATTCCCAGCTCGCTCGCCGCCGTGCTGATCTCGACCTCGCCGCTGTTCATCCTGCTGCTGGCGCGGTTGATCCTCGCGACTCGGATCGGCGCGCGGCAATGGGTTGGGTTCGCGACGGGCTTCGCCGGCCTCGTCTGGCTGATCGGTCCGGATGCGATGACGCTGGCCCGCGCCGACCTTCTGCCGCAGCTCGCCTGCCTCGCGACCGCGTTCTGCTACGGGCTGTCCTCGGTGCTGGTCCGGCGGATGCCGCCGGTGCCGCCCGTCCAGGCGACTGCGGCAAGTCAGCTGGTCGCGGCGATCGTTCTCGTCCCCTTCGGCCTCAGCTCGCTGCTCGACGCGGCTCCGGTGGCGGGATGGGGCGCGCTGCTGGCGCTCGCCGTGCTGGGCCTCGTCCAGACCGGTGGCGCGCAGCTGTTGCGATACTGGACGGTCAGGCGGGCCGGGCCGGTCTTCACCTCGTCGGTCAGCTACCTGATCCCCGTCTGGGCGGGCGTGGTCGGCATCGTTCTGCTGGACGAGCCGCTGACCTGGAGGCTTGTCGGCGGCTTCGCCCTGATTCTCGCAGGGTTGACCGTGGCGCGCAACCGGCCCGAGCCTCAGCCGACCGCGGCCCGCTCCAGCGCTGGGTAGCGCACTCCTAGCGTCAGGCCCCGCAGCACGAAGAAGCTCATCAACGCGCCCCACAGTCCGTGATTGCCCCAGATCGGCACGGCAAGCGTCAGGATCGCGAAATAGGCGAGGGCGGAGACGATCATCATGTTGCGCATGTCCCGCGTGCGCGTCGCGCCGATGAAGATCCCGTCGAGCATGAAGCAAGGCAGCCCGACGAGCGGCGCGAGGACCATCCAGGGCAGGTACTCGCGCGCCGCGGCGATCACCGGCTCCGCCGTCGTCATGCCCTCGATGAATGCACCGCCAAGGATCGCGTAGACGCCGGTCAGCAGCAGCACGACGCCGAGCGCCCAGAAGCTCGTCAGCCAGGCCGACCGCCGGATGCGCGCACGATCCCCCGCTCCGAAGGCCGACCCGACCAGCGCCTCCGCCGCGAAGGCGAATCCGTCGAGCGCATAGGCCGAGAGGTACAGGAATTGCAGCAGGATCTGGTTCGCCGCCAGCGTCACGTCCCCCAGCGCCGCCGCGCGAAAGGTGACGGACATGAAGCAGACCTGCAGCAGGACCGACCGGATCAGGATATCCGTGTTGGTCGCGATCAACGGCTTCAGCCGAGCCGGGTCGAGGACCCGCGCGCGATCCCGCCAATGGGCGGCGGCAAAGACTTCGCGGCACAGGGCCAACCCGATCAGCGCGCCCATGATCTCGGCGATGACGGTCGCGAGTGCGACGCCCGTCACACCCCAGTCGAAGCCCAGCACGAAGAGCAGCGACAGCGCGATATTCGTGCCGTTCATCGCCAGCTGCAGGACGAGAACGGCCCGCGTCCTCTCGACCGCGATCAGCCAGCCGGTCAGCGCGTAGACGGCGATGGCGAAAGGCGCGCCCCAGATGCGCAGCCCCAGATAGCCCTGGGCGAGGGTCTCGACCTCGGCACTGCCGTCGGAGATCGTGAGCGCGGCGGCGAAGATCGGAACCTGCAATGCGATCAGCGCGAGTCCCCCGCCCACCGCGATGATCAGCGCCCGTGCCAGGTGTGCATCCCGTTCCGCGATATCGCCACGCCCCGCCGCCTGCGCGACCATGCCGGTCGTACCCATCCGCAGGAAGCCGAAGATCCAGTAGATCGCCGACAGGATGATGGCCCCGAGGCCCACAGCGCCGATCGGCTCCGCCCGCCCGAGTTGCCCGACCGCGAATGTGTCGACCAGTCCCAGCAGCGGCACCGTGGCGTTCGACAGGACGATCGGCAGCGCGATCCCGAGGACCCGCCGATGGGTGATCGGCGTCATGGGCGGATCCTCTGCAGCTTGGGACGGCTGACGAGCATACCGCCGACGATCAGCGCCAGCGCCCCGAGGAAGGCGGCGGGCAGCCGCTCGCCCAGCACTGCCGCACCGAGGATGACGGCCCAGACCGGCACCTGGTAGTTCACGAGGCTCAGGAAGGACGGCCCGGCGCTGCGCGTCACGCTGACCAGCATCACGGTGGCCAGTGCGGTGGGAAACAGCCCCAGATAGAGCACCCCGCCGAGCGCGGTCGCGTCGGGCACGGATGGCACGCCCTCGATCAGCAAGGCGGCCGGAATCATGATCGCCGCCGCCAGTCCCAGCCCAGCCGCCGAATAGGCGACCAGCCCGACCGGCGGGCACAGCCGCGTGTTGATCGAGCCGATCGCGTAGCAGCACGACGCCGCGACGCAGGCGAGGCGCGCCAGATTGCTGCCGCTGCCCTCGGGCAGCCCGATCAGCACGACCACGCCGACGAAGCCGATCAGGAAGCCTGCCAGCTTGCGCCGGGTCATCTGTTCCCCCGGCACCATCAGATGCGCGAGCGGCAGCACCAGAAGCGGCACCACGGCCATCGTGATGCCCGCGAAACCGGAGGTGACGGATCCTTGCGCCCAGCTCAACAGGGCGAACGGCACGGCGTTGGTGAAGAGTGCGAAGATCACGAGGTGCAGCCAGATCCGCGGCCCCTTCGGATCGGACAGCCGGGGCACGGCATCGCCGCGCCAGCGGACCAGAATCCAAAGCAGCACGGCCGCGAGCGCGATCCGGCTCGCGGCCAGGGTGACGGGCCCGAATCCGGTCAGGGCGAGCTCGACGCCCAGAAAGCTGCCACCCCAGATCAGGCCGAGGGCGAACAGCATCGTCCAATCCCTCAGCGAAGGCCCGGAGGTGGAACCGACCGCGATCATGCCATCAGTTCCGTGGGCGGATGCGCGAGGATCCGGTCGATGCGCTGCAGGCAATCGACGAAGACCGCATCGGACAGACCCATTCCCAGCGCGATCCGGATCTTGTTCGGCACGTCCGCGCCCGGCAGGACATAGGCCCCCGCCGTGGCGATACGCACCCCGGCCTCGGCGCAGGCGCGGTCGAACGCGGCCAGATGCCACCCAGCCGGCAGGCACATCCACGCGAAGTTCGCGCCCTGCGCCGTCCGGATTCCCCAATGACCCAGATGCTTGCGGGTCAACTCCGCGCGCTCCTCCAAGTTGTCGCGGGCGCGCATCTGGATGTCGGCGACGATGCCGGAGCGGATCAGCTCGACCGCGGTCTGGCCGATCAGCGAGGACACGCGGTAGTTCATGGCCTGAATGATGCCTTGCCCCACGGCCCCCCGTCCGGGCGGCGTGACCAGACAGCCGAAGCGCAGCCCCGCCGCCACGCATTTCGACAGCGAGGTGGCGTACCACGTCCGCTCCGGCGCGTAGCTGGGGAAGCTCGGGAGCCGTTCGTCGAGAAGCCAGCCATAGACGTCGTCCTCGATGATCTGCACGTCGTGACTGCGCGCCAGCTCCGCGATCCTGGCGCGCCGCTCGTCGGTCATGGTGATGAGCGTGGGGTTGTGCAGGTTGGGGGTGACGAGGATGGCCTGCGGCCGTGCCTGCCGACAGGCCGCTTCGAGCGCATCGAGGCACAATCCTTCCTCATCCTGCTGTATCGGATACAATTGTACCCCGGCAAGCTTGGCCGCCTGCATGAAGCCGGGATAGACGAGGTCCGAAACCAGCAGCACTGCGTTCGGCCCCGAACAGCAGGCCAGCATGGCCACCAGAACCGCCTGCTGGGTGCCGTAGGTGGGGATGATCGATGCGACCTCCGACGGGACACCGCCGGTGGCGAGCCAGTCACTCAACGCCTCGCGCGTCGAAAGGTCGTTCGTGGCACGGGTGTAGTCGTCCAGCACATGCGATCCGCGGCTCAGCACACGTTCGATCGCCGCATTGATCAACGTCTCCTGCCCGACCATCGGGGACCGGGAGTTGCGCAGGTCGATCTGCCCCTCGGCGGCCTGGTTGGTCAACGGATGCAGGGGAATGATCGTCCCGGTCTCCCGGTGATCACGCACGAAGGTCCCCTGTCCAACCGTCGCGCGCAAGGCGCCCGCATCGGTCGCCTCGCGATAGGCGCGCGCGACGGTTCCGGGCGTCACGCCGATCGCCCAGGCAAGCTCCCGCACGGGGGGCAGCTTCGCACCGGGCGCGAGCGCACCTGCCCGGATCGCGTCCTCAATCCCCACGGCGAGCGCGCGGTATTTCGGCGCGGGTTGCGCTTCGAGGTCCGGAACCCAGCTGGTGTCGAATCTTGTACCCATGACAAAACTCCCGTGGAAAATCTCCTGTCCCGTTTGTACCTGTAGGCCGTCGCAAGAAGCGACACAAACTACGAATTGTACCGATACACCGGAAGGAGTGTTCCCATGTCCAGCCTCAGCCTCTCGCGTCCCGTCGTTGCCCCCGCGCGCAACCGTGCCGCCAAGGTGGCGGCATGGATGAAGCGCGCCCGCACACGCCGCCAGCTCGCGCGGCTCGACCCGCACCTGCTGGCCGATGTCGGGCTCGATGCCGCGCAGGCACATGCGGAGGCCGCGCGCTTCTTCTGGGACTGAATGCCGATCCCTCTTCCCGACGGATGGCTGACCTGGCCCCCGGCGCGTGGCGTCGGGGGCTTTTTTGCGTCTCAGAGCGGGTCGAGATTGCGTGGGCCCGGGCCAGCGTCTGACAGTTGATCATCGGGATTCAGCAGAGCGCAGCGGTCTACCGACAGGCAACCGCAGCCGATGCAGGTGCCCAGATCGTCGCGCAGTGTTTGCAGCCGCGCGATCCGCTCGTTCAGATCGGCCCGCCAGACACGGGCCATCTGCTCCCAATCCGCAGCCGTCGGTGTCGAGTTCGACGGCAATGTCGCGAGCGCCTCGCTGATCGCTGACAGCGACAGGCCCAACCGCTGCGCCACCTTGATGATCGCGACACGCCTCAAGGTCGCACGCGGATAGCGACGGTGGTTGGCAGCCGTTCGCTCGGCGGCGATCAGCCCTTCCGCCTCGTAGAAATGCAGCGTCGAGACGGGCAGGCCCGACCGCACGGACAATTGGCCGACCGTGAGTTCCTGTGGTTGTTTCGGCATCGCTTGACCTCAAGTTAGCTTGAGGTCCGACAGTGGCGGCGAATCGCATAGTTCGCAAGGAGGATCGAATGTCCCAACGCCGCTGGCGGAAGCTCTGCGCATTTCTGCACTGGCTCGCACGCCGCAGGGTGCGTGTCACAGAGCTTAGCCCTCAAATGCTGCGCGATATCGGGATGGAGGGAGGCATGCACCACCGGCGGGATCCGGCGAGTTTGCGGGGATCGGCCCGTTTCGTATTGGAAACGCCGAACGGCCAAAACCGACATCCTGCGATCCCTCGGCGTCATTTCCTCGATTGACGCCCCGCGCGCCGCGCCATATCCGATTCCCTGGGTGGCACGCCGGATTAAGGGCGAGCGGTGCGTCACTCAGGAATTTCGCCCTGACGACGGAGCCGTCCATGAGCCTCCCCGACATGCCGCAGGCGAAGCCTGCGCGCCCCGAATTTTCCTCCGGTCCCTGTCCCAAGCGTCCCGGCTGGTCTGCCGAGGCGGTCGCCGCGCGCTTCCACGCGGGCCGCTCGCACCGCGCTGCCGGTGCCAAGGCGCAGATCAAGGGCGTGATCGACAAGATCGCCAACCTGCTGGATGTGCCGTCCGACTTCCGCGTCGGCATCGTGCCCGCTTCGGACACCGGCGCCTATGAAATGGCGATGTGGTCCATGTTGGGCGCGCGTCCCGTCGACATGCTGGTCTGGGAAAGCTTCGGCAAGGGCTGGGCGACCGACGCGACCAAGCAGCTGAAGCTCGACGACTGCCGCGTGATCGAGGCGGAATACGGCGCGCTGCCCGATCTCGCCTCCGTCCGACCCGAGGCCGACATCTGCTTCACCCAGAACGGCACGACCTCCGGCGCGCGCATCCCGAATTTCGACTGGATCGCCGCCGATCGTGAGGGGCTGACCTTCGTCGACGCGACCTCCGCCGTCTTCGCGCAGCCAGTGGACTGGTCGAAGGTCGACGTGCTGACCTTCTCGTTCCAGAAGGTGCTGGGCGGGGAGGGCGCGCATGGCGTCCTGATCCTCAGCCCCCGCGCCGTCGAGCGGCTGGAGACGTTCGACGCGGGCCGTCCGCTGCCCAAGATCTTCCGCATGACCAAGGGCGGCAAGCTGATCGAGGGCATCTTCACCGGCGCTACCATCAACACGCCGTCGATGTGGGCCATCGCGGATGCCGAGGACGCGCTCGACTGGATCGGAGACATGGGGCCCGAGGCCGCGATGGAGCGGGCTCAGGACAACTACTCTGCCCTGCAATATTGGGTGGATGACACCGACTGGGTCGCGAACCTGGTCGATAATCCGCTCGAGCGGTCCAACACCTCCGTCTGCCTCAAGATCGTGGATCCGGCGGTCGCGTCGCTCGACGACGATGCGCAAAAGGCTTTCGTCAAGAAGATGGTCAAGATGCTGGAGGCCGAGGAGGTCGCCTACGACATCAACGGCTATCGCGACGCGCCCGCGGGTCTGCGTATCTGGTGCGGTGCGACGGTCGATGCCTCCGACATCCGCAAGCTGACGCCTTGGCTCGACTGGGCCTTCGCGAAGGCCAAGGCCGACCTCTGATTCATCTCCAACGCCGTTCCGGGCTCCACCCGGAACCTCGCATGACATGCGACGAGGTCCCCGCCTTCGCGGGAACGGCGATGTACTCTCCTGCAAGGACACGACACATGCCCAAGGTTCTCATCTCCGACAAACTCTCCGAAGCCGCCGTCCAGATCTTCCGCGACAACGGTGTCGAGGTCGATTTCCAGCCCGGTCTCGGCAAGGACCCCGCGAAGCTGGCCGAGATCATCGGCGACTATGACGGGCTTGCCATCCGCTCCGCCACCAAGGCGACGGCGGACCTGATCGCCAAGGCCGACAACCTCAAGGTCATCGGCCGCGCCGGTATCGGCGTCGACAATATCGACATCCCGGCCGCCTCCGCGAAGGGCATCGTGGTGATGAACACGCCCTTCGGCAACTCGATCACCACCGCCGAGCATGCCATCGCCATGATGTTCGCCTGCGCCCGCCAGATCCCCGAAGCCGATGCCTCGACCCGCGCGGGCAAGTGGGAGAAGTCCCGCTTCATGGGGGCCGAGATCACGCGCAAGACGCTGGGCCTGATCGGCTGCGGCAATATCGGCTCGATCGTCGCCGACCGTGCGCTCGGCCTGAAGATGAAGGTCGTCGCCTACGATCCCTTCCTCAGCCACGACCGCGCACAGAAGCTGGGCGTGACCAAGGTCGAGACGCTCGAGGAACTGCTGCCCCAGGCCGATTTCGTGACCCTTCACCTGCCCAAGACGGACAAGACCGCCAACCTGTTGAATGCCGATCGGATCAAGTTGATGAAGAAGGGCGCGCGCCTGATCAACTGCGCCCGCGGCGGGCTGGTCGACGAGGCTGCCGTGGCCGAGGCTCTGAAATCGGGTGCACTGGCCGGTGCCGCCTTCGACGTGTTCGACAAGGAGCCGGCGACCGACAACGTCCTCTTCGACGCGCCCAACATCGTCTGCACCCCACACCTTGGCGCCGCGACCACCGAGGCGCAGGAGAACGTCGCGCTGCAGGTGGCCGAGCAGATGAGCGACTACCTGATGAAGGGCGCGATCTCGAACGCGATCAACGCACCTTCCGTCACCGCCGAGGAAGCACCTCTTCTCAAGCCGTGGATCGCGCTGGCGGAGATGTTGGGCGGCTTTGCCGGGCAGGTGACCGAGAACGCCATCACCGAGATCGAGATCGAGTATGTCGGCCGCGTCGGCCAGCTGAACCTCAAACCGCTGACCTCCGCGCTGACCGCCAGCCTGCTGATCCCGCTGGTGGGCGAGGGCGGCGTCAACATGGTCTCCGCCCCCATCGTGGCGCGCGAGCGCGGGGTGAAGATCGCCGAGACGCGCAAGGACGAGCAGGGCGCCTACGGCTCCTATATCCGTCTGATCGTCACGACCGAGCACCAGACCCGCTCCGTCGCGGGCACCGTGTTCTCGGACGGCAAGCCACGGTTCATCCAGATCAAGGGCATCGGGCTGGAGGCGGAGCCGCAGCAATTCATGCTCTACACCACCAATGACGACACCCCCGGCTATATCGGTGCGCTTGGAACCAAGCTCGGTGCGCTCGGTGTGAACATCGCGACCTTCGCGCTCGGCCGGTCTGCCAAGGATGGTGAGGCCATCGCCCTGATCGGGGTGGACGAGGAGCTGAATGCTGACACCCTCAAGGAGATCGCCGAACTCTCCCAGGTCACGCAAGCCAAGGCGCTCGCCTTCCGGGCCTGATCGCGGGATCCGACAAACGAAAAGGCTCCGCCGATTGTCCGGCGGAGCCTCTTGCGTGTCAGCATCGAGGGACGGCGCAGCCGCGCCCGAGCTCACAGGGGTGTCCTCTATAAACAATCATCGCGGCAAATGGTTTCAATATGGTGACCGCCGACGGGAGCGCCCTCGCGCAAGCAGGGGGACATGTACAAGAAAAAGGCCGCCATTCCCGCGAATGGCGGCCTTGCGGTCCGACGAGGGTGGTCCGTCGGGTCAGTCCTCGCTGGACTCCTGGCCGGATCCCTTGGTCTGGTGCGCGGGGGAAGGGCGGGTCATGGCGAAGACGATGATTGCCGTAGTCAAAACGACGAACCCCATTACGATCGCGATATCCATCTACCCAACTCCCTACCTACCGTTTTCATGCCATCAACTGGAGCCGAGCGGCTCCGGTTCCATCAGGCAGGGCGCTCGATCGACACGATTTTATACGAAAACGTGAGATCTTGGCCTGCAAGCGGGTGGTTTGCGTCGAGAGTGACATTTTCGTCACCCACTTCCTTCACCACCAGCGGGATCGTCTGACCCTGCGGGGTCTGTGCCTGAAGCTGCAACCCCTCCTCGAGCGGAATCTCCGCGGGAATGGTCTCACGCGGCACGACTTGCACCTGCTGCGGATCATGCGCGCCATAGGCTTCGGCGGCGGGAATGGTCACGCTGTCCTGCGCGCCTTCTTCCTTGCCCATCAGGGCGTTGTCGAGCCCTGCGATGATCTGGCCGGCACCCAGCGTGAAGGTCAGCGGGTCGCGCCCTTCGGAGCTGTCGAAGCGCGTGCCGTCGGTGAGGGTTCCGGTGTAATGCATGGCGATGGTGTCGCCGGTCTGGGCCGTCTTCATGTCTGGCCTCCTGAATTCTCATTCCGCGTCGAGACCTCGGCCTCGGGATGGCGGCGACCCCGCCATCGCTTGAAGGGGCCTACCTAAGGGCTGAGTCTCGAATGTAAACCCCGCGGGCCCGATCAATCGCCGTCCCGCAGTTCTGCGGCGGTGATCTCCCGCACCTCGGTCTCGAGCATGTCGAGCGGCTCGATGCTCTTGCCCGCGGGCGCGATCGACAGGGCCTCGAACTTGCGCGCCTGTGGCAGAAGGTTGCGCTCCGCCGATCCGATCGTGGCGTTGTAGTCCCGCACGGTGTTCGAGATCGACTTGCCCAGCTTTCCCAGCTTGTCGCCCAGCACCGAGAACCGATTGTAGAGCTCCTGCGCATTGTCGATCGCGGCCTGCGCGCTCGCGCCCATGCGCTCCTGCTGCCAGCCGTAACTCGCGGATTTCAACAGCGCGATCAGCGTGGTGGGGGAGGCGATCAGCACGTTGCGCGCCAGCGCGTCCTCGATCAGCGCGGGGTCGGAGGTGAGAGCCGCGGAATAGAACGCCTCCCCCGGCACGAACAGCACGACGAAATCAGGCGAGCCCGCGACCGCCTCGAAATAGGCCTTCTGCGACAGCGCCTTCATCTGGTCCCGCAACTGGCGCGCGTGGTTTGCGAGAACAGCGTCCTTTTCGGCGCCTTCCTCCATCTCGATCGCGTCGAGATAGGCCTCGAGGTTGGTCTTCACGTCGATGACGATCCGCTTGTCGCCGGGCAGGCGGACGATGGCATCCGGGCGGCGCGACTGGCCGTCGACCTCGATCGCGCGCTCCATGTGGAAGTCGACATGGTCGACCATGCCGGCCATCTCCACCACCTGCCGCAGCTGGAATTCCCCCCAGTTGCCGCGGGTCTTCGGCCGCCGCAGCGCGGTAACCAAACGCTGCGTCTCGGATGTCAGGCGATGCTGTCCTTCGGCAAGCGTCGCGACCTGCTGGCGGATCTGGTGATAGGCACCCTCGCGGGCCTTCTCCATCTCCTGGGTCTGGCGTTCGAACCGGGCAAGGTTCTCGCGGATCGGCTGCAACAACGCCTCGATCCCCTGTTGCCGCGCGGCGAGATCGGCATCCGCCGTTTCCTTGTGCGTCGCGAACCGCTCCGTGACGGTGGCGAGGAAGCGCTGCGAATTGCCCTCCAGCACCTTTCGCGCGAGCCCGTCGAACCGCTGGTCCAGTTCCGCGAGCCGCGCCGCGTGATTGTCCCGCTCTGCCGTCAGGGCGGCGGCGAGGCTCGCCGCCCGGCTCTCCGCGGTCCGGCGTGCTTCGTCGAGCGCGTCGACCTTTGCCGAAAGGGTGTCGAGATAGGCCGCGCGCTCCTGCAAACGGGCGAAATCGGTGGCCTGTGCCTGCCGCGCCGTCGCGGCCTCTTCGGCAGCGGCGCGATGCCCGTCGACCTCTTGGCGAAGCGTCGCCACGCTCCGGCGCAGACGGCGCACGCTGACGAGCCCGCGCAGTAGCCAGCCGAGCAGCAACGCGACGGCGGCGATCATCCACCAGGCCGTCAGCCAGGTATATTGCGCGGTCAACGCCTGCGCGCGAAGGAGAAGCTCGTCCATGTGCGGGACCATAGCGGGAACATCCATCCCCCGCACCCGCTATTTGCGGTTTCGCGCGGTCGCACGGCCCGCTATACCGCGTCGCGGGACCAGAGCAGGAGAGCGGATATGGCCAACGTCGTCGTCGTGGGCGCCCAGTGGGGCGATGAGGGCAAGGGCAAGATCGTCGACTGGCTCAGCGAACGGGCCGACGTCATCGTCCGTTTCCAGGGCGGGCACAATGCGGGCCACACCCTCGTCATCGACGGCAAGGTCTACAAGCTGCACGCGCTGCCCTCGGGCGTGGTGCGCGGCGGCAAGCTTTCAGTGATCGGAAACGGGGTCGTGCTCGACCCCTGGCACCTGATGAACGAGATCGCGACCGTGCGCGAGCAGGGCGTGGAGATCACGCCCGAGACGCTGATGATCGCGGAGAACACCCCGCTGATCCTGCCGTTGCATGGCGAGCTCGACCGCGCGCGCGAGGAGGCGGCGTCGAAGGGCACCAAGATCGGCACGACGGGGCGCGGCATCGGCCCGGCCTACGAGGACAAGGTTGGCCGTCGTGCGATCCGTGTCGCGGACCTCGCGGATGAGGCGACGCTGGAGGCGCGGGTGGACCGCGCGTTGCAGCATCACGACCCGCTGCGCCGTGGCCTCGGCGTCGACCCGGTGGACCGCGACGCCCTGCTGGCCGCCTTGCGCGAGATCGCGACGCAGATTCTGCCCTTCGCCGCCCCGGTCTGGAAGGTGCTGAACGAGCGGCGCCGCGCCGGTCATCGCATCCTGTTCGAGGGCGCGCAGGGCGCGCTGCTCGACATCGACTTCGGCACCTATCCCTTCGTCACCTCCTCGAACGTCATCGCAGGGCAGGCGGCGACGGGCTCAGGGATCGGGCCGGGCTCCATCGACTTCGTGCTGGGCATCGTCAAGGCCTATACCACCCGCGTTGGCGAGGGGCCGTTCCCGACCGAGCTCGACGATGCAGACGGGCAGCGCCTGGGCGAGCGCGGGCACGAGTTCGGCACCACCACGGGCCGCAAGCGCCGCTGCGGCTGGTTCGATGCGTGCCTCGTGCGCCAGACCTGCGCGACCAGCGGCGTGAACGGTATCTCGCTGACCAAGCTTGACGTGCTCGACGGCTTCGAGACCCTGCGCATCTGCACCGGCTACGAGTTGGACGGAGAGCGGCTCGACTACCTGCCAACGGCTGCCGACCAGCAGGCCCGCTGCACGCCGGTCTACGAGGAGATGCCGGGTTGGTCGGAATCGACCGAAGGTGCGCGGTCCTGGGCCGATCTGCCCGCCAACGCGATCAAATACGTGCGTCGCGTCGAGGAACTGATCGGCTGCCCCGTGGCGCTGCTGTCGACCTCGCCCGAACGGGACGACACGATCCTGGTCACGGACCCCTTCTCGGATTGAGGCACCAAGGCCCGGCCTCGCGCCGGGACCCCGCCGAGGACGCCGGCGAGAGGCGTCCGAGGCACCTCACCGCTCGGGGAAAGACCGGCTGCCCTTGATCTGGTCCCAGGCCCAGACAACCTCCTGCAGCTTCTCCTCGTCGTCCCGCTTGCCGCCGTTCATGTCGGGGTGCAGATCCTTGACGAGACTCTTGTAAACCTTCCTTAACTCCGCCTTGCTAAGACTGTCCTCGGCGCCAAGGATATCGAGCGCCTTGCGCTCGGTCGGCGGCAACTTGCGCCGTCTCGGCCGGTCGGGGGAGGCGGCGGGATTGCGCGTGGCATTCTCACCGAGCACCTGCATCGGATCGTCGAAGCCGAAGCGGGCCCAGGCTCTTCCTTCGGCGTGGGAGGTGGTTTTGGCCTTCTCGGCGCCGGTCTTGAAGGACCAGGTGGGGCGTTCGCCGACGCGGTCCTTTTCCAGCTGGGCGTCGAATTCTTCCTCGGAGTGATACTCGAAGAAGTTCCACTTCTGGTTATACTCGCGGATATGCTCCTTGCAGAACCAGTAATACTCGTCGAGCCGGTCGCGTGACTTGGGCGCGCGGTAGAGGCCGGGCTTGTCGCAGCCCTCGTGATCGCACACGCGCGTGGAGGTGTGGACGGCGCCGCTCTGGCCGCGCGATTTCGCTCGTCTGCGCTTGTCGGCGGAGACGGAGATGTCGAAATCGAACGGGTTCTTGCGGGTCATGGCAACCTCTTGAAGCGGGGCTTTCCGAGTCGGAGCGCAGCAGTTTAGACTTCCTGTGCCCGAGGTGAAGGGCCAAAGGATAAAAGGAGCGGGGCCATGCGCGTTGCCAAGCAGATCGAACTGAAATTACAGGAGAATTTCGACCCGCGTGAACTGGAGGTCGTCGACGAGTCGCATCTTCACGTGGGCCATGCGGGCGCGCCCGAGGGGGGGCAGAGCCATTTTCGTGTCCGCATGAGATCGCAGGCGCTCGCAGGGATGTCGCGGGTTGCGCAGCATCGCAAGGTGAACGCGGCGCTGAGCGACGAGCTGGCGACGCAGGTGCATGCCCTCGCGCTCGACCTGGGCGCGTGAGGCGGCAAGAGGAACATGGTTAACATCGCAAGTCGCGACATTAATCTTTCAGCCGCGGCAGGGCCGAGAACGGCGGTCTGCGATGCGTATGCACCCCGTATGGCATGCGTATGGCGACTGAATGGCTCGGGTATTGGGCGAACGAACCGCCATCCGTCAACTTCGCGAGATGTTGGCGCGATCTGGAATTACTTGGCAAGCCCGGTCAGGCGGGCACAGTTGGCCCGGTTTGCGGTTCTCATGTCACTGGTAGTGTCCTCTCAATAATTGAAAGCGGACCGCCGGAAAGCGGCGAATATTGACACAGTCCGATCGAGTCCGACACCCTGAAGAAGGGGGCGCTTGGATGAAGAGGACGACTAACGATGTCACCCAATGAAGCAGAGACCCTCGAATGGCTTGGCACCAGCTACAAGACGATCCTGAAACCGGAGGACAGCGGCGGCGCGATCAGTATCGTGGACAGCACCTCGCCACCGCAGAGCGGCCCGCCGCGCCATATCCATCATGCGGAGGACGAGACCTTCGTGATCCTGACGGGCGAGTGTCGCGTCTGGATGGAGGGCAAGGAACGAACGTTGCAGGCCGGGCGAAGCGTCTTCATTCCGCGCGGCACGGAGCATACGTTCAAGGTCGGAGGGTCGGAGCCCTGCCGCCATCTGGTCATCCTGACACCCGGCGGTTTCGAGGGATTCTTCGCCGACATGGCGGCGGGTGCCTTCGCGATACCCGATCACATGCCGCAGATCGAGGACTCGGCCAAGCGTCACAAGATGTCCTTCACCGGACCGCCTCTCGACTGAGCAGCGGCGATCGGCGGGCGCGGCCATGAAGCCCGCGCTTCCCGCGACGATCCCCGTCTGGCTGCTGGTCGGGGCGCAGGGCGTGGTCAGTGCGGCGTCGCTGGTGGTGGAGATCGTGGCGGGGCGGATGCTGGCGCCGCATGTCGGGATGTCGCTCTATACCTGGACGGCGATCATCGCGGTGGTGCTGGCGGGCTTCTCGGTCGGGCACTGGTGGGGCGGGCGGCTGGCGGAGAAGACGCCTGCCGCCGCATTGCGCTGGACCGGTGGCGCGCTGCTGGCGGCGGCGATCACCACGGCGGGCGCGGTGCCGCTGCTGCCGCTGGTGGCGGGGCCAGTGCTGGGGGCAATCATCGCCCCGGTCTGGAGCATCACGGCGCTGACGCTGATCGTCTTCTTCCTGCCGTCCTTCTTCGCCGGAGTGCCCGCGCCGGTGCTGACGAAGATCGCGATCACGTCGGCCGATCGGACCGGACCCGCGCTCGGCGCGATGTTCGCCGCCGGGGCCATCGGCGCGATCGCGGGCACGTTGCTGGCGGGGTTCGTGTTCATCTCGTGGCTCGGATCGGCGCTGACGCTGGTCGTGGTGACGGTCGTGTACCTTGCTTGCGCGGCGCTGTTCGTGCGGCTGGGAGGGCAGGGCGCGCGGGCGGTGGGCGGTGCGGCGGTCCTGGGGCTCGGGCTCGCGGTGCTGGCGCTGGCCACGCCGAACCCCTGCGACCGGGAGAGCCAGTATTTCTGCCTGCGGGTCGAGGACGTGTCGGCAGATCCGGCGGAGCCGGTGCATCTGATGGTGATCGACCACCTCGCGCACGGGATCAGCGCGCAGAGCCTGCCGACGGTGCAGTTCACCGAGCATACCGCAATGCTCGACCACCTGTCGCGGCTGCGGGCGGTTCGGGACGATTTTACCAGCTTCCATATCGGTGGGGGCAACTTCGCGGTGCCGCGTGCCTTCGCCGCGCATGGCACGGGCGCGATCACGGTGGCGGAGATCGATCCGGCGGTCACGCAGATGGCGGCGGAGGCGTTCTGGTTCGACCCGGAGACGGCCACGGTGCTGCACGAGGACGGGCGGCGGGCGTTGCTGACCCGGCCCGAGGCGCTTTACGACATCATCCTCGGCGATGCGTTCACGGACGTGGTGGTGCCGGTGCACCTGGTCACGCGGGAGTTCTTCGCGCTGGCCGCCGGGCGGCTGGAACCCGGCGGCAGCTTCCTGATGAACGTGATCGACCACGAGGACCGGCTCTACGCGCTCGGCTCGATCGTCGCGACGATGGGGGAGGTGTTCGAGGTGGTGGAGGTCTGGACCCAGCAGGCGCAGCCCGATCCGGGGCAGCGCATGGTCTTCGTCGTGGTGGGGGGCGATGCGCCGACGCCCGTGGACAGCTTCACCGTGCCGGCCCCCGACGAGACGCGGTTCGGCGCGCTGTCGCCCCGGCTGGTCGAGGGATTGGCCGCGGGGCGCGGGACGGTGCTGACCGATGATTACGCGCCTATCGACCGGCTGATGGGGCTGAGCCTCTAGGCGCTTAGCTCCGCGATCAGGCGCTGCATGAAGCGCTCGCCCTCCGCCAGTTGCGAGGTCGCGAGATATTCGTCGGGCTGGTGGGCCTGCTCGATGGAGCCGGGGCCGCAGATGACGGCGGAAAAGCCGCCCTCCTGGAACTGCCCGCCCTCGGTGCCGTAGGAGACGCGGCCCGAGGCATTGTCGCCGGTCAGGCGGCGGACCAGCGCCTCGGCCGGGCCGTCCGGTTCGGGTTGCAGGCCGGGGACGCGGCCGCGCAGGTGCACGTCGATCCCGGCCTCGGGACGGATGGCCTGAATCTCGGCCTCCAGCCGCGCGGCCTCGGCACGGAAGCGGGTGTCCCAGTCGTCGACGCTCTCATGCGGAGCGACGCGGATGTCGGCGGTGAAGCGGCAATCCTTGGCGGTGATGTTGTGGGCGGTGCCGCCGTGGATGACGCCGGAATGGAGCGTGGTCCAGGCAGGCTCGAACCCGGTGCCCTCAGGGGCATTGCGCCGGTTCTCGGCCATCGTGTCGTGCATCCAGGTGATGAGGCGCGCGGCGGTCATCACGGCGGAGACGCCGGTGTGGACGAGGGAAGAATGCACCTCGAAGCCGCGGACATGCACCTCGAACCCGACCGAGCCCTTGTGGCCGCTGACGATCTTCATCAGCGAGGGCTCACCGACGATGCAGGCGGCGGCGGGGGGCAGCTCGGCGGCGATGCGGGCGATCATGGGGGGCGCGCCCAGGCAGCCGATCTCCTCGTCATAGCTCAGCGCGAGGAGGATGGGGCGTTTGAGATCGGCGGCGAGCATGTCGGGGACGGCGGCGAGGGCGAGGGCGATGAACCCCTTCATGTCGCAAGTGCCGCGCCCGTAGAGGCGGCCGTCGCGCTCGGTCAGGGTCCAGGGGTCGGTGGTCCAATCCTGGCCGTCCACGGGGACCACGTCGGTATGGCCCGAGAGGATGACCCCGCCCGCGACTTCGGGTCCGATCAGGGCGTGCAGGCTCGCCTTGGTGCCGGTGGCGTCGGGGGTGCGGATGGCAGTGACGCCGTGCCCGGCGAGGTAGTCCTCGACGAAGTCGATCAGGGGCAAGTTGCTGTCGCGGCTGACGCTGGGGAAGGCCACGAGCCGGGCCAGCATCTCCTGCGCGGTGTAGCGGTCGGGCATCGGTGTCTCCTGTCGAGCGGGGCGGCTGGCTCGACAGTCGCCGCGCGGGGCACGAGCGTCAAGCGGCGGAACATCCTCTTGCAAGCGGGGCGGAATCAGAGTCTTATTTTCTCCAGAAGCAGCGGGAATGGGGCCGTCAGAGCCGTTCAACCCGTCTGCACAGGGAAGATAGATGCGAGATGACAAGGCACCGCTGCTGGACGTGGCGGACCTCAAGACCGTGTTCCATACGCGATCGGGCGATGTGCACGCGGTCAATTCGGTTTCCTTCGAGGTTGCACCGGGTGAACTGGTCGGCGTCGTGGGGGAGAGCGGCTCGGGCAAGTCGGTGACGATGATGAGCCTGATGAACCTGCTGCCCCGCGCGGCGGAGGTCGTGTCGGGCGAGGTGCTGTTCGAGGGGCGCGACGTGCGCGCCATGTCCCGGCGGGAGCTGTTGCGGCTGAGGGGCCGCGACGTGGGCTTCGTCTTCCAGGACCCGATGACCTCGCTCAACCCGGTCTTCACCGTCGGCCGCCAGATCACCGAGCGGTTGCGCAAGCACATGGGCATGGGCAAGCGGGCGGCGCGCAAGCGGGCGGCGGAGCTGATCGCGCTCGTCGGCATCCCGGATGCGGAGCGGCGGCTGGGCGACTATCCGCACCAGTTCTCGGGCGGGATGCGCCAGCGGGTGATGATCGCGATGGCGCTGGCCTGCGATCCGAAGCTGCTGATCGCGGACGAGCCGACCACCGCGCTCGACGTGACGATCCAGGCGCAGATCATCGAGCTGGTGCGCAAGCTGCGCCATGAATTCGAGACCGGCATCGTCTGGATCACGCACGACCTTGGCGTCGTGGCGGGCATCGCGGACCGGGTGATCGTGATGTATGCGGGTCAGATCGTCGAGCAGGCGCCGGTGCGCGAGTTGTTCGCGCGGCCGCAGCATCCCTATACACGCGCGCTGCTGGAGACGCTGCCGCAGGTGACGGGGGAGCGGTCGGAGCGGCTGCGCACGATCGAGGGTCAGCCGCCACAGCTCGACGCGCATCCGACGTCCTGCCCCTTCGCGCCGCGCTGCGCCCACGCCTTCGGGCGCTGCCTGACGGAGAACCCGGTGCGCATCGACGTCGGCCACCGGCACGACGTCGCCTGCTGGTGGGATCCCGAGACGGGGGAGGCGCGCTTCCATGACTAGACCGCTGGTGGAGATCCGCGATCTGAAGATGTATTTCGACATCCACAAGGGTGTCCTGCGCCGCAAGGTGGGCGAGGTGAAGGCGGTCGACGACCTGAGCTTCGACATCCACGAGGGCGAGACGCTGGGCCTGGTGGGCGAGAGCGGCTGCGGCAAGTCCACGACGGGCCGGGCGATCCTGCGGCTCTACGACCCGACCGCCGGATCGGTGCGGATCGGCGGCGTGGACGTGGCGGGGCTGGGGCCGAAGGCGCTGCGAAAGGCGCGACCGCAGATGCAGATGATCTTTCAGGATCCGCAGGCGAGCCTGAACCCGCGCATGACGGTGGGGGAGATCATCTCCGAACCGCTGCGCGAGCACACGGACATGGACCGCAAGGCGCGCAATGCCCGCGTGCGCGAGCTGATGGACGCGGTGGGGTTGAACCGGCGCTATGCCGACCGCTATCCGCATGAGTTCTCGGGCGGGCAGCGGCAGCGGATCGGCATCGCGCGGGCGCTGGCGCTGAACCCCAAGTTCATCGTCTGCGACGAGCCGATCGCGGCGCTCGACGTGTCGATCCAGGCGCAGGTGGTCAACCTGCTCGAAGACCTTCAGCGCGATCTGGGCCTGACCTATCTGTTCATCAGCCACGATCTGAGCATGGTGCGCCACCTCGCGACGCGGGTCGCGGTGATGTATCTGGGCAAGATCGTCGAACTGGCGCCGCGCGACGCGCTCTATTCCGAACCGCGGCATCCCTACACGCAGGCGCTGCTGAGCGCCGTGCCGGTCGCCGACCCCGAGGTCGAGGCGACGCGCGAGCAGATCATCCTGACCGGCGACGTGCCGAGCCCGGCCAACCCGCCCAAGGGCTGCAATTTCTGCACGCGCTGCCCGAAGGTGATGGAGATCTGCCGCGAGGTGGTGCCGGAGTTTCGCGAACATACACCGGGGCGGTTCACCGCCTGTCATCTGGTGGATGAAGAACAAGACGCAAACCAATTGCGCGGCAACGATAAAATCATAATCCAACAAGGAGAGATCATATGAAACGCTTCGGTCTTCTGATGGGGGCGACCGCCCTCGTGACCGCGGGCATGGCTCATGCGGATGCGCATACCGAGCGCGGCGCGGACGGTCAGCTCAACATCATCTACTGGCAGGCGCCCTCGACGCTGAACCCGTATCTGTCGGGCGGCACCAAGGAGATCGAGGCCGCCTCGCTGATCCTGGAGCCTCTGGCCCGCTATGACGAAACGGGGACCATGGTGCCCTGGCTGGTCGACGAGATCCCCACGGTCGAGAACGGTGGCGTGTCCGAGGACCTGACCACGATCACCTGGACCATCTCGGACGGTGTGATGTGGTCGGACGGCACGCCGCTGACCGCCGCGGACGCGGTGTTCACTTGGGAGTACTGCACCGACCCCGAGGGCGGCTGCGCGCAGGTCTCGAACTACACCGATGTCGAGAGTGTCGAGGCGGTGGACGACCAGACCATCCGCATCACCTTCTCGGTCCCCAAGCCCTTCCCCTACGGGCCCTTCGTCGGCGCGCAGTCGCCAATCCTTCAGGCTGCGCAGTTCGCCGACTGCATGGGCACCAACGCGCCGACCTGCACGGACCAGAACTTCGGCCCGATCGGGACCGGCCCGTTCATGGTCAGCGATTTCCGCGCCAATGACGTGATCACCTACGAGGCGAACCCGAACTATCGCGACGCGGCCAAGCCGGCCTTCGCGACCGTCACGCTGAAAGGCGGCGGCGACGCGGCCTCCGCCGCGCGGTCGGTGCTGGAGACGGGCGAGTTCGACTATGCCTGGAACCTGCAGGTCGAGCCCGAGATCCTAAGCCAGATGCAGGCCGCGGGGCAGGGCATGGTCGTGTCCTCCTTCGGCACGAGCGTCGAGCGTCTGCACATGAACCAGACCGATCCCGACCCCTCGCTGGGCGAGGAGCGCTCGACGGTCGCCCATCCGCACCCGTTCCTGACCGATCCGATGGTCAACCGGGCGCTGTCGATCGCGATCGACCGCGAGATCCTGGTCGAGGCGGGCTACGGCGAGGCGGGTCAGCCGACCTGCAACGTGCTGCCCGCACCCGAGGTCTATGCCTCCACCAACAACGACTGGTGCCTGGAATACGACCCCGACGAGGCGAACCGCATCCTCGACGAGGCCGGCTGGGAGATGGGCGACGACGGCGTGCGCACCAAGGATGGCGAGCGTCTGAGCGTGCTGTTCCAGACCTCGACCAACTCGGTCCGTCAGGGCACGCAGGCCTTCATCAAGCAGATGTGGGAAGCGATCGGCGTCGAGACGGAGCTGCGCAATATCGACGCGTCGGTCTTCTTCGGCGGCGATCCGTCGAGCCCGGACACGTTCCAGAAGTTCTATGCCGATATCGAGATGTACACCAACAACTTCGACGGCACGGACCCGGAGCGGTACATGGCCAACTGGCTGTGCTCGGACATCCCGTCGCCCGACAGCGGCTGGCAGGGCTCGAACATCCAGCGCTTCTGCTCAGAGGAGTATGACGCGCTGGTCGCCCAGATGGCGAACACCGCGGCCATCGAGGACCGGGCGGCGCTCGCCATCCAGATGAACGACATGATCATGGAGTCGGGGTCGATCATCCCGCTGATCCACCGGGGTGGCGTCTCCGCCCATGCCAACAGCCTGGAAGGCGTGCGCATGAACGAGTGGGACAGCGAGCTGTGGAACGCGGCCGACTGGACCCGCGCCGAGTGAGGCGTGGCGGGGCGGCGAGGCGTGTCCTGCCGCTTCGTTCGGTCGAGGTTCCGGGTCTTCGCCCGGAACGGCGAGGTCTATAGCTTCGCCGTTCCCGCGAACGCGGGAACCTCGACGAAGATAGAGATCCGGGGCGGCGGGTGGCCGCCGTCCCGACACCAAGACAAGGCCACGAATGGCCGATGACCAGAGGCGTCCCATGTTCGCATTCACCATCAGACGATTGCTGTTCGCGATCCCGACGCTTCTGGCCATCAGCTTCATCATCTTCGCGA
Source organism: Roseobacter sp. HKCCA0434 (assembly GCF_032464675.1). Taxonomy (NCBI): domain Bacteria; kingdom Pseudomonadati; phylum Pseudomonadota; class Alphaproteobacteria; order Rhodobacterales; family Roseobacteraceae; genus Roseobacter; species Roseobacter sp. HKCCA0434. The sequence continues at coordinate 118,915 of NZ_JAWDKL010000001.1, forward strand.
TCCTCGACCTCGCGCCCAGCGATCCGACCGGCAACCTGCCGCTGACGATCCCGCCCGAGGTGCGCCAGCAGATCCGCGACAGCCTCGGGCTCGACGAGCCGTTCCCGGTCCGCTACGCGCTGTGGCTCAAGCAGTTCTTCATCAACGAGCCCATCAACCTGATCGAGGGCTGGACCGGCTGGACGATCGGCGAGGGCGATCGGCTGCGGGTGACGAGCTGGGCCACACGATCCCCGGTCGTGGACCTGATCATCGAGCGGATGCCGCAGACGCTGTGGGTCGTGGGCATGAGCCAAGTGATCGCCGTGCTGATCGCGGTGCCGATCGGCGTGATCTCGGCCTATCGGCAATATTCCTGGTTCGACCAGATCGGCACCTTCGTGTCGATGGTCGGCTTCTCTATCCCGACCTTCTTCACCGGGCTGGTGTTCATCGTCTTCTTCTCGGTCGAGTTGCAGTGGTTCCCGTCGATCTACGACACCAACCACCGGGTGACGGACTGGGAGAGCTTCGTCTTTCAGATCAAGCAGATGATCATGCCGACGATGGTGCTGGCGCTGGCGACGGCGGCGCAGCTGAGCCGCTACATGCGGGCCTCGATGCTCGACAATCTCAGCCAGGACTACGTGCGCACCGCGCGGGCCAAGGGGATGACCGAGCGGGTGGTGGTCTGGATCCACGTGCTGAGAAACTCGATGATCCCGGTGGTCACGGTGATCGCGCTCAACATTCCCACGATCTTCGGCGGGGCGATCATCACTGAGCAGATCTTCCGCGTGAACGGGATCGGACAGCTGCTGATCGTCGGCATCCAGGGGGCGGATATCCCGCTGGTGCAGACGCTGACCTTCATCTTCGCGGTGCTGATCGTGCTGTTCAACCTGATCGCCGACATCCTGTACGGCATTCTCGATCCGAGGATCCGCTATGAGTGACCAGGACCGCATCATGAAGGAAGCCGTCGTCGAGACGGTGGAGGATCGCCCGCGCACGCTGGCGCGCGACGTGTGGAGCCAGTTCACCTCGCACAAGGGGGCGATGGCGGGGCTGATCGTGTTCAGCTTCATCGTGCTGGCCGTGATCTTCGGCCCGTTCATCCACACGATCGACCCGACCTATAACGACTTCCGCGCGCGCAACCAGGGCATGAGCCTCGCGCATCCGATGGGGACGGACAACCTGGGCCGGGACATGTTCGCGCAGGTGCTGCAGGGCGGGCGCGTGTCGCTGCTGGTGGGCGTGACGGCGATGGCGATCGCCATGTTCTTCGGCACGCTGATCGGGGTGCTTGCGGGCTATTTCAGGCGGCTCGACGGCATCCTGATGCGGCTGACGGATCTGTTCCTGGCGCTGCCGATCCTGCCGCTTTTGCTTGTCATCATCATGCTGTTCCGCGATACGCTGCGTCAGGCCTTCGGGCCGGAGGCGGGGATCTTCCTGCTGATCGTGTTCATCATCGGGATCACGTCGTGGATGCAGACCGCCCGGATCGTGCGCGGGGACGTGCTGGCGCTGAAGGAGCGCGAATTCGTGCTGGCCGCGCGCTCGATCGGCACGCCGGCCTGGCGGATCATCCTGCGCCACATCCTGCCCAACGTGCTGAGCCCGATCATGGTGTCGGCGACGCTGGGCATCGCGACCGCCATCATCACGGAAAGCGCGCTGAGCTTCCTCGGGCTTGGCTTTCCGTCGGATTTCCCGACCTGGGGTCGGCTGCTCTACGACGGGGCGAACTTCATGACGCTGACGCCGAGCCGGGTGTTCTGGCCGGGGCTGGTGCTGTCGCTGACGGTCTTGAGCGTCAACTATATCGGAGACGGACTTCGCGACGCGCTCGACCCGCATATTCGCGGGCGCTGATCCTGATCGCGTGCCTGCTGGCGGGGCCGGTCCCCGCCCAGCAGATCGGGCTGTCGGTGGTCAATGCCGAACTGCGCCAGGAGCCCGAGGGCTGGACCTTCTACGGGATCGTCTACAATGTCGGGGACGTGCCCGTCACGCTCTACGGCATGGACGGGCCGGATGGCGAGGACGGCTATATCTACGCGCAGGCCGAGGCCGAGGTGGTCGAGCTGTTCGAAGTGGAGATCGCGCCGGGCAACGCGCTCGACCTCGTGCCCGCGACGCTGTTCCTGCGGTTCGAGGAGCTGGACGCGGTGCCGCCCGACGGGGTGGAGATCCGGCTCTATTTCGACGATTTCGAGATGCCGGTCGAGACGTTCGTGCCCGGCTAGGCCGGGCGTGGGTGGGCGGCGAGGGGCATCCCGCGCTTGTTGGCGACGAGCAGGGCGATCGCGACCAGTGCGCCGATCAGGTTGACGGCGAGGCCTGCGGGCCAGAGGCAGGCGAGGCCGGCGGCCCCCGCCACGATCCGCGCGGGCCAGCCCATCGGGCGTTCCATGCAGCCTTGCAGCGCGCCGGCCAAGGCGTAGGTGCCCACGACGCCGAACAGGAACACGACGAATGCGTCGCCCCAGTTGCCCGACAGGAAATCGGTATAGGCGAAGAGCACCGGCACGATGTAGAGGCCCTTGGCCAGTTTCCACGACGCCACGCCGGTCGCCATCGGCGGCGATTTCGCGATGGTCGCGGCGGTGAAGGCGGCCAGCGCCACGGGCGGGGTTACGTTCGAATCCTGGCTGAGCCAGAAGATGATCATGTGTGCGGAAAGCAGGGCGGCGAGCGCCGTCTCGGCCGGAACGACGGTGTCGCGCAGGGGGGCCGCGACCTCCAGCGGGAGGCTTCCGACGATGGCGCGCGCCTCGGCCACGGGCATGGGGGCGGAGAGCAGCGGCATGATGTCGGGGGCCGACAGCATGAACAGCGCCTGCGCGCCCATCGGCAGTTCTCCGTTCGCGATCATGTCGACGATGAAGCGGTCGGAGATCATGCCCGCGATGGCGGGGGCGGAGAGGGTGGCGAGCACGATATAGGCCGCCGTCACCGGCAGACCCATGCCGAGCACGAGGCTTGCCAACGCGACCAGCACGATGGCGAGCAGCAGGTTGCCCTGGCTCCAATCCGCGATCATCAGGCTGAACGTGTTGCCGACGCCGGCGGTGGCGATGACGTTGACGACGAGGCCGACGGCGCAGAGCAGGACGGCGGTCATCACCATCGAGCGCGCGCCCATGACGAGCGCCTCGAAGATCGCCTTCGGGCCCATCGGGTTCTGCGTGAGCCAGCTCGACACGATCACCGCGCCGATGCCGATCACGGCGGCATAGGTGGGGGTGAAGCCCGAGACGAGCAGGAAGATGAGCGTGGCGATGGGCAGGATGAAGCTGGCCCCGCCGGCCTTCACCGCGCTCCACAGCGTCGTGCCCTGCGCCTCCATCGGGGCGAGGTTCTGCCGCTTCGCCTCGATCCGCACGAAGAAGGCGACGGTGAGGAAGTAGAGCAGGGCGGGCAGGGCCGCGACGGCGACGATGGTCTCGTAGGGGATCTGGGTAAAGCTCGCCATGACGAAGGCACCGGCACCCATGATGGGCGGCATCAGCTGCCCGCCGGTGGAGGACGCGGCCTCGACCCCGCCCGCGAACTTGGCCGGGAAGCCCGCGCGCTTCATCAGCGGGATGGTGATCACGCCGGTGGAGGCGGTGTTGGCGATGGCGGAGCCAGAGATGGTGCCGGTCAGGCCGCTCGCGATCACGGCGACGAGGCCGGGGCCGCCCACGAGCTTGCCCGCGATGGCGCGCGCGAGGTCGATCACGAACTCCCCCGCGCCCGAGCGGATCAGGAAGCTGCCGAAAATGATGAAGAGGAACACATAGGTCGAGGAGATCGACGCGATGGTCCCGAACATGGCGTCGTCGCCATAGATCGAGCGGAAGAGCACGGTCTCCCAGCTGAGGCCGCGGAAGGCGAAGACGCCGCCGACCCACTGGCCCCAGAGGCCGACATAGGTCAGCGACAGGACGATGAGCACCGGGATCACAAGACCCGAGACGCGGCGCGTCAGCTCGGTCGCCGCGAGGATGGCGGCGATGGCGGCGATCCAGTCCATAGGCGCGAGGTTCACGCCCCGGTCGTAGATCGCGTCCTCGGCCAGCGCCATCCAGGTGGCGCCGCCCACGGCGATCAGTCCCAGCGCGATGTCGGAGGCGAGCGACGCGCGGCTGCGCTTCAACCGCTCGCGCGGCAGCACGGGATAGAGCAGCGCGGCGAGGAAGGCGAAGCCGGAGAAGTGGAAGACGTTGCGCTCGAATTCCGAGAGGACGGGGAAGAGCGCGAGGTAGAGGTGCCCGCAGGACAGGATCAGACAGACGGCGATGGACAGCCAGTGCAGCGGGCCGGTCAGCTCCCGCGTGGGGCTTTCGGTGACGATCTCGTCTGCAGCCGGGGTGGGGGCCTGGGTGGCGGCCTGGTCGGTCTCGGTCATGGCGTCGGCACTCTGTCAGATGCAAGCAGGGACGGGCCGATGACCCGGCGCCGCGCGGGCGCCGGGGGCAAGGGCCGTAAGGGCGGCCCCGGTCGGGAGACCGGGCCTTCTCAAGCAGGAAAGCGGCCCCGACGCGAGGTCGGGGCCGGATCCGTCACTCCGCGGGACGCAGGCGGTCGGGGATCTCGACGCCGACTTCCTCGTAGTAGCGGATCGCGCCGGGATGCAGCGGCAGCGGCAGGCCGGCGATGGCCTTCTCGATCGCCATCGCCTGCGTGGCCGGGTGGATCGCCTGCAGGAAGGGCAGGTTCTCGTAGATCGTCTTGGTGATCAGGTAGACGTTCTCATCCGGCAGGTCGGCCTGCGTGGCGAGGAAGTTGGGCTGCGCGATGGTGGTCACGGCCTCTTCCTGGCCGGGATAGGTGCCCGCCTCGATGGTGTACTCGGTCCACAGCTCACGCCCGCCATCGGCCTGCGCGATCTGGTCGGCATCGAAGTTCAGGAGGGTCACGCTGTCACCCGCCGCGGCGAAGAGCTGGCTGATCGCGCCGACCGGCACGCCCGCGGGGGTGGAGATGCCCGCGACCTGACCGTTCTGCAGCGCCTCGGCGGACGGGCCGTAGCCGCCTTCGACCAGTTCGTAATCCTCGTAGATGTCGACATCGAAGCCGTCGAGGATCGCGGCGTTGGAGCCGATGGTGCCCGAGTTGCGGCGGCCGAGCGCCATTGCCTGACCGGTCTGGCCGACGAAATCGGAGATCGTGCCGGTCTCGGCCAGGTCGCTGTCGATCACGAAATGCTCGACGTTCTGCCAGAGCATCGAGACGGAGCGCATGTTCTCCTGCGCGCCGGCTTCCTCCAGCGGGCCGGTGCCGGTCGCCGCGTAGTAGCCGTAGAGTCCCTGCATGATGGCGAACTGCGCCTCGTCCTCGCGCAGCAGGCGCACGTTCTCGCCCGAGCCGGCGGAGGAGATGGCGGACATGCCGATGCCGTCGCCCGGCTGCAGCTTGACCTTGACGAGCGTCGCGAGGGCGACGCCGACGGGGTAGTAGGTGCCGCCGGTCGAGGCGGTGGCGAGGATGTAGTCCGCGGCCTCCGCCTGCGCGGTCGCGGCGCCCGAGGACAGGCCGAGCGCGGTGGTCGCGGCGAGGATCAGCTTCATGCTGTGAAGGGTCATTTGGATGTCACTCCCTGTGCGTTGGATTTCGTCGGGCCGTCTTGCGGGCCCGCACCGGGATCATTGCAAGCATCGTGCCAGCCTGCATAGGGTTGATATGGCCGCTCACAGCACTATGGGTCTGCGGATTTCCGCAGGATGGGGCGGCTTGCCTGCGACGGCCCGCAGGGATCAGGGCCGGAAGGCGGCGCTGTCGAGGCCATGGCGCACCAGCTTCTCGTTCAGGGTGCGGCGGCCGATGCCGAGATCCTCGGCCACGTCGTCCATGCGCCCGTGGTGCCGCTCCAGCGCGGCGGCGATCAGGTTGCGCTCGTAGGCGGCCATCGCGTCGCGCAAGGTGGCGGCGGGGGCGTCGGGCTGGCGCAGCGCCGTTGCCATCGAGCCGCGGCCGCGACGGGCAGAGAGGATGCGCCGCTCGGCGATCTGGCGCAGTTCGCGGACGTTGCCGGGCCAGTCATGGGCGGTGAGGGCCGCGACCTCGTCGGGGTCGAGATCGGGCGCATCGACGCGGTATTCGGTGGCGAGCCGTTCGAGGAAATGGGTGGCCAGCAGCGCGATATCCTCGCGCCGCGACCGCAAGGGGGGCAAGCGCAGCTCGACGGTGTTGAGACGGTAGAGCAGGTCCTCGCGGAAGCGGCCTTCGGGGATGGCGGCGGCAAGATCCTCGTTGGTGGCGGAGACGACGCGCAGGTCGACGTCCACGGGCTTGGTGCCGCCGACCGGGACGACCTGCTGGGTTTCGAGCGCGCGCAGCAGCTTGGCCTGATGCTCGACCGGGCAGGCGCCGATCTCGTCGAGGAAGAGCGTGCCCCCCGAGGAGGCGCGGAAATAGCCCTCGGCCCCCTTCGCGGCCCCGGTGAAGGCGCCGGCGACATGACCGAACATGGAGGCCTCGAACAGTTCTCCCGGCACGGCGGCGCAGTTGACGGCGATGAAGGGCCCGTCCGCGCGGTCTGACATGTCGTGGAGCGCGCGGGCGACGACCTCCTTGCCGGTACCGGTCTCGCCCAGCACCAGCACGGGGGCGCGGGTGTCGGCGACGTCGAGGATGTCCTCGCGCAGTTCGGCGATGGCGGCGCTGCGGCCGATCAGGGTGCGGTCGAGGCCGGAGAGCCGCCCGAGCCGCCCGCGCAGGCGCGCGTTCTCGGCCCTCAGCTCCGCCTGTTCGAGTGCGTGGGAGAGGGCGGCGAGCAGGCGCGGGGTTTCGAAGGGCTTTTCGATCAGGGTATAGGCCCCTGCCTGCATCGCCTCCACCGCGAGCGGCACGTCGGCATGGGCCGAGAGCAGCAGCACGGGGGGCGGATCGGGCCGCGCAAGTACGGCGCGCATCAGTTCGATCCCGTCCATGACGGGCATGCGGATGTCGGTCAGCAGCGCGTCGCAGGGTCCAGCGTCGAGCGCGGCGAGCGCGGCGCGCCCGTCCGCGACCGTGCGGGTCTCGTAGCCCGCGCGGCCCAGCAGATGATCGAGCGCCGCGCGCATGTCGGCATCGTCTTCGGCGATCAGGATGTGCTTGGTCATGGCGAGCTCCTTCCTCCGGTCGTCTCGGCTGTCATGCACGGGCCGTGCCAGCGATCAGCGGCAGGCTTGCGATGAAGCGGGTGCCGCCGCCCTCGGCCGCCTCGGCGCGCAGGGTGCCACCATGCTCGGCCATGATGGTCGCGGAGATCGCGAGGCCGAGGCCCATGCCGCCGCCCGAGGGCTTGGTGGTGAAGAACGGCTCGAACACGCGGTCGGGCTGGTCGAGTCCGCGCCCGTGGTCGCGCACCTGAAGGAGCGCGGAAACGTCGGTCGTCTCGATCCGCAGCGTGACGGGCCGGTCGGTATGGCCCGCGCTCGCCTCGCGCGCGTTGCGCAGCAGGTTGATGAGCACCTGTTCGAGCCGCGCCGCGTCCGCGCGCGACAGGACCGGTGCGTCGGGCAGGTCGAGCGTGATCGCTTCGGGTGTGCCGGGGGCCGCGACCTCCGCCGCGCGGGTGGCGACGAGGCGCAGGTCGACCGGGCGCAGATCCGGCTTCTGCGGCTGCGCGAAATGGCGCAGCTGGCGCACGATGCCCTGCATCCGGTCGGTGATCGCGCCGAGCCGGTCGAGCAGCGCGCGCGTGTCGGGATCGTGCCCGCTGCCGGGCATGTCCGCCGCCCCGAGCCAGGTGCGCATCGCGGCGATGGGCTGGCCCAGCTCATGCGTGACGGAGGCGGAGAGCTGGCCGAGCGCCGCGAGACGGCTGGAGCGTTCGAGATCGGCCTGTGCCGCGGCGAGGGCGAGCTGGGCCTCGCGCCGCTCCTCGATCTCGGCGGCGAGGGCGGCGTTGGCGCGACTCAGCGCGCGGCGGGCCTCCTGCGAGATGCCGAGCGCGCGGCGCACCCGGCGTCCGCGCAGGATCAGCCACAGCGCGAAGCCCGACAGCGCAGCAAGGGCGAAGAGCCCCAGCGCGGTGTTCGCCCGCGCCAGGACACGGGCGCGCGGGGTGAAGTAGTGCAGCTGCCAGCCCAGCCGACCGACGGGCCGGGTCACGTGCAGCATCTCCTGCCCAGACAGGCGCGTCGTGGCCCCTCCGGTGAAGTCGTCGAGCGGGGTCAGGGGCTCGGTCCCGAACTGGCGCGCGAAGGCGAGGCGGTCGCGGTCGCGGGGGCCGAGCGGGCGCAGGGTGCGGTAGGTCAGCTCCGGCAGGGCGGAGAGCACGATGACCCCGCTCTCGTCGCTGACGAAGACCTGCTCGCCGCCCGCGATCCAGGCCTCGGTCAGGTCGGTCAGGTCCCGCTTCAGCGCGACGACGCCCAGCGGCAGCGGGTCGGCGCCGATCGGGGCGGAGAGGAAGAAGCCGGGGGCATTGGTGGTCGCGCCGATGGCGAAATAGGCGCCGCGCCCGCCCGCCAGCGCCTCGATGAAATAGGGGCGGAAGCCGTAGTTCTGTCCCTCGAAGCTGCCCGGCGTCCCCGCGTTCGAGGCGGCGATCGTCAGGCCGCTGCGGTCCATGAGGTAGAGCGCGTCGAGCCCGGCCTCCGCCGCGAAACGCGTCAGGCGCGCATTGGCAGCGGGGCGGGCCGCGGGATCGCTCAGCGCGCGGGTCAGCAGCGGGTCTTCGGACAGCACCGGCGGGAGGTGATCGAACTGTTCGAGCGCCGCGATGAGCGAGGCGCGGTAGAGCTCCGCCCGCTGGGCGGCGGCCTCCAGCGCCGCGTCGCGGGTCAAGAGGCGCGTGCCGTGCCAGACCGCGAAGGCCGTGACGAGCAGGACGAGGCCGATCAGGACGGCGCGCAGATCCGGGCGGGTGAAGGTCATGCGCCCATCCGCGCGGCGCGCCCGCGTCTTGTCAAGCGGGGCGCGGGGCGGCGCATGTCGGGATCGCGTATTTGAGGGAAGATGAAGGCCGGGGGTCAGCCCGCGGCCTCGGCCCGGATCGCGAGTGCCTCGGCCTGCGTGAGGCGGCTGCGGGTGGCCTGTGCGGGATCGGTGTCGGGCAGGTCGTCGCGGTAGTGGCCGCCGCGGCTTTCGGTGCGGATCAGCGCGGCGGCGGCGATCAGGGTGGCGGCGGTGGTCATGTTGAGAAGCGCGCGCGAGCCGGGAGCGTTGTCCGCCTCGATCCGGGCGAGGGTGGCGAGCGCCTCGGTCAGGCCGGCGCGGTTGCGCACGACGCCGACATGGCGGTCCATCACGGCGCGCAACTCGGCGATGGCGGTTTCCGGCTCCTGCCGGGGGGCGGGGCCGTGGGCGGGTGGCGGCAGGGCGATGCGGCGCGCGGCCGGGCGCGGGTCCCGGCCGGCGATGTCCTCGGCGATGCGGGCGGCGAAGACCACGGCCTCCAGCAGCGAGTTGGAGGCGAGGCGGTTCGCGCCGTGCAGGCCCGTGGACGTGACCTCGCCGCAGGCCCAGAGGCCGGGAAGCGTGGCGCGGCCGACCGCGTCGGTGAGGATGCCGCCCATGTGGTAGTGCTGCGCGGGGCGCACGGGGATCGGCTGCGTCACCGGATCGATGCCCGCGGCGATGCAGTAGCCCGCGACGGTCGGGAATTCCTCGAGGATCGCGGGGCCGATCGCCTCGCGCGTGTCGAGGAAGACGGGCTGCCCCGCGGCCACGCGCGCGTGGATGGCGCGGGCGACGATGTCGCGGGGTGCGAGCTCGCCCGCCGGGTCGACGTCGAACATGAAGCGGTGGCCGTCCGCGTCGATCAGGGTCGCGCCGTGGCCGCGCAGCGCCTCGGTGGCGAGCGGGCAGGGGTCGCGGTCGACGGCGATGCCGGTGGGATGGAACTGCACGAATTCGCTGTCGGCGATCACGGCGCCTGCACGCGCGGCCATGCCGACGCCCTGTCCGCGCACGCGGGCGGGATTGGTGGAGACGGCGTAGAGCCCGCCGATGCCGCCGGTGGCGAGCACGACCTGATCGGCGCGGAAATGGATCGGGCTCGCCATCGGGTCGGCGACGAGCCGCCCGAAGGCGCCAACGCAGATGCCTTCGGCCACGGCGAGATCGTCGACGACCACGCCTTCGAGCAGGGTGATGGAGGGCGTGTCGCGCACGGTTCGGATCAGCGCGTCCATGATGGCGCGGCCCGCGCCGTCGCCCGAGACGCGGACCACGCGGTTGGTGGAGTGGGCGGCCTCCTTCGATTGCAGCAGACGGCCTTCCTCGTCGCGGTCGAAGGGCGCGCCGTAGTCCAGCAGGTCGAAGATGCGCGCGGCCCCTTCGGAGGTGACGCCGAGGGCGATGTCCGCGTCGACGAGGCCCGCCCCTGCGGCAACCGTGTCGGCGGCGTGCGCCTCCGCCGTATCGCCGAGGCCCACCGCCGCCGCGATGCCGCCCTGTGCCCATGCCGAGGACGCGCCGACGCCGATCGGTTCGGGCGAGAGCACGGTGCAGGGGCGCGGTGCGAGCTTGAGCGCGGTGAACAGGCCCGCGAGGCCCGCCCCGACGATCAGGGTGCCGCCGGTGTCGAACTGGTTGTCGGGCATCGAGCCGCTCCTACTGGATCAGGACCTGCGTGACGAAGAGCCGTCCGCAGAGTTGGCCGCGATCGCCGGTGGCGAAGCCCGCGCCGTGGCGGGTCAGGTCCGGTGCCATGATGTTGGCGCGATGGCCGGGGGAGGCGAGCCAGTTGCCGACGATGCGCGCGCCCGCGCTGTCGTAGCTGTGGCGCGGGATGGGCTCCGCCGCGCGGCCCACGACCGAGCCGAGCGCGTCGCCGACCGGGGTGCCGCCCTCGTAGGTGAACTGGCAGTTGGCCGCATCGAGCGCGCGGTAGCGGCGTCCCGGCTCGTAATCCACGCCGAAGATCTGGCCGATATTCTCCGCCACCCGCGCCAGCGACAGGCCGGTCGGACGGACGCGGTCGACCAGCGTCTCGCGCCCCGCGACGGGCGAGATGTGATCGAAGAAGTCGAGGCGCACCATGTCCTGCGAATGGGCGGTCGCCACCGCGCTGAGCACGGGGAGCGGGGCGAGGGCGGTCAGCCCCGCCTCGCAGCGTGCGCGGTTGACGTGGTGCAGCACCGCCTGCCCGAAGAGCTGCGTGTCATGCGTGCCGTCGACGGGCAATTCGGCCTGGGCCGATTGCGGCAGCGGCTGCGCGGGGCAGGCCAGCGCCGCGCCCGGCAGGGCGAGGGCGGCGAGCAGGGTCAGGGTCCGCAGCATCAGCTGTTCGTGACCTCGATCATGCGCTGGACCGCGCGGGCCGCGGGTTCGAGATATTCCTCGGGCACGGTCACTTCCTCGGTGCCCGAATGCAGCGACCAGAGGATGTTCTCCAGGCTGATGCGTTTCATGTGCGGGCAGATGTTGCAGGGGCGCACGAACTCCACGTCCGGCGTCTCGGCCGCGACGTTGTCGGACATGGAGCATTCGGTGACCATCACGACCTTGGCGGGGCGGTTGGTCTTGACCCACTGGATCATCCCGGCGGTGGAGCCGGTGAAATCGGCCTCCTCCACCACCTCGACCGGGCATTCGGGATGGGCGATGATCGCCACGCCCGGATGCGCCTCGCGATAGGCGCGCAGCTCCTCCGCCGTGAACTGCTCGTGCACGATGCAGGCGCCTTCCCAGTAGACGATGCGCTTCTTCGCCTGGTTGGCGACGTTCTGCGCGAGGTAGCCGTCGGGGGTCATGATGACGGTGTCGCCCGGCTGCGCCTCGACGATGGCGAGCGCGTTGGACGAGGTGCAGCAGATGTCGGAGGCTGCCTTCACCTCGGCAGTGGTGTTGACGTAGCTGACGACCTGCGCGCCAGGATAGTCGGCGCGCATCCGCTCGATATCGGCGGCGGTGATCGAGGAGGCGAGCGAACAGCCCGCGCGGCTGTCGGGGATCAGCACGGTCTTTTGCGGGTTCAGGATCTTAGACGTCTCGGCCATGAAGTGCACGCCGCACTGGATGATGGTCTGCTGACGGACCTTCGTCGCCTCGATGGCGAGCTGGAGGCTGTCGCCTGCCACGTCCGACACACCGTGGAAGATCTCGGGCGTCATGTAGTTGTGGGCGAGGACGACGGCGTCCTTCTCCCCCTTCAGCTTGTTGATGGCGCGCACGTATGGGGCGAAGCGCATCCAGTCGGGCTCGGGGATCACGTCCTTCACGCGGGCGTAGAGATCCGCGGTGTCGCGCATCGCCGCCTCGGACACTTCGAGGTCGTAATGCGCCTCCATCTCGGCGCGGGCGGTGTCGGCCTTGGTCTGGGCATTGAGAAACATGGGTTTCTCCTTCCGGGCGTTATACTCACAGTGAGTATATATGGGCTCTCAAAAAAGGCGCAAGGGATGCGCCGTCGGGCGCGAATCTGTGGCGGTGCCCCGGTTTTGTCAAGGTCGCGGGCGGAGGCCCGCCTGCCGCTTGCGGACTTGTCGTGCAGGGGCGGGCAGGGTAGCGAGGCGTCGAGCATCCGGGTGGAGGGACCCATGACCGACGAGACCGCCATCGCCTTCGAACTGCCGCATGTGCGCGCGGCGGCCACTGCGGGCGGCGTGCCGCATGACCGCATCTCGGTCCGCGACTACGTGCGCGAGGTCGAGATCGGCGCATTTCTCAGCGAGCGGGGCGTCAAGCAGCGCATCCGGTTCAACGTCGTGCTGGAGGTGACGCCGCATGTCGCCGCACAGGACGACGACGTGGACAAGGTCATCAGCTACGACACGATCATCCACGCGATCGAGGCGCAGCTGAGCGCCGGGCGGATCAACCTGCTGGAGACGCTGGCAGAGCGTGTCGCGGAGCGGTGCCTGTCGGATGCGCGCTCGATCCGGGTCTTCGTGCGGATCGAGAAGCTCGACCGGATTCCCGGCGCGCTGGGGGTGGAGATCGTGCGGATGCGCAAGGGCGCGGAGGCCGTGGCGCTGCGCCCCGCCGAGCCGCTGCCCGACGAGGCGGTGCGGCCCGAGGTGCGGGTGGCCGGGGATCGGGCGGTGCTGGACGCGGTTGCGGGTCCGACCGTGCTGGTGGTGCCGCCGCTGGGCGAGATCGCGGAGCCCTTCGCGGATGAGGCGGCGCGGCGCATCGCGCTGCTGTCGCTCGATCAGGGGGCATGGGCCTTCGCGGGCAGCTACCCGCGCTGTACCGTGGTCGCGACGCGGACCGAGATGGACTGGGCGCTGCGGCAAGGGCTGATCTGCATCTGGGCGCCCTCGAAGATCGTGCTCGATGCGGTCGAGGGGCCGGAGGCGCTGACGCAAGGCGCGCTGGCGGAGTGGTTCGCGCGACAGGTCGGCTGAGGCGCCCGGAGGCGGGCCTGCGCCTCCGGCGGGGATATTTCGCGGAAGTGAAATCCGGGGCCTAGCGCCCGACGGGGAAGACGTGGGCGTGGTCGCGGCGCAGGCTCATCACGAGCTTGGTGCCCTGCGGCGGCATGAAGATGCCTGGCACGATCGCCTTCAGCCGCGCGTCGCCATCGTCCATCGCCAGCTCCACAAGGCTTTGATTGCCCATGAAGCGGGCGCGGGTGACGGTGCCGCGCGCGGGGATGCCATGCTCGACCGTGGGGCGCACGGGCGCATTGGGGCGGTCGAAGTCGAGGCGGCAATGCTGCGGGCGGAAGACGATCTCGACCTGCGTGCCGTCTACCATGTTCGGCGCGAGGAACGGGCCGAAGGGCGTGTCGGTCTGCCCGTCCTCGACCCGACCGGCGAGCACGTTGACATCCGAGAAGAAGGCGGCGGCGGCGGTGTCCGCGGGCTTGGTGTAGAGTGTGTAGGGCGCGCCGATCTGGACGATCCGGCCCGCGCGCATCAGCGCGATCTTGTCGGCCATGCGCATGGCCTCGTCCGGCTCATGCGTGACGAGGAGAACGGCGGTGCCTTCCTCGCGCAGGATGTCGAGGGTGGCGTCGCGGATCTCGTCGCGGAGGCGGTTGTCGAGGCCGGAAAACGGCTCGTCCATCAGCATGATCGCGGGGCGCGGGGCGAGCGCGCGAGCCAGCGCCACGCGTTGCTGCTCTCCCCCTGACAGCTCGTGCGGATATTTCGCGTGATGCGCGCCGAGGCCGACCCGGTCGAGCAGCTCGCCCACGCGGGCCTCCTCGCGCCGCGACAGGCCGAAGCCGACATTGCGCGCGACGTCGAGATGTGGGAACAGCGCGAAATCCTGGAACATCAGCCCGACCGAGCGTTTCTCGGGCGGCAGGGCGAAGCCGGGATCGGCCACGGGTGCGCCATCGATGGCGATGGTGCCTTCGCTGGGACGCTCCACCCCCGCGGCCATGCGCAGGGTCGTGGACTTGCCGCAGCCGGAGGGGCCGAGCAGGCAGGTGACCTCGCCCGCCGTGAGGTCGAGCGAGACGTCGTCCACCACCCGTCGCCCGCCATAGTCGCGGGCGATTCCGGTCATCTGGAGGCGGGGGGGCGGCAGGCTCACGCGAAATCCTTAGCGAAACGGTCGGATGCGCAGATAACCGTTCCCGCCGCCGGTCACAAGCCTCGGGCCACGACCCGCTGCCGCGCGGTGCCCGCGAGCGTGGCGGCGAAGCCGACGACCAGCACCATGATGCAGATGTAGAGCAGGCGCTCGTATTTATGGCCGTCGCCCAGCAGCGCCACGACCGGCGCGCTAGATTGGAAGAAATAGGTGACGGCACCGAGGATCGCGGCGGCGAAGCTGGTGAGGTAGGACCAGAGCGGGATGGGATGCCCGCCGAACAGCCCCACGACCAGCACCGGCACGAGGAACATCGAGGCGGTGCCCGAGATCGCGACGGCGGCGTAGAGGTCGGTCGTGTCGCCCAGCAGGAACGCGACGCCGCCCAGCATGAAGAGCGCCATCGCCGTGCGGCCCGACGCGACGGTGCGCTGGCCGAAGCCCATCTCGACCACCGCGAGGCGCGCGGCGCTCGCCAGCGCGCTGTCGAGCGTGGAGACGGCGGAGACGATCAGCGACAGCGAGATGCAGAACAGGATCGCGGGGCCGAACATGCGCGACCAGACGGCCTCCATCGCCTCGCCCTCGGCCGCCATGATGCCCGCCTGGATGCCGAAGAGGCCGAAGCCGAGAATGCACAGCGCCGAGATCCAGAACGCGTGGACGAAGCTGAGCGCGGTGGTGCGCCGGTCGGCGAGGAAGCCGCGATCCATCATCACCGGGTCATGCGCGGGGTAGGAGATCACCTGCAGGAAGGCGACGGCGAGCAGCAGCCAGCCCGGCCCGGTGCCCGACACGCCCTCGGCGGTCAGCAGCGCCCCGACCTCCAGCCCCGGCAGGGTGAAGAGCGCGATCAGCGCGACGGCGAAGACCAGGAGGAACAGCGCCATCTGCGCCACATCCGTGCGCAGGCTGGCGCGCAGGCCGCCCATCATGGAATAGCCCAGGCCTCCGAGGGCGAGCAGGACCATCGCCACGTCACCCGCGAATTCCGATCCGCCATAGGCGGCGGCGAAGACGATGCCGACCACCAGCAGGTTGGCGAAGACCTCGGACATCAGGCGCAGCGCGATCACCGCGTTGTAGGTCGTGGTGCCTGCCCGGCCGAAGCGGTCGCGCAGCCAGTCCTGCACCGAGCCCGCGCCGCCCGCGCGCAGCCGGGCGATGATGGCGCCGCCGGTCAGGAAGCTGAGGTAGTAGGCGGCATAGGCGAGCGTGCCGGGAAAGCCGTAATAGAAGCCCAGCACCGCCGCGTTCATCAGCGAGCGGGCGAAGATCCAGGTCGTCACCTGGCTGAAGACCAGCGTCCACAGTCCCGGCGCGCCGCCCGTGCGGTCCGCCCCGGCGAAGAACCCGTCCGCATCGGTCCCGCGCGGCGACAGGGCGAAGGCGAGGAAGGTCACGAGCAGCGTCGCCGCGACGAGGGCGAGCGGATCGGCGAGGAAGGACATGGGGCAGGCTCCGGGCAAGGGTGTCGCCCGATGGCTACATCATCGCCGCCCGCGCGCAAGTGTCGCGGCAGGTGACCTGACGCAAGCGTGATGCGGGTTGACAGCGACGCCCGATGTCGCCTCGGGGACAGAACGGGTCGCAAGCCGTTGACAGGCTTGGCGAAAGATCGGGAGGACCGCGATGTACGGCATGTCGATGGGAACGCGCATTCGCCGCAGCCCCTATTTCGAGGCGACCAAGGCGGCGGGCGTCACCAGCTTCACCACCTACAACCAGATGCTGATGCCCACGAGCTATGGCGACCCGCAAGCCGAATACCGGCGGCTGACGCAAGGGGTGGCGATGTGGGATGTGGCGGTCGAGCGGCAGATCGCGCTGACGGGACCGGACGCGCTGCGGCTGGCGCAGGCGATCTGCGTGCGCGACATGGGCAAGGTCGTGCCGGGGCAGGGCAAATACGTCGCGATGTGCGACCATCGCGGCGTGCTGATCAACGATCCGGTGCTGCTGTTGCACGAGGACGGGGAGGTCTGGCTGTCGATCGCCGACAGCGACGTGGTGCTGTGGGCGCGGGCGGTGGCGGCGGAGCGGTATTTCGACGTCGAGGTCCGCGAGGCCCGGATCGCGCCGCTCGCCATCCAGGGGCCGAAGGCGATGGAGGTGGCGGAGGCACTGCTGGGTGCTTGGGTGCGCGAGCTCAAGCATTTCGCCTTCCGGCCCGCGCGCGTGGACGGGATCGAGGTGATCGTCGCCCGTTCGGGCTGGTCGAAGCAGGGCGGGGTGGAGCTGTACCTCGCCGATCCTGACCGGGGCACGGACCTGTGGAACCGGGTGGCGGAGGCGGGCGCGCCCTTCGAGATCGGGCCGGGGGCGCCGAACCCGTCGGAGCGGATCGAGAGCGGCCTGCTGTCCTATGGGGCGGACACGGACGATGCGACCACGCCGCACGAGGTGCGCATGGGGAAGTTCCTCGATCTGGAGGTCGAGGCGGACGTGATCGGGCTCGCCGCGTTGCAGCGCGAGGCGCGGGAGGGCGCCCGGCGTCACCAGATCGGGGTGGTCTTCGCCTCGGGCGGGCCGGAGCATCACGACCGCTGGCTGCGGCTGTTCAATGATGCGGGCAAGGTCGGGCACGTGACGTCGAGCGCGCCGTCGCCGAAGATGGGCTGCGCCATCGGGCTCGCGCTGGTGCGGCGGGACGTCGAGCCGGGGACGGAGCTGCACGTGGAGCTGGAAGATGGCCGCCGCGTCCCGGTGGCGACGCGGGAGCTGCCTTTCTTCTGAGCCGCCCCGCTTCACTTCCTGCAAATATCCCCGCCGGAGGCTCCGACGGGGATGCCGCGCTCAGATGGTCGCGTTGGTGCCGCCACCGTCGTGCAGAATGTTCTGCCCGACGATGAAGCCCGCGTGGACCGAGCAGAGGAAGGCGCAGGTCGCGCCGAACTCGTCGGGCGTGCCGTAGCGGCGGGCGGGGATGGTGGCCTCGCGCCGCTTCTTCGCCTCCTCCATCGTGATGCCCTCGGCCTTCACCACGCCGCCGTCGAGCGATTTGGCCCGGTCCGTCGCGTGGATGCCGGGCAGCAGGTTGTTGATGGTCACGCCATACTCGGCCACCTGGCGCGAGGTGCCGGCGACATAGCCGGTCAGGCCCGCGCGGGCGGAGTTGGACAGGCCCAGCACCGGGATCGGGGCCTTCACGCTTTGCGAGGTGATGTTCACCACGCGGCCCCAGCCGCGATCGATCATCCTGGGCAGCGTGTGCTTCATCAGCATGATCGGGGTCAGCATGTTGGCGTGCAGCGCCGCCTCGAAATCGGCGATCTCCCAGTCCGACCATTTGCCCGGCGGCGGACCGCCCGCATTGGTGACGAGGATGTCGGGATCGGGCAGCTTGGCCAGCACCTCGGCGCGGCCCTCCTCGGTGGTGATGTCGCAGGCCACGGCCTCGACCTTCACGCCGTAGGCATCGCGGATTTCCTGCGCCGTCTGTTCCAGCGTCTCGGCCGTGCGGGCATTGAGGACGAGGTCCACGCCCGCCGCCGCCAGCGCCTCGGCGCAGCCGCGGCCGAGGCCCTTGGAGCTGGCGCAGACGATGGCGCGTTTTCCCTTGATTCCCAGATCCATGACGATCTCCTTTCAGGTGAATGTTCAGCCCGCGACGGCGCGGGCGATGCCGTCCACGACCTCGTCGAGAAGGCCGGGGTCCTCATGCTCGCCCATCACGCGGATGACGGGTTCGGTGCCGCTGGCGCGGATGACGAGGCGACCGTCCTTGCCGAACCGCTCCTCGCCCTCGGCGATGGCCTCCTTGACCGGGTCGGTCTTCAGTGGCTCGGTCCCGGCGGTGAAACGGACATTGGTCAGCTTCTGCGGCACCGGCTCGAAGACGCGGAGCATCTCGCTCGCCTTCCCGCCGGTCTCCTTGAGTGCCGCGAGCACCTGGAGGCCCGCCAGCAGGCCGTCGCCGGTCGTGACGTGGTCGAGCAGGACGATATGGCCCGACTGCTCCCCGCCCACAGTGGCACCCGAGCGGCGCATCTCCTCGACCACGTAGCGGTCGCCGACCTTGGTGCGGGTGGTGCCGATGCCGAGTTTGCCCAGATGCCGTTCCAGCCCGAGATTGGACATCACGGTGGTGACGAGGTTCTGGCCCTTCGACAGCCGCCGCGCGGCGATCAGCGCCATCAGCTGATCGCCATCGGCGACCTCGCCATTCTCGTCGAGCACGATGATCCGGTCCGCGTCGCCGTCGAGGCACAGGCCGATATCGGCGCGGGTGTCGCGCACTGCCTTGGCCGCCGCGCGGGTGTCGGTCGAGCCGCATTCGAGGTTGATGTTGAAGCCGTTGGGCGAGACGCCGAGCGGGATGACCTCCGCCCCCAGCTCCCACAGCACCTGCGGGGCGACCTTGTAGGCGGCGCCGTTCGCGCAGTCGAGCACGATGCGCAGGCCCGACAGGCGCAGGTCGCGCGGCAGCGAGGTCTTCACGAATTCGGCATAGCGCCCGATGCCGTCATCGACGCGGCGGGAGCGGCCGATTCCTTTGGGCTCTGCCAGCGGCGGAAGGTCGGCGACCAGGCGCTCGATCGCCATTTCGTCCTCGTCCGACAGCTTGAAGCCGTCGGGGCCGAAGAACTTGATGCCATTGTCCTCGAACGGGTTGTGGCTGGCGGAGATCATCACGCCGAGATCGGCGCGCATGGATCGGGTCAGCATCCCCACGGCGGGCGTCGGCAGCGGGCCCAGCATCAGCGTGGACATGCCCACGGCCGCGAAACCGGCGGTCATCGCGGTTTCCAGCATGTAGCCCGAGCGTCGGGTGTCCTTGCCGATGACGATCTGGTGCTGGTGATCGCCATTGCGGAAATAGGCGCCGGCGGCCATGCCGAGCTTCATCGCCATCTCGGCCGTCATCTTGCCTTCGTTGGCGCGGCCGCGCACGCCGTCGGTGCCGAAGAGGGTACGGGTCATGGGGACTCCTGTTCGAGGGTGAGGGCGCGCCACAGCGCGAGCGATTGCGCCGCCCCGGCGGTGTCGTGGACGCGCAGGATCTGGGCGCCCTGCCGTGCGGCGTCGAGCATGACGGCGTGGGAGCCGGGATCGCGGGCATCCGCCGCGTCGGCCCCGCCGATCGTGCCGATGAACCGTTTGCGCGAGGCACCGAGCAGGATCGGACAGCCGAGCCCGTGGAACAGCGACAGCCCGCGCAGGAGCGCGAGGTTGTGGGCCAGCGTCTTGCCGAAGCCGATGCCGGGATCGACCACGATGCGCGACCGGGGCAGGCCCGCGGCCTCGCAATTCGCGATCCGGTCGGCGAGCCAGTCATAGACGTCGAGCAGGACGTCGTCGTAGCGCGGCGCGTCCTGCATGGTGCGGGGGTCGCCCTGCGCATGCATCAGGCAGACCGGTGCGCCGGAGGCGACGGCGACATCGAGGCTGGCAACATCGTAGGACAGGGCGCTGACATCGTTGAACAAGTCCGCGCCTGCGTCGAGGGCGCGGCGGGCGATCTCGGCCTTGCGGGTGTCGATGCTGATCGGCGTTTTCAGGCCCGCGCCGCGCACGGCCTCGATCACCGGCAGGACGCGGGCGATCTCGGCCTTTTCGGGGACGGTGGCGGCGCCGGGGCGCGTGCTCTCGCCGCCGATATCGAGGATGGCGGCGCCGTCGGCGACCATCTGCCGGGCACGGGCCAGCGCGGCCTCGCCCTCGTGACGGCCGCCATCGGAGAAGCTGTCGGGCGTGACGTTGAGGATGCCCATGATCTGCGGACGGTCCATCGGCAGGCCCGCGATATCGGTGCGCGGGGACGTCAGCCGGTCGAGGAGGTCGTCAGGCAGATCGCGGGCGGGCACGATCCGGGAGGGGGCGTCGCGGTGCAGCAGTTCCGCCTGCGCGAACCACAGCGCGCCACCAGCTAGGGGCAGCGCCTCGGGCGGGCGGGGGCCGGACTGGACGAGGGGGCGGGCGCGGGTCATGCGGCGAGGCTCAGGGAGGCGAGGGCAGCGGGGAAGTCGCGCCAGTGGGCGAAGCGAGCGGCGACGGGCTCGGTCAGGGTCTCGCCGGTCGGGGCGAAGTGGAGGAAGGGCACGTCCGCGGCCGCCGCCGTCTGCGCATCGACGTCGCGGTCGCCGACCATGACGATGGGTGCATCGCCGGGCAACTGGCTTGCCGCGTGGCGCAGCATGGCGGGATCGGGCTTGAGCACGTCGAGCGTGTCGCCGCCGGTCAGGCCGGTGACGGGCGGCATCAGCGCAAGCCCTGCGAGCAGGGTGCGGGCCTGCGCTTCGGGCTTTTGCGTGCAGACGGCGAGGCCGTGACCCTCGGCGGCGAGCATGTCGAGCGTCTCGCGCACGCAGTCGAACGGTTCGGTGCCGGTGACGGGATCGGCACCGTAGATCTCGATCATGCGCGCCAAGTGCGGGCGCAGGTCGCCACCGGGGATGCCGCCGGTCGCCTCCAGCACGCGCTTGACCTGCTGACGCATGCCGTGGCCGACGAAATGCTTGTAGGTCTCGGGTGTTACGGGACCGCGTTCAAGCTCCGCCAGCATCCGGTTCGCCGCCGCCGCGAGGCTCGGTACGCTGTCGACCAGCGTCTCGTCGAGGTCGAAGACCAGGCGCATCAGCGCCACTTGATCGAGCAGCCGATGGAGGGGTGCTGCACCTCGGGCCCGCGTCCCGTCAGCGCCACCTGCTGCATGGCGAGCAGCAGCTCGGGCACGGTGTCGGCATCCGCCGCGCCTCGCCCCGCGCTGTCGAGCCGCCCGCGATAGCGCAGGTCGAGCATGGCGTCGAAGCCGAAGATGTCGGGGGTGCAGACGGCGCCGTAAGCCTTCGCGACCTCCTGCGTCTCGTCGTGCAGATAGGGGAAGGGGAAGGCGTGTTCGCGGGCGAAGGAGGCCATGTTCTCGAAGTTGTCGGCAGGATAGGCCTCGGCATCGTTGGAGCAGATCGCGGCGACGCCGTAGCCCCGCTCGGCCAACTCCGCCCCGGTGGCGGCGAGCCGGTCCGCGACGGCGATCACGTAGGGGCAGTGGTTGCAGATGAACATGAGCACCAGCCCGCGCACCCCGCGGAGGTCGCCCAGCGACCAGAGCCGCCCGTCCACGCCCTTCAGGCCGAATTCGGCGGCGGGCCAGCCCAGTTCGCCCTGCGGTGTTTCGAGTGCCGGCATGTCGCGGTCCCTTGTTCACGTCACAAGGGCGATATAGAAGCACCGGGCGGGGAGGGCAACGTGGGCGGATGTGCTTCGCGCCGCCGCATACCCAATCGCCGCAGCCGCGATTAAGGGGTTTGAACGGGTCCGCGAAACCTCATACATAAGGGTCAACGCACCGACCGGGGGCAAACCCGGCGCCGAGAACCAACGCTATGGAGGGGTCAACCCATGCTCAACAATATCGGTATTCCGGGCCTTTTGCTCATCGCCGTCGTCGTGCTCGTCCTGTTCGGGCGCGGCAAGATCAGCCAGCTGATGGGCGATGTCGGCAAGGGCATCACCTCGTTCAAGCGCGGCATGGCCGAGGGGCAGGAAGAGGACAAGCAGCTCGAGGAGCCGCGCGACGTGACCCCGGCGGAGGCCGCGACCACCCGCACGGCGGAGACCGCGCCCGCGGATGCGCGCGACCGGACCTGATCGCCTCTCCCTGACGACGTGACGGGGCGCAGCACGCGTCCCGACTGCCCCGGAAAGGCCGCGCATGTTCGATATCGGTTTCGCGGAAATGATGGTGATCGGCGTCGTCGCCCTCATCGTCGTCGGCCCCAAGGATCTGCCCAGGATGTTCCGCACCGTGGGCAAGTTCGTCGGGCAGGCGCGCGGCATGGCGCGGCAGTTCCAGTCCGCGATGAATGACGCGGCGCGCCAGTCCGAGCTGCAGGACGTGAAGAAGGCGATGGACGGCGTCGGCCAGACCATGCGCTCGGCCACGAACCCGATCGGCGAGGCGGCGAAATCGGCGCGGAAATACTCGCAGGACTGGATGAAGGATTTCGAGGAGAAGCCGGAGGGCGAGCGCCCGGCGCGCGACCCTGCCGAGGCGGCGCGCGAGGCCGCGGCCCAGGCGGAGGAGCCGCATTTCGACGAGATGCCCGATCCCGAGCCGGTGGATGCCCCGCGCGAGATGGACAATTCCATGATGCCGCCTGGCGCGGACGATCGCCGCCGGGACGAGGACTGACGCGATGGCCGAGCCGGAGAGCAACGACGTCGCCATGCCGCTGATCGAGCATCTCGCCGAGCTGCGGACCCGGCTGATCCGGGCCGTGGTGGCGCTGGTGATCGGGATCATCGTCACCTTCTATTTCGCGCCCGCCGTGATGCAGTTCATCTTCCACCCGGTGTCCGAGGTTTTGGCCGCGCGCGGTCTGCCGAACCAGTTGATCACTCTGTCGCCGCAGGAACAGTTCTTCGCCATGTTCCGGGTCTCGCTGCTGACGGGCCTCGCCGTGGCGTTTCCGGTGATCGCCTATCAGGTCTGGGCCTTCATCGGGCCGGGGCTCTATTCCAACGAGAAGGGGGCGTTCCTGCCCTTTATGATCGCCTCGCCCGCGCTGTTCGTGGCCGGGGCGGCCTTCGCACATTACGTCGTGACGCCGCTGGCGCTCGATTTCTTCATCAGCTTCTCGGACCTGCCGCGCCTGCTGGGTGCGCTGTTCGGAGAGGTGGAGACGGTCACCGAGGCGGCGGAGGAGGAGGGGATCAGCCTCGTATTCTCCGGTTCGGTGAAGGAGACGCTGGACCTCAGCCTCAAATTCATCTTCGCCTTCGGCATCTGCTTCCAGTTACCGGTGCTGCTGACGCTGATGGGCCTCGCCGGGCTGGTGTCCGCCGAGGGGCTTAAGGCCGTGCGGAAATATGCCGTGGTGGGCATTCTGGTGGTAGCGGCCCTCGTCACGCCGCCAGATGTCATCACGCAGGTGATCCTGTTCACCGTGGTCTACGCGCTCTACGAAGTGTCGATCTGGCTGGTCTGGATGGTGGAGCGCCGCCGCGCGCGCGAAGAGGCCGAGGAGGCGTGAGCGACCCGCTCGCCCGGATCGCGGCGGCGCTGGAGCGGATCAGCCCGCCGCCCGCCGATGCCCCGGACTGGCAGGCCGACGCCTATCTCTGGCAGGTCGAGCCGGACCGGCTGGTCGCGGTCGAGGAGGTCTCGCGCGTGCCGCTCGACCTGCTGGTCGGGGTGGGGCGTTCGCGCGATACGCTGGTCGCCAACACGCGGCAATTCGCGAGCGGTCTGCCCGCGAACAACGTCTTGCTGTGGGGCGCACGCGGGATGGGGAAATCGAGCCTCGTCAAGGCCGCCCATGCCGAGGCGGGGCAGGGCACCGTCCTCATCGAGATCCTGCGCGAGGACCTGCCGTCGATCGGGCGGCTGTTGCGGTTGCTGCGGGGGTCGGAGCGACGCTTCATCCTGTTTTGCGACGACCTGTCGTTCAGCCATGACGACGCGCATTACAAGTCGTTGAAGGCGGTGCTGGACGGCGGGATCGAGGGGCGGCCCGAGAACGTGATCTTCTATGCCACGTCCAACCGGCGGCACCTGATGCCGCGCGACATGATCGAGAACGAGCGCGGCTCGGCCATCAATCCGGCGGAGGCGGTGGAGGAGAAGGTGAGCCTGAGCGACCGGTTCGGGCTGTGGCTGGGCTTCCACCCATGCTCGCAGGACGAGTATCTGGAGATGATCCGTGGTTATTGCGATCGCTACGGGCTGGAGATCGACGACGAGACCCTGCGGGCCGAGGCGATCGAATGGCAGCAGACGCGCGGGGCGCGCTCTGGCCGGGTGGCGTGGCAATATGTGACCGATCTGGCGGGGCGGTTGGGGACGCGGCTCAAGTAGGCCCTGTTGGGCAAGCGCGGGATCAAGGGCGAAGCCCGCCGCGCATCGGTCGTGCCGCAGGCACGCTTCCAGCGTGACCCGCCCCCCGGCACGGCGATTTGGTTGATCTAGCGCGCCGCGGTTAGTTCACACGGATTTGGCTGGCATAAAGCGCCATGCTCGACCCGTGGATCGCCGCACCGCGGCCCGACGCTGCGCGGCTCCTGAAACAAAGAAGTTCCGACTAGAAGAAATCCGCGGGATCGGTCGGGTTCATGCCGCGGCGGACCTGGAACTGCACCGACGGCTCGTCGCGGCTGGCCACGACACCGATCTGCTGGCCCTGGCGCACACGGTCGTTCGCGCTGACCGTGACGCCGGTCAGGCGACCGTAGACCGTGGTGATCCCGTCCGGGTGGCCGATCATCACGATGGTGTCGAGATCGCCGATGGAGCGGGAGACGAGCCGCACCTCGCCATCCGCCGAGGCGACGACGGGGGTGCCCGCGGGTGCACCGAATTCCATGCCCTTGTCCACGGCCGAGCCGCTGGCGGAGAAGGGGCGCAGGACGGGGCCGCTGACCGGCGGGATGAAGGCCGCGCTGCTGGCCGGGGCAGGCGTCTGGAACTGGCCGAGATCCGGTCCCTCGGGCGTCGCAACGTCGAGCGTCGTGTCCTCGGGCAGCGGCTCGGCGGAGGAGGGCGGCGGGGTCAGGGTCGCACCGACGCCCGGCACGACATCGGCGAGGCCGGGGATCGGATCGCTCGTCGCCGTGGTCGTGGTGCCGGGCAGCGGGTCGGCCGCGATGGTGGCCGTAGGCGGCGTAGTGGGGGCCGCGGCGGGCGTCACCATACCGAAGGGGATCTCGATGCGCTGACCTGCCGAAAGGGCGAAATCGGCGCCGAGCCCGTTCCAGTCGGCGATGGAGGTGACGGGAATGTCATATTGCCGCGCAATGGAGAACAGCGTCTCCCCCGGCTCGACCACATGGACGAGCGGCTGCGCCTGACCGGCGGGTTGCACGGCGGGCGCAGGCTCGGCACCGAGACCCGGAAGGTTCGACCGTTCGATGGCGGCGGCGGCGATGTCGGGCGTCCAGCCGCCCGGCCGGGTGCCGGCATAGCGGTCGGGACGGGGCGGCAGGACCAGCTCCTCGTTCTGGTCGGGCTCGTAGGTCACGGGCACGCCGTTGTAGTTGGCGAGCTCCGCCGGGGAGAGGCCGACGCGCGTCGCCATGTCGATCAGGTTGTCGTCGGGCGAGGTCGGCGCGATGGCCTGGTAGCTGCCCCGATCGATGATGCCGCGCGCGTCGGCTTGCGGTGCGACGGGCGTGACGGGCGCAGGCGCCGGTGCGGCCGCCACGACCGCAGGGCGTTCGGCCGTCGGCTCACGAAAGATGACGGGGGCTGCGGTGTCCTGCAACGGCGTGCAGGCGGATACGAGAAGCGCGCCCCCCAGCGTCAGCCGGAAAAGGGGGGACCACGGGATAAGCGACGCGGACATGGGCTGGTCTCTCTACTTGGTGCTCGATCTTTCACGCGGTCTCGTGGCGGACCACTGTTTCTCTGCCTTGGGGTCTATCCGTCCGCGAGATCGTCCGCTATCCCTTCCAGAAGCGGTACGAAACGGACGTCGCCGAGTTCAGTATAGTCCAGACCGTGCGGCGTTTTCACGACTTTTATGATCTGCTGCACGGTGTCGGACTGCCCCACCGGGGTGATCATGATGCCGCCCTCACGCAATTGTGACAGCAGGATCGCGGGCGGGTCCTCCGCCGCGGCGGTCACGATGATGCGGTCGAACGGGGCCTGCTCGGGCAGGCCGGAGGTGCCGTCGCCGGTCACGACCGTCACGTTCGCCGCCCCGATGGAGGCGAGCGCCGCGCGGGCCTGCCGCGCCAGCGGGCGGTGCCGCTCGATCGTGTAGACGCGGCGGGCGAGATGGCTGAGCACCCCGGCCTGGTAGCCGGAGCCTGCGCCGATCTCCAGCACCTTGCAGCGATTGTCGACCTCCAGCGCCTCGGTCATCAGGCCGACGACCGATGGCTGGCTGATCGTCTGCCCGCAGGAGATCGGCAGCGCGATATCCTCGTAGGCGCGCGCACGGAAGATGCCGTCGAGAAAGGCCGCGCGCGGTGTCGCCTCGATGGCGTCGAGCACGCGCTTGTCACGGATGCCCGCCTGCTGAAGCTGCCAGACCAGCGACCAGCGGGCTTCGTCCTCCGACAGGTCGGGGCCCTCGTTCATGCCAGGATCGCGCCCAGATCGTTCACCAGATCGCGCGCGGTCAGATCGGCGCGCAGCGGCGTGACGGTGATATTGCCTTCGGACGCCTCGCGCGCATCGGTGCCGGGCGCGCAGGTCTGGTTGCCCATGCCGTGCTTGATCCACAGGTAGCGCCGCCCGTTCGGGGCGTCCTGTGGCGAAATCCCGAAGGGCGAGCCGCCGCGTTCGCCCTGCAACGTCGCGACGGTGGCCTTGACCTCCGCTGCCGGAACGGCCGGGAAATTGACGTTGTAAAAGACGCCGTAGCGGCCCTCCGTCTCCCACGTCGCGCGGTCGAGCAGCTTGCGCACCACGCCCGCGCCATGCGCGCGCGCTGCCTCGAACGTGTCGGCGAGGTCGACATTGCCCGGCCCGTAATATTGCGACATCGCGATGGCGCGCGTGCGGTGCAGCGCCGCCTCCATCGCGCCGCCGATCGTGCCGGAATAGAGCGTGTCCTCCGCCACGTTGTGACCGCGGTTGACGCCCGAGAGCACGAGATCGGGCGGCGTGTCCTTGAGGATGTCGAAGAGCCCGGCCATCACGCAGTCGGCGGGCGAGCCAGCAACGGCGAACCGCCGCTCGCCGTACCGCTCCACCCGCATCGGTGTCACGTAGCTGATGCAGTGCCCGACGCCCGATTGCTCGGTCGCGGGGGCGACGGTCCAGACCTCGCCGTCGGGGCCGGCCAACTCGCCTGCGATGGCCTCCGCCACGGCGAGGCCGGGGGCCATGATGCCGTCGTCATTGGTGATGAGAATGCGCATGACCGTCCCCGCCGCTATCGTCCCGCGCCCTGTCTAGAATCGCGCGTGCATCTGGTCCAGCGGTCAGGCGGATTTCCGCGACCGCGTTGCGACAATGACACCCGCGACCACGACGATGCCGAGGATCGCCGCCGCGGCCAGCAGGGGTGCGGGGCCGAGATTGCGCGCCGAGATGCCGAACAGGCCCCAGGCGACCGCAATCCCGTAGAAGGGCGAGACGCCGACCCGCCACTGCACGAAGGCGGCGAAGGCCACCGCGAGCGGCAGCATGATCCACGCCCAGCCGGTCGCACCCGGCCCGATGCCCCAACCCGCGCCGAGCAGGGCGAGGCTGACGAAGCTCGCCGCACTGAGCCACCCGGCATAGAGGCCGACGGGCAGGTCGAAGGACCACAGATCGCCGCGCCCGCCGTCGCGCAGCAGGGCAGC
Source organism: Roseobacter sp. HKCCA0434 (assembly GCF_032464675.1). Lineage (NCBI taxonomy): Bacteria > Pseudomonadati > Pseudomonadota > Alphaproteobacteria > Rhodobacterales > Roseobacteraceae > Roseobacter > Roseobacter sp. HKCCA0434. The sequence continues at coordinate 146,551 of NZ_JAWDKL010000001.1, forward strand.
GACAGCGCCGATCAGCATGACCCAGATCAGGATCGTCGCCCAGACCGGGCTGCCCCCCGCCACCGGCAGCCAGATCACGCCCACGGCGAGACTGATCGCGAGGGGCAGGCGGCTCGCCTGCCACCGCTCGTGACGCAGGCCGAGGAGGCCGTGGACGATGAGGGCGAGATAGATCACGCCCCAGATCGAGAAGGCCCAGCCCGCGGGCTGGATCGGCGGGTTCTCCTGCGGCACGGGGTAAAGGTCGGGATCGAAGCCGTTGAAATCCGAGAAGAACGGCGACACGGCGAAGGCGATCGCGAGGAGGAGGATGGCGAGGCGCATGGTTCGAGGCTCCCTTTGCCTGCTGGACATGCGCCGCCGCCGTGCGTGGTCAATGCTCAGGCCCGGGTGATGCGGGTCTGGAAGCAATTGTTGCGGGCGGAACGGACATCGACGAAGGCGATCTCCGGGTCGGCCAGGAGAGCCTCGGCCCGCGCGGGAATTTCCGGCGTCGGCACGATCGCTCCAGTGCCGTAGCGGATGCGGTGATCGGCGGTGTAGCCTTTCAGAAGGTATTCGGGACTGGCCAGGAAAGACGGAATCGCGTCCGTAGCCTCGGGCGCGGCGCATTCGTCGGCGCAGAGGAAGATCGGCCCGACCTCGGCATAGGGCTGGTCGGCGGGGAAGGGCCGCCAGGCGAGGATCAGGTAGTCCCGACCCGCGGGCACGGTGCGCAGGCAGTGGCGGCAGGGGATGCCCGCGCCGTCGCTGGTCGCGCGCTCGGGGCTGTGGCCGTAGAAATCGGGGCCGCCGCGCTGGACGGCGCGGACGGCTTCGGTGGGCAGGGGGTGGAAGGCGATGGGCATGGTTGGTCTCCTCTCCCGCCCATCGCTATCGCGCCTCATTTCACGCCGACACCCGGATCCTGCGGTCGCGCCGGAGTATTTGCGCCAATCCGAAGCTCAGGCGAAGGCGCCCTCCGCCGTGATCCGCGTCTTGCCGCCCAGATAGGATGCCAGCACCTCGGGCAGCACGACCGAGCCGTCCGCCTGCTGGCCGTTCTCCAGCACCGCGATCAGGCAGCGGCCCACGGCGAGGCCGGAGCCGTTGAGCGTGTGGACGAACTCGGGCTTGCCGCCGCCCGCGGGCTTGAACCGCGCGTTCATGCGGCGCGCCTGGAAGGCCCCGGTGGTCGAGCAGGAGGATATCTCGCGATAGGTGTCCTGACCGGGCAGCCAGACCTCGATGTCGTAGGTACGCCGCGCGCCGAAGCCCATGTCGCCGGTGCAGAGCGCCATCGTGCGGTAGGGCAGGCCGAGCCGTTCGAGGATGCCCTCGGCGCATCTGGTCATGCGCTCCAACTCCGCATCGCTTTCGTCCGGGTGGGTGATCGAGACCATCTCGACCTTCTCGAACTGGTGCTGGCGCAGCATCCCGGCGGTGTCGCGGCCCGCGCTGCCGGCCTCCGAGCGGAAGCAGAGCGTGTGCGCGGTCATGCGGCGGGGCAGGCTCGCCTCCTCCAGCACCTCGCCCGCGACGGAATAGGTCAGCGTGACCTCCGAGGTCGGGATCAGCCACCAGCCATTGGTGGTCTGGTAGCTGTCATCGCCGAATTTCGGCAGCTTGTCGGTGCCGGTCATCGCGTCGTCGCGCACGAGGACGGGGGTGGCGGTCTCCTCCAGCCCGTTCTCGGTCGTGTGCACGTCCAGCATGAATTGCGCGAGCGCCCGGTGCAGCCTGGCCATCGCGCCGCGCAAGACGACGAAGCGCGCGCCCGAGAGCTTGGCCGCCGTCTCGAAGTCGAGGCCGGTGGCGGCGGGAAGCTCGTAATGCTCCTTCGGGGTGAAGTCGAAGGCGGGGGGCGTGCCCCAGCTGCGCAGCTCCACGTTGTCCGCCTCGTCCGCGCCGTCGGGCACGTCCGCGTAGGGGAGGTTCGGCAGGCGCATCAGCCGGTCGTCGAGTTCCTCCTGCGCGGATTTCGCCTCCGCCTCCAGCCGGGCGATCTCGTCCTTCTTGGCAGCCACGAGGGCGCGCAGGCGCTCGAATTCGGCGTCGTCGCCCTTGGCCTTGGCGGCGCCCACCTGCTTGGAGGCGGCGTTGCGCTCCTGCAAGGCGGCCTCGGCGGCGGTGATGGCGGCCCGGCGGCGGGCGTCGATGTCGAGAAGCTCGGCGGAGACGGCCTGCTCCCCCCGGCGCGCGAGGGCGGCATCGAACGCGGCGGGATCGTCGCGGATGAGGCGGATGTCGTGCATGGGGAAGGGCCTCTTGCTGATTGCGAGGGCGTTATGGGGGATGGGGGGGATTAGCGCAATCCGGCTTCTTCGAGGGCGGCGTGCCAAGCGACGTAAAATGCTTGATGAGTTTTGTAGCTTTGCCAATGTGCCGGGATGGGCATGTCGTCTGGTAAGATCGTTGTGTCATCTCCAAATGCTGTCTCGATTTTTTCAATGCTCAAATTTTTGGCGCTATTTAGTTGCGTATGCCTCATCGCAGATAGAAAAATTATGCAAAAATTCATATCTGATTTTGAGAAGTTTGTTCTATTTAGCTTTGCCGCAGTTAAGTCCGCTTTAAATAAATTCGCTCTCACTAATTTTGCAGAGTATAGATTGGCATTATAAAATTTTGTTTGTAGCAATCGGGCCTCTGTAAGGTTCGCTCTGTCTAAGTGTGCCGACGTGAAATTTGTTGAAAACATATTAGATTTTTGAAGATCTGCTCCAAGCAAAAGAGCTGATGTGAAGTCTGCATCTCCCAGTTTGCTGTTTATTAAGCAGGCTTCCCGAAGGTCTGCTTGAATGAGTATAGAGTTTTCGAGCCTAACGTTTCCAAGCTCGGAGCGTCTCAGATCTGCTCGCGCCAACCAGCATTCTCGAAGATCAAGTATGTATGAGGCTTTGTCTCCCGATAGTTTCATTTCGTATGCAATGCGATCCCTTGGACGCCGACCAATGACGGTGAGAGCGGCTTGAATATCGACCCGAGGCGGCAACAGAACGTCGTTGCCATCCTCATCCTTCATGAACGTATCCGGCTTCTTCGCGTTCTCCCGCAGGTAAGCACACAGCACCTCCATCACCGTGATGTGGTCGCGCAGACTGTCCTGCGAGATGCGTTCCAGCGCGTAGATGCCGCCGAGGCGAACTTCGAGGTTAGGTTCTGTTTTCTCGACTTCTTTACCGTCCACTACGGTCTTGATGGTGCGTTCCGCGCCGAGCTGCTCCACGGCCTTGGTGAAGCGGTCCGTCAGCAGGCCCTGTTCCGCCGTCGTAGCCTGTTTCTGTGCAACGACCGCGCGCCAGATGACGAAGGGCAGGCCGATCAGGGCGATAAGGAAGTAGAGGTAGCTGCGCAGGTCTCCGGTGCCGCTGAGCAAGGCGTCGAATGTGCGCAAGAGCACAGCGATCAGCAGCGCTGCGCCGATAAGGACAACGAGGACTAACAGGATAGGCCCCAGCCAGCGCGCGTCTTCGTAGCGGGGGTACGCCTTCAGCCCGATCCATTCCCTGAACGTCATTCCGCCCCTCACCTGCTTGCGTGGCTCCGACCCAAGCTATAGGTATCGCCGGACTTCGCAATTCCGGACCCGGAGAGACCCATGTTCGTGACGCCCGCCTATGCGCAGGCCGCCGGTGGCGGCGGTGCCGCCATCGCGCAGTTCCTGCCCATTATCCTGATCTTCGCCATCGTCTATTTCCTGATGATCCGCCCGCAGCAAAAGCGCGTGCGCGAGCATGCCGCGATGGTCGAGGCGCTGCGCCGGGGCGACCAGGTGGTCACCGCGGGCGGGCTGATCGGCAAGATCTCGAAGGTCATGGAGGACAACGAGGTGCAGGTCGAACTGGCCGAGGGCGTCAAGGTGCGCGTGGTCAAGTCGACCATCACCCAGGTGCTCAGCAAGACCGAACCGGCCAAGGACTGATCCCGACATGTTGTCCTTTCCGCTCTGGAAGAAGCTCGCGGTGCTGGGGGTCTGCCTGCTGGCGATCCTCTTCGCCGCGCCCAACCTGTTCTATGGCCGGGTCGAGGCGTCGAACGACGCGGTGGCCGCTGGCGAGGCGGGCGACTGGCCGGGGGTGCTGCCCTCGGGCCTCGTCAATCTCGGGCTCGATCTGAGGGGCGGTGTGCACCTGCTGGTCGAGGTGCAGGTCGAGGACGTCTACCAGGAGCGGATGGAGGGGCTGTTCCCCGAGACGCTGCGCGTGCTGCGCGCCGAGCGGGACACGGTCGGCACGGTGCGCCGGGTCGAAACGGAGACGGGCGAGCTGCTGCTGCGCATCGGCGAGCCGTCGGGCCAGCAGGCCGCGGTCGCGGCGCTGCGCGAACTGGCGCGGCCCCTGCAGACGCTGACCGATGTCGGCTCCACCGATATCGAGGTGGTGGCCGAGGGCGACGATCGCGTGCGTCTTCGACTGAGCGAGGCGGAGAAGGCTGCGACGGACGACCGCACCGTCGCGCAGGCGGTCGAGATCGTGCGCCGCCGCATCGACGAAAGCGGCACGCGCGAGCCGACGATCCAGCGGCAGGGCGCGGACCGCATCCTGATCCAGGTGCCGGGCGCGGGCTCGACGCAGGAGGTGCTGGACCTGATCGGCACCACGGCGCAGCTGAGCTTCCATCACGTTGTCAGCGTGACCTCCGATCCCGACGCGCGGGCCGGGGCAGGCAACATGGTGCTGCCTTCGCGCGACAATCCCGGGGAGTTCCTGATCGTGGAGCGGCGGGCCATCGTATCGGGCGACCAGCTGGTCGATGCGCAGGGCGCCTTCGACCAGAACAACAACCCGGCGGTGAACTTCCGCTTCAACGCGCAGGGCGGGCGGCTGTTCGGAGAGCATACGCGTACGAATGTCGGCAATCCCTTCGCCATCGTGCTCGACGACGAGGTGATCTCGGCCCCGACGATCCAGAGCTACATTCCCGGCGGCTCGGGCATCATCACCGGGCGCTTCACCACCGAGGAGACCAACAACCTCGCCATCCTGCTGCGCGCGGGTGCGCTGCCGGCGGAGATCGTGGTGCTGGAGGAGCGGACGATCGGGCCTGAGCTGGGGGCGGATTCGATCTCGGCGGGCAAGATCGCGACCATCGTCGCCTTCGTTGCGGTGCTGGTCTTCATGGCGCTGAGCTACGGGCTGTTCGGGATCTTCGCCAATATCGCGCTGATCGTGAACGTCGCGATGATCTTCGCCGTGCTCTCGGCGCTGGGAGCGACGCTGACGCTGCCGGGCATCGCGGGCATCGTGCTGACCGTCGGCATGGCGGTGGACGCCAACGTGCTGGTCTTCGAGCGGATCCGCGAGGAGCTGAAATCGGCCAAGGGCCCGGCGCGCGCCATCGAGCTGGGCTACGAGAAGGCGGTGTCGGCGATCATCGACGCCAACATCACCACCTTCATCGCCGCGGTGATCCTGTTCGCCATCGGATCCGGCCCCGTGCGCGGCTTCGCCGTGACGCTGGGGATCGGCATCGTCACCTCGGTCTTCGCCGCGCTGCTGATCACGCGCCTGCTGGTGGTAGCCTGGTACGACCGGGCCCGCCCCAAGACGATCGAATTGTGAGGCTGCCATGCGTCTGAAACTGGTTCCGAGCGAGACCTCGTTCGATTTCTTCAAGCTGCAGAACCTGACATTCGGGCTGTCGCTGCTGGGCGTCATCGCCTCCATCGTGCTGTTCGCGCTGGTCGGGCTCAATTACGGGATCGATTTCCGCGGCGGCTCGGTCATCATGGTCGAGACGCCCGAGCCCGTGGCGACCGAGGAGTACCGCACGCTGATCGGCACGCTCGACGTGGGCGATGCCACCGTGACGGAGATCAGCGATCCGGCGGCCGAGCTGACGGGGGCCGCGCAGAATGCCGCGCTGATCCGCATCGAGCAGCAGGGCGAGGGCGATGCGAGCCAGACCGAGATGCTGCAGGGCGTCCGCGCGGCGCTGGAGGCCGAGTTCGAGGGGCTGGAAGTGCTGTCGACCGAGAGCGTCGGGGCCAAGGTCTCGGGCGAGCTGGTGCAGGCGGGCATCCTCGCCGTCGCGCTCGCCGTGGCGGCGGTGCTGTTCTACATCTGGCTGCGCTTCGAATGGCAGTTCTCGGTCGCTGCGGTGGCGGCGCTGGTGCACGATGTGATCCTGACGATCGGGGTGTTCAGCCTGATCGGGCTGGAATTCAACCTCGCCATCATCGCGGCGATCCTGACGATCGTGGGTTATTCGCTCAACGATACCGTGGTCGTGTTCGACCGGGTGCGCGAGAACCTGCGCCGCTACAAGCAGCTTCCCTTGCGCGAGGTCTTGAACCTGTCGCTGAACGAGACGCTAAGCCGGACGATCATGACCTCGGTCACGACGCTGATCGCGCTGGTCTCGCTCTACGTGCTGGGCGGCGAGGTGATCCGCGGCTTCACCTTCGCGATGATCTGGGGCATCGTGATCGGGACCTATTCCTCGGTCTTCGTTGCGGCGCCGATCCTGCTGCGCCTCGGGGTGAAGCGGGACTGGTCGACGACGGACGAGGACGGCAAGCCCAAGCGGACCGGGACCGGCAAGTACGCACATATCGACGCGTGATCCGGTGCGGGCGCGGGCGATCGACATCGCGATCTGCGTCCTCGCCACCTTGCTGATCTGGGCGATCGCCGAACGGTGGGGCAACCCGGATCCGTTCGTGGTGCCTTCGGATGTGGCGGAATAGGAGCGCGTCATGGAACTGAACGAATTGACCTTCGCCAGCGCGCAGCCCGTGGACGGCTACGGTCCCGGATTCTTCCGCGTCGGGGGCGAGGTGATCGAGGGGGCTGCGTTCCTGCTGCCCGAGCGGGCACGCCGCTGGGACGGGGACAGCGCCGCCATCGTCGCGGCGGCGGGGGAGATGGACGTGCTGCTGCTGGGGATGGGGGCCGACGTCGCCGTGCCCGACGACGATTTCGTCGCTGCGATCGAGGCTGCCGGCATCGGGGTGGAGATCATGTCCTCACCCTCGGCCTGCCGCACCTACAACGTGCTGCTGAGCGAGGGGCGCCGGATCGGGGCTGCGCTGCATCCGGTCACGGAATGATCTGCGCCTATTGCGCATCGCGCATCCCGGACGGCTCCGTCCGCTGTCCGTCCTGCGGTGCGGCGCTTCCGGCTCCTGCCAGCGTCGAAGCCATCGAATCGAAGCCTGCGCAGGCCAGCGCTCCGGACACGGGCTCGCCCGGTGGGGGCGGTTCGGACGTTGTCGCCGTTCGTCGCCGGTTCCGCCGGTCGCTGCTGAAGATCCTCGCGATCAGCGCGGTCTGCGGCGGGATCGGGGCGCTCGGCGGGGCTTCGCGGGACGAGGTTCCCATTCTCACGGCCCTGATCCTGGTGGGCTGGAGCTTCCTGGGCTTGCCGATCGCGATCGTCAGGGCCGTAGTGAAGTACGGGCCGCGACCGGGGCAGGGCTTGCTGGTCGGCCTGCTGCTTGCGCTCGCCACGTTCCCGCTGGGCTTTCTGCTGTCCTTCATCGGTGCGGTGGCGGGCGACGGCGGAAACTGACGCGCGCCCCCCTTTCCGTCGGGCGATGCCATTACATATGTGGTGGGACGGCGGACGTATTTTCCGCACTTGACGCATTCGAGCAAAGGAGCCCGATCATGGCATTCGAACTTCCCGATCTTCCCTATTCCCACGACGCGCTGGCCGACAAGGGCATGAGCCGCGAGACGCTGGAATACCACCACGACATCCACCACAACGCTTACGTCACCAATGGCAACAAGGCCATCGAGGGCACCGAGTGGGAAGGCAAGTCGCTGGAGGAGATCATCAAGGGCACCTATGACCCGAACGCGGTCGCGCAGTCGGGGATCTTCAACAACATCTCGCAGCTGTGGAACCACAACCAGTTCTGGGAGATGATGGGTCCGGGCGAGAACCCGATGCCGTCCGAGCTGGAGAACGCGATCAAGGAGAACTTCGACTCGGTCGAGGAATTCAAGACGCAGTTCGCCTCCGCCGGCGGCGGTCAGTTCGGCTCCGGCTGGGCGTGGCTCGTCAAGGATACCGATGGCAGCCTCAAGATCACCTCGACCGAGAACGGTGTGAACCCGGTCTGCTTCGACCAGACGGCGCTTCTGGGCTGCGACGTGTGGGAGCATTCCTACTATATCGACTTCCGCAACAAGCGTCCCGACTACCTCAAGAACTTCCTGGACAAGCTGGTGAACTGGGAAAACGTCGCCTCGCGCATGTGATGCGGAGACGTTTGCTGAAAGCCTATGCCAAGGGCACCCGACCGGGTGCCCTTCGGCGTTTCGCCCGCTGGGCCGTCGATCCGTCGATCCGGCTGGAGGTCGCGAAATACGAAGTTTCGGCGCCGCGCTGGACGGGCGCGCCGCTGCGCATCGCGATGGCCTCGGACCTGCATGTGATCGAGCCCTTCGTGCGCCTCGACTACCTCAAGCGGGTGGTGGCGCGTCTGAATGCGCAGGGCGCCGACATCATCCTGTTGCCGGGCGATTTCACCTATGGTGTCCGGCTGATGCCGCACCGCCCCTCGCGCGATGCGATTGCGGAGGTTCTGGGCGGGCTGCATGCGCCGCTCGGGGTCTGGGCCGTCATGGGCAACCACGACTGGAACGAGGACGAGGAGGCGATGCGCGACGCGCCACCGCTGCCGCGGATCGGCGAAGCACTGAGGCGTGTAGGCATCCGCGTGATGGAGAACGAGGCGGTCTGGATCGACCGCCCCGAGGGCGGCTTCTGGCTGGGCGGGGTTGGCGACCGCCGCGTCTTCGGCGACGGGCGGCTGAACCCGGGGACCGGCGACATCGCCGAGACCATGCGCCAGATCGGCCCGGAGGGTCCGGCGCTTTTGATGATGCACGAGCCCGACGAGATCGAGACGGTGCCCGAGCGGATCGCCCTGACGGTCTGCGGCCATACGCATGGCGGGCAGGTCACCTTCTTCGGCTGGGTGCCGGGGACATCCTCGCCCGCCGGACGGCGCTACGCGCGCGGGCTGGTCGCGGATGGTGACGCGCGGACGCTCGTGTCCTCCGGCATCGGGTTCGCGACCATTCCGTTGCGCCTCGGCGTGATCCCGGAGATCCTGCGGATCAATTTAAGCGGCTAGGCCGACGGGGCGGGAAGCCGCGCGCGCAGGACGTCCATCGCCGCGGCGGGTGTCTCGACCACGGTCAGGAATCCCAGGAAAGGCGCGTCGGCGAAGCCGCGCGCGACGATCTGATCGAGCAGCGCGATCAGCGGATCCCAATAGCCGTTTGTGTTCAGCAGCACGACCGGCTTCGCGTGCAGGCCAAGCTGGCGCCAGGTCAGCACCTCGAACAACTCGTCCAGCGTACCCGGGCCGCCGGGCAGCGCGACGACGGCGTCGGAATTGGCGAACATCACAGTTTTGCGCGTATGCATGTTGTCGGTGACGACGAAGCGGTGCGCGTCCTGCCGCCCGACCTCGAGGTCGACCAGATGCTGCGGGATGACGCCGAACAACTCGCCCCCGGCCTGCTGCGCCGCGTCCGCCACGGTTCCCATCAGGCCGATATCGCCCGCGCCCCAAACCACGCGCCAGCCTTCCTGCGCGATCGCGCGGCCCAGTGTCGTCGCATCCTCGGCGAAAGCCGGGTCGTCGCCAGGGCGCGACCCGCAGAAGACGCAGATACCCGTCATTCGGTCCGTTCCTTGCATGTGACCTGCATGCCGCAGGTCGGTTGCGGATCGCGATGATCCATCGGCAAGAATTTGCCTATCGGGGTCTCTCGTATAACAGTGGTGGGGGAATGCAAACCGAAGGCGCGCGCGATCCTTCGGGCACGGGAGAGAGTGCAGATGCGTGGTGTTCGAGTCGTGGCGGGAGCGATCGCCGTCCTCGTGATCGTCGGGGGGGCATATTGGGCCGTGCAGCCGGACCGGACCGTGCCCGCTCGCCAGTCCACGGAGCAGGTTTCGGCAGAGCAAGACACCGCGGAGCAAAGCGTATCGCAGGAAACACGCGAGGCGGCCTTCGAGCCTTCGCGCTCCACCATCGCCGCGGAGGACGCGCCGCGTGTCGCGGGCTCGGCCCCGGAAGTATCGGCCCCCGATCCGGACGGTCTGGCGTCGCCGAACGTGTCGGCCGGTCCGCAGGCCGCGCCCGACGCACCTGCAAGACCGGCGGCGATCGACCGGCAGGGTGGCGCGACGACGGCGGCACCGCAGGTGGACACGGCCGCGCTCGATCCCACGGCGATCTCGGGCACCCCCGATGTCGCATCCTCGACCCCGGCGCCGGCCGATCGGCCCGCGGACCTCGCCGAAACCGCCGATGCGGCGCCGCCAAGCCCGCAGCGCAGGCCCAGCTTCGATTTGGTGAGGATCGAACCCGATGGCGCGACCCTGGTGGCCGGGCGGGCCGCGCCCGGCGCCGATGTCGAGATCACCGCGGACGGAGAGGTCATCGGCTCGGCCATCGCGGGGCCATCGGGTGAGTTCGTGGCGATGCTCGAAACCCCGCGGACCGGGGAGGCGCAGGAATTGCGCCTGCGCGAACCGGTGACGAATACCGTGTCCGAGGAAACCGTGATCGTGCTGGTGGAGCCCGACCGGACCGAAGCGCCGCGAACCGGCAACGTCGCGGAACCCCAGGCGGAGGAGACGGCGGCCGCCCCCGTGGTCCTCGTCAGCACGCCGGATGCGGTGGACCTCGTGCAACCGGCCGAAACGGCGGCAACGGATCAGGTCGTGCTCGACGCGATCAGCTATTCCGATGTCGGCGACGTGAAGGTGGAGGGGCGCGGCGAGCCGGGGCGCACCGCACGCGTCTATGCCGACCAGTCACCAGTGGCGGAGGCCGATATCCGGCCCGACGGCAACTGGTCCGCCTTCCTCGACGACATGCCGGCCGGCGACTACACGTTGCGCGTGGACGAGCTGGACGCGGAGGGCGTCGTCACCAGCCGCGCGGAAAGCCCGTTCCGGCGCGAGGAGCCGGAATTCGTCATCGCCACCGTTGACCAGGCCGACCCGCTGGACCAGATCGTCGTCCAGCCGGGAAACAACCTGTGGACCATCGCGCGCGAGCGATATGGCGAGGGCACATTGTTCACGCAGATCTTCACGGCGAACGCAGATCAGATACGCAATCCGGACCTGATCTATCCGGGTCAGATCTTCTCCCTGCCGGGTCAGTGATGAAAGTGCCGCGATGTCTTCACAGGAAATAGAGAAACTGATCGCGCGACTGACGCTTCGCGACCGGGCGGCGTTCGACGAGCTGTTCGAACGCTGCTCCGCGAAACTCTTCGGCACCTGTCTCCGTGTCTTGCAGGACAGGGCAGAGGCCGAAGAGGCAACGCAGGAGGCATTCGTGAAGATCTGGCGCAACGCAGACAAGTATCGCAGCGGGGGATATTCCCCGATCAGCTGGATGGTGGCGATCGCGCGCAACACCGCGATCGACCGTCTGCGGCGTCAGCGCGGCGGCCATGTCGAGATCGACGAGGCCGTGCAGATTCCCGACGGGCATCCGGGACCGGAGGCACAACTGCTCGCCGGTGACACCGCGCGCCAGATTTCCGACTGCCTTGGCAAGCTGCCCGAGGAGCGGGCGGATGCGGTCAGGCGGGCCTATCTCGAAGGTTACAGCTACGCCGAGCTGGCCGAGCGTCATTCCGTTCCGCTCAACACGATGCGGACGTGGCTGCGGCGCAGCCTGATCGCCCTGCGAGAGTGCATGGGCGGCGCGGCCGAGACGGAGGGCGCATGACCGATCGCGACGACATCAATGTGCCGGGCGAGCGGAACTGGCGTGCGGGAGAATTCGCGCTCGGCCTGCTCGACGGCGACGAACTGGTGCAGGCGGCCGAGGACATGCGCCGCGATCCCGCCTTCGCGTCGGAGGTCGCCGCCTGGCGGATGCGTTTCGCAGGGTTCGACGATGAATTCGCCGAGGAGACCGTGCCGAGCGGGCTGCACGCCGCGGTCAACCGCGAATTGTTCGGCCCGCCCCCCAGCCTCGCGCAGCGGCTGTGGACGAGCACGCCGTTCTGGCGCGGTGCAACCGCGGCGGGTGTCGCCGCCGCGGCGGTCTTCGCCGTCATCGGCCTGACCAGCGCGCCCCCCGCCGGGCCGGTATCGACCTCCGACATGCAGCTGATTACCGCACTCGTCTCGGAACTGGAGGAGCTGTCGGTCATCACGCGCTACGACGCGCAGAACGCGGTGCTGCACGTCAACCGTATCGCGGGCGAGGCACCCGAGGGCGGGGATCTGGAGCTGTGGTTCGCCCCGACGGCCGATGGCGCGCCCACGTCGCTGGGGGTCATGCCGACGGACACGCAGAGCTTCCAGGTGCCGCTGTCGCCCGATCTGGCCGAACAGATCTCGACCGAGGGACATTTCGGCATCTCGCAAGAGCCGGCCGGAGGGTCGCCGACCGGGGCACCGACCGGGCCTGTCATCGCCGTCGCGGACATCTACGAGATCTGACGCGGGGCGACCGCAAGGCGGCGCGAGGGCGGCCTCGGCCCGCATCTGGATTTATTTCGCAAATGCGTCGGTTGCGTGGAACCCGTGCGGCTCGCCATCCGTTTCGAGAGCAGGTGAAAGCCGAAAGTTCGACATCTTGTTCGCAAGGTGTCGCCAGAGGTGAGGCGGCTACGTTGCGTTCTGTGCTGCCTCGGCGGCGGCCCGATTGACAGTTTCATCCCCGATCGGGCCGTCGCCCACCCATATCTCGCCCATGCGAGTGGTATTCCCCCGCGACCGTGGCTATCTGTGACGCTCACGAACGAGCGAGCGAAGATGCCAGCAGACCAGGTCGACACCCCTCCCGACAATATCAGCGAACGTGCGGTGCTGCCGAAGGTGGTCCCCTATCTCTGGCCCGATGGCGAACCTGCGCTGAAGGCGCGCGTGGTACTGGCGATCGTCCTCCTGGTGCTGGCCAAGATCGTCACGCTGGTCACGCCGCTGTTCTTCGCGGCGAGCGTCGATGCGCTCGCCCCGCCGCAGGAGCAGGAGAGCGCCGCCTGGCTGCTGGCGCTCGGTCCGGTGGCGCTGGTGATCGGCTATGGCCTTGCGCGGTCGGGTCAGGTGCTGTTCGCGCAGCTGCGCGACGCGGTCTTCGCGCGTGTCGGTCAGCGCGCGCTGCGCAAGCTGGCGCTGGAGACCTTCGAGCACATCCATGCGCTGTCGCTGCGCTATCACATCAGCCGCAAGACCGGCGGGTTGAGCCGCATCATCGAGCGCGGCGTGAAGGGCGTCGATTTCCTGCTGCGCTTCGTGCTGTTCTCCATCGGGCCGCTGATCGTCGAGCTGACGCTGATGGCGGGGATCTTCTGGTGGTTGTTCGGGTTCTGGTATGCCGTGATCGTGGTCGCCACCATCGTCGTCTACACAGTCTTCACCTTCAAGGTCACCGAGTGGCGCGTCGCCATACGTCGTCGCATGAACGAGCGCGACACTGACGCGAACCAGAAGGCGATCGACAGCCTGCTGAACTTCGAGACGGTCAAGTATTTCGGGGCCGAGGCGCGCGAGGCCGCCCGCTACGACGACTCCATGCGCGGCTACGAGGTCGAGGCGATCCGCACGCAGCTCAGCCTCGCGGGCCTCAATTTCGGCCAGTCGGTCATCATCACGGCCGGTCTGGTCAGCGTGCTGGTTATGGCCGCGCTAGACGTGCAGAGCGGTGAGCTGAGCGTCGGTCAGTTCACGGCGGTGAACCTCTACATGATGCAAATCACCATGCCGCTGAATTTCCTGGGCACGGTCTACCGCGAGATCCGGCAGGCCCTGGTCGACATGGGCGAGATGTTCGGCCTGCTCGAACAGCCCGCGGAGGTCAACGACAAGCCGGGGGCGAAGGCGCTCGACGTGCGGGGCGGGCGGGTCGAGCTCGACGACGTCCGCTTCGCCTATGACAGCGACCGACAGATCCTGAAGGGCGTATCGCTGATCGCCGGCGCCGGGCAGACGGTGGCGCTGGTCGGTCATTCGGGCTCGGGCAAGTCGACCATCGGTCGGCTGCTGTTCCGATTCTACGATGTGACGGGCGGCGCGATCCGCATCGACGGGCAGGATCTGCGCGACGTGACGCAGGAATCGCTGCGTGCCGCCATCGGCGTGGTGCCGCAGGACACGGTGCTGTTCAACGACACGATCGGCTACAACATCGCCTATGGCCGCCCCGATGCGACCCGTGCCGATGTCGAGGAGGCCGCGCGGGCCGCGCGCATCCACGATTTCATCATGTCGCTGCCCGATGGCTACGAGACCACTGTGGGCGAGCGCGGGCTGAAGCTGTCGGGTGGTGAGAAGCAGCGCGTCGGCATCGCCCGAACCATCCTGAAGAACCCGCCAATCCTTCTGCTGGACGAGGCGACCTCGGCGCTCGATTCGGAGACGGAGCAGGGCATCCAGGAGAGCTTGCGCGAGATGGGCGAGGGCCGCACCGTCCTGACGATCGCGCACCGGCTGTCCACCGTCGTCCACGCCGACCGCATCGTGGTGCTCGAAGCGGGCGAGGTCGTCGAGAGCGGAACGCATGAGGAGTTGCTTGCGCTGCATGGCCGCTATGCCCGCATGTGGGCGCGCCAGGCGGCGGAGGACGAGGACGAGACCGCCACGCCCGCGACCTGAACCTTCGGGCACCGCGGCGAGGCGTTTCGTTAATCCTTTCGGACCGGTGGACAAGCCACTGTCATGCCCCGATTTTGCCCGATTCAATCCTGAGTTGCGGCGCCCGGTTCGAATCGCAGCCGTAGCGAAGGAGGGGCGGGGCAAGCACAATATCTGGTAGCGCTCGCCAAAAAACCCGTTGACCGGCCTGCGACCTCGCCGCATGTTGTGTGACATCGACGGACGGACACAAGATGCGGCGCAGGCATCAACAACCGATCCGCACTCCAACATCAGACCCATTGCCGGGCCGTACGAGGATCGAAGCTGCATTTCAGCGGACCCCTCCTTGCGCGCTCCGCCCAAGGACGAGGGACAGTGCCATGAAGATCGACCGCCGCTTCACCACCGCCTCCAAGGACGCCTACGCGTCGCTGGAGTTCCGCACCACGTCGAGCGAGATCCGCAATCCCGACGGCTCGGTCGTCTTCTCCCTCGACGGTGTCGAGGTGCCCTCGAGCTGGAGCCAGGTCGCTTCCGACGTTCTCGCTCAGAAGTACTTCCGCAAGGCTGGCGTCCCCGCGCGGCTCAAGCGCGTGAAGGAAAAGGGCGTGCCCTCCTTCCTGTGGCGCTCGGTCCCCGACGAGAAGGCGCTGGCGGAGCTGCCCGAGGAGGAGCGTTTCGGCGGCGAGACCTCGTCCAAGCAGGTCTTCGACCGGCTGGCCGGTGCCTGGGCCTATTGGGGCTGGAAGGGCGGCTACTTCTCGACCGAGGCCGATGCGCAGGCTTACTATGACGAGATGCGCTTCATGCTCGCCGCGCAGATGAGCGCGCCGAACTCCCCGCAATGGTTCAACACCGGCCTGCACTGGGCCTATGGCATCGACGGGCCGGGGCAGGGGCACTTCTATGTGGATTTCGAGAGCGGCAAGCTGACCCGCTCCACCTCCGCCTACGAGCATCCGCAGCCCCACGCCTGCTTCATCCAGTCCGTCACCGACGACCTGGTGAACGAGGGCGGGATCATGGACCTGTGGACCCGCGAGGCGCGTCTGTTCAAGTACGGCTCGGGCACCGGCACCAACTTCTCCAGCTTGCGCGCGGCGAACGAGCCGCTGGGCGGCGGCGGCAAGTCGTCGGGTCTGATGTCCTTCCTCAAGATTGGCGACCGCGCAGCGGGTGCCATCAAGTCGGGCGGCACCACGCGCCGCGCGGCCAAGATGGTGATCTGCGACATGGATCACCCCGATATCGAGGCCTTCATCAACTGGAAGGTCGTGGAGGAGCAGAAGGTGGCGAGTCTCGTCGCCGGCTCCAAGTCGCACGAGGCGAAGCTCAACGACATCTTCGCCGCGATCCGCGGCTGGGACGGGCGCGAGGACGCCGCCTTCGACCCCAAGCAGAACGGCGCGCTGAAGGCCGCCATCAAGGGGGCGAAGAAGGCCGCGATCCCCGAGACCTATGTCAAGCGCGTGCTGGACTACGCCAAGCAGGGCTATTCCTCGATCGAGTTTCCGACCTATGACACCGATTGGGACAGCGAGGCCTACAACACCGTCGCGGGCCAGAACTCCAACAACTCGGTGCGCGTCACCGACGCCTTCCTCAAGGCGGTGAAGGACGATGCGGAGTGGGAGCTGCTGCGCCGCACCGACGGCAAGGTCGCCAAGACCGTGAATGCCCGCGAGCTCTGGGATCAGGTCGGCCACGCCGCCTGGGCCTGCGCCGATCCCGGCATCCAGTTCCACGACACCGTGAACGCCTGGCACACCTGCCCCGAGGACGGGCAGATCCGCGGCTCCAACCCGTGCTCGGAATACATGTTCCTCGACGACACGGCGTGCAACCTCGCCTCGATGAACCTGCTGACCTTCCTCAAGGATGGCGAGTTCGACGTGGACGGCTATGTGCATGCCACCCGCCTGTGGACCGTGACGCTGGAAATCTCGGTCCTGATGGCGCAGTTCCCGTCCGAGGCGATCGCGCGTCGGTCCTACGAGTTCCGCACGCTGGGCCTGGGCTACGCCAATATCGGCGGCCTTCTGATGAACATGGGTCACTCCTATGACAGCGACGAGGGCCGGGCGCTCTGCGGTGCGCTGACCGCGATCATGACCGGGGTTAGCTACGCCACCTCGGCGGAGATGGCGGGCGAGCTGGGGCCGTTCCCCGGCTATGCCAAGAACGCCGACCACATGCTGCGCGTCATCCGCAACCACCGCCGCGCCGCCTATGGCGAGACGGCGGGCTACGAGGGCCTGGCCGTGGCGCCGGTCCCGCTCGACCACGAGAACTGCCCGGACGGGCGTCTGATCAACATGGCGCACGCCGCCTGGGACGAGGCGCTGGCCGAGGGGGAGAAGTCGGGCTACCGCAATGCGCAGGTCTCGGTCATCGCGCCGACCGGCACGATCGGCCTGGTCATGGATTGCGACACCACGGGCATCGAGCCGGACTTCGCGCTGGTGAAGTTCAAGAAGCTGGCCGGCGGCGGCTACTTCAAGATCATCAACCAGTCGGTCCCCGCGGCGCTGGCCAAGCTCGGCTACGGCTCGGCCCAGATCGAGGAGATCACCTCCTACGCGGTCGGCCACGGCTCGATCGGCAACGCACCCGCCATCAACCACACCGCGCTGATCGGCCACGGTTTCGGCGAGGAGGAGATCGCGAAGGTCGAGGAGGCGCTCGCCACCGCCTTCGACATCCGCTTCGTGTTCAACCAGTGGACGCTGGGCGCCGATTTCTGCACCGGAATGCTCGGCATCCCGGCGGAGAAGCTGACCGACCCGACCTTCGACCTGCTGCGGCATCTGGGCTTCACCAAGCAGCAGATCGAGGCGGCCAACGCCCATGTCTGCGGGACCATGACGCTGGAAGGCGCGCCGCACCTCAAGGAAGAGCACTACGCCATCTTCGATTGCGCCAACCCCTGCGGCAAGATCGGCACGCGCTACCTGAGCGTGGAGAGCCACATCACCATGATGGCGGCGGCGCAGAGCTTCATCTCCGGCGCGATCTCCAAGACGATCAACATGCCCAACGACGCGACCATCGAGGACTGTCTTGCGGCCTACGAGCTGTCGCACTCCCTCGGCGTGAAGGCGAACGCGCTCTATCGTGACGGCTCCAAGCTTAGCCAGCCGCTCTCGGCCGCGCTGATCGACGACGAGGACGAGGACGATCTGGAGGAAGCGCTGATCGAGGCCCCCGCGGCCGAGAAGGCGGGCATCCTCGCCGAGAAGATCGTCGAGAAGATCATCGTCAAGGAGGTGGCCAAGGGCCGCTCCAAGCTGCCCGAGCGGCGCAAGGGCTACACCCAGAAGGCCATCGTCGGCGGGCACAAGGTCTACCTGCGCACCGGCGAGTACCAGGATGGCGCCCTCGGCGAGATCTTCATCGACATGCACAAGGAAGGCGCCGCCTTCCGCGCGATGATGAACAACTTCGCCATCGCCGTGTCGGTCGGGCTGCAATACGGCGTCCCGCTGGAGGAGTTCGTGGAGGCCTTCACCTTCACCCGCTTCGAGCCGGCGGGCATGGTTCAGGGCAACGACTCGATCAAGAACGCGACCTCGATCCTCGACTACATCTTCCGCGAACTGGCGGTCAGCTATCTCGACCGGACGGATCTGGCGCATGTGAAGCCGCAGGGCGAGGCCTTCGCCGATCTGGGTCGCGGGGTCGAGGAGGGCGTGTCCAACGTCCGTTCGGCCGACGAGGAGACGACGGCGAGCTCGATCGACATGATCCGCCAGATCTCCTCCACCGGCTATCTGCGCAAGCGCCTGCCGCAGGAACTGACGGTCCTGCAGGGCGGCGTGGCCGAGGTCACGATGACCCCCGCCCAGCAGCCCCAGGCCTCCACGGCCATCGGCACGGCGATGGACGCGCGGACCAAGGCCAAGATGCAGGGCTACGAGGGCGACCCGTGTGGCGAGTGCGGCAACTTCACCCTGGTGCGCAACGGCACCTGCATGAAGTGCAACACCTGCGGCGGCACGTCGGGCTGCAGCTGAGGAACATGGGGGCGCCCAAGTCGGCGCCCCCCGTGTCAGGCCGCAAGCGAGAAACCGGGCAGTCAACAAACCGCATGAGAGCCTGAACACCAGACTGGGGCGCCTCCGGGCGCCCTCCTTTTTTCTAAATTTTGCAAAAATTTCATCGTTCTAAGTTCTGGCGCGGTGGCCGTTCATGTTTCAGTCTCGGAGATATAGCGCCGAGGACGGACCATGAACGCAAACGATCTCTCCCGTGATCTGCCGATTCCCTTGCCGGAGGAGCCGTGCAGCGACGCGGATCGCGCGCAGATCGCGCTCGCCGCGGGCAAGATGGCGAGCTTCGAGTGGGATATTCCGTCCGGGACGGTTCACTGCTGCGAGCGCCTGCCGCATCTGTTCGGGCTGCGGACGGTACGACGGAACTACCCGATCGACGAGTTCTTCGCCGCGATCCATCCCGACGATATCCCCGCCATCGACGCGGCGGTGCAGCGATCCATCGCGGAGGGCTGCGACTACGTGATGGAGTGGCGCGTCGATCACGTCACGCGCGGCACGCGATGGATCGCAGGCCACGGGCGCATCGTCGAGCGGGACGCCGATGGCCGGGCGCGCCGGATGCTCGGCGTGAACTGGGACATCACGGAGCGGCGGGAGCAGGAGGAGGCGCTGACCCGCATGGCGCACGAGATGGACCACCGCGTCGGCAACTGCTTTGCGATGATGGCGGGCCTCGTCGGGATCGCCGCGCGCCGCGCGGAGACGCCGGGCCAGATGTCGGACATGCTGCGTCAGCAGATGGTCGCGCTGCGCGATGCCCATGATATCAGCAAACGGCTGCCCGACCGTTTCGGGGAGGAGCGCAACTGCATCGATCTCGCGCGACTGCTTTCGGTCGTGCTGCGCCCCTGGCACTCCCACGCCCCCGATATCGACATCCCGCCGGGGATCGAGATTCGCGCGGAGGCGGGCACCAACCTGGCCGTGATGTTCTACGAACTCGCCACGAATGCGGCGAAGCATGGCGGACTGTCCGATACGGGAACCGGGCTGAAGGTCACGCTCGATCCGTCTTCGGACGATGGGCTCACGCTCGTCTGGCAGGAACGCAGCAGCTGTGCGGTTCCAAGGCTGCACGGCGCGAAGGGCGGCGGATACGGCACGCTTCTCCTCGCCCAGGTGGCGCGATCCATCGGGGCGGAAATGCGCCGCGAGGAGGCCGTCGGATCGATGAAACTGACGCTGCACCTGCCCGCGTCGATCCTGGTCGACGTCGATGCGGCTTCGCGCAGGCCCGCCGCCGCGCCGGAAGCATACGGTCGACAGGTCGCGACGAACTAGCGCGGGATGCGCAGCGTGGCCTTCAACCCGCCGAAGCTTTCGGACCGTTCCAGGATCAAAGCGCCACCGTGACTGCGCGCGACATCGGCGGTGATCGACAGGCCGAGGCCGACCGAACCGGTTCCCTCGTTCGGGTTGCGCGCCGGATCAAGCCGCGAGAAGGGCCGCAATGCCAGCTCCCTTTGATCCTTCGCGATGCCCGGCCCGTCATCCTCGACGATGTATTCGAGCCGCGTGCGCGTCAGCCTGACCGAAAGCCGCACCCGCGCGCCGAACCGCACCGCATTGCCCAGCAGGTTCTGCAGGGCGCGCGTGATCGCGATCTCGCGCAGATCGACCATCGGATCGTCGGGCGTGTCGGTCTGCGCCTTCAGCGCCACCGGCGCGCCTTCGCCGCGCAGGCGCGTCACCATTTGACGGGCTAGGGCGACCGGATCGACGGCGCGCGTCTCCTCCATCGCCTCGCCGCGGGCGAAGGCCAGGAACCCGTCGAGCATCCGCTCCATCTCCGCCACGTCGCCGATCATATCGTCGGTGTCGGGACCGGGCTCGGCGAGGCTGAGGCCGAGGCGCAACCGGGTGAGCGGCGTGCGCAGGTCGTGGCTGACCCCCGACAGCATCGACGTGCGCTGCTCGATCTGCCGTTCCAGCCGGGTGCGCATCGCGAGGAACGCGGCACCGGCGCGCCGGACTTCCTCCGCCCCGCGCGGGCGAAACGGCTCCGAACGTCCCTTGCCGAACGCTTCGGAAACCTGCGCGAGCTCACGGATCGGCCGGATCTGGTTGCGCAGGAACAGGACGGAAATGGTGGCGAGCACCGCCGCGGCGAAGATCATCCAGGTCAGCAGAAGGTGAGGATTGGAGGCGACCACCCGACGCTCGGGCACCAATGCCGTGACGGTCCCGACCTCGCTCGCCACCTCGACCACGAAGATCTTGTCGAGCGACACGGTATCGAGCCGCAGCGGCCTGTCGATCACGTCGCGCAGCGTCTGCGCCGCGGCACCGCCGGAGATGTCGAGCAGTCCCAGCCGGTCCCGCGCCATTTCCCGCGGCTCGCCGTCGACCAGCAGCGTCAGACCCAGCAGACCGCTGATGAGATCGATCTGCCGCTCACGTTCCGCGCGCGATGGGGACTGCTCGATGATCGAGACCGCGTAGTTGAGCTCCGACCCGACCGAACGCGCCATCTGCTCGGTCACGCCTTCGACATGGCGCGCGATGAAGACCGTCGCGGCGACGATCTGGATGCCGATCACCGGGACGAACAGGATCAGCAGCGCCCGCGAAAAGAGGTTGCGCGGCATCCAGCGCTTGAGCCATCTGAAATCCATCATGATGCAAGGGGTAGGGTCTCGCCCCCGCCCGCGCAAGGAGGGAGCGATGGTTGAGGGACTTCGCCGGATCACGGCCCCGAATGGCGGTCCGATGACCCATACCGGAACGCAGAGCTATCTGCTGGGGACGGGCGAGGTCGCTCTGATCGATGCGGGGCCGGACCTGCCCGCGCATCGCGCCGCGATCCTCGACGCGCTGGCGCCGGGGGAGCGGATCACCCATCTGCTCGCGACCCATGCCCATCTCGACCACACTCCGCTCGCCACCCGGCTGGGGCGGGAGCTCGATATCCCGGTCCTCGCCTTCGGGCGCGCGGAGGATGGGCGGCGCCCCGTGATGCAGGCCCTGGCCGGACAGGGCCGGATCGGGGGCGGCGAGGGCGTCGACGCCGATTTCGCGCCCGACATGACCTTGAGCGATGGCGAGACGGTCGTCAGCCCCGACTGGACCCTGGAGGTCTGGCACACGCCCGGTCACATGGCCGGGCACCTCTGCTTCCTCGACCGCGAGCGCGGCATCCTGTTCACGGGCGATCACGTCATGGGCTGGGCGAGCACGCTCGTCTCGCCGCCCGATGGCGACCTCACCGCTTTCATGGCATCGCTGCGGCGGATGCAGGGGCGCTGCGACGGGTTGACCTTCCACCCCGGCCACGGGGAGCCGGTCGTCGAGGCCGAGCGGCGCATCGCCGAGCTGATCGCCCACCGCGAAATGCGCGAGGCGCAGGTGATGGCCGCGCTCGAGAGCGGCCCTGTCGCCGTCGAGCCCCTCACTGCGCGGATCTACACCGATGTCGCACCCACACTCTTGCCCGCGGCCGCGCGCAACGTGCTCGCGCACCTCATCGATTTGACGGAGCGTGGTCTGGTGCGCTGCGATGGCCCGATCAGCCCGGAGGCGACATGGTCGCGCGCGTGATGATCTCATCGGCCATGCGGGCGGGATCGCTTCGATCCCCGATCGGTACGCGGGACCAGTCCTTCATTCGGTTGCGGAACCAGGTGCGCTGCCGCTTGGCATATTGGCGGCTGGCGGTCACGGCTTTCGCTCGAGCGGTGTCGAGGTCGGTCTCTCCGCGCAGATGGGCAATCAGTTCCGGCGCGCCGATGGCCTTGGCCGAGGGCATGGTCGGATCCCAGCCGGGCAGGGCGGCGCGCGCCTCGTCCAGCGCGCCGCCCTCGAGCATCCGGTCGAAGCGTCGCGCGATCCGCGCGTTCAGCCACGGGATATCGGCGTCGAGCAGGATGGGCACGGCATCGCGGAGCGACAGCAGCGGCGGCGGCGTCTCGTCCTGCCAATCGGCCAGCCCCCGTCCCGTCGCGGTCAGGACCTCCCAAGCGCGCTGCACCCGCATCGGGTTTTGCGCATCGATCCGGGCCATCGTGCGCGGATCGCGGTCTGCCAGATCCGCGCGCATCCGCTCGGCTCCGCGCGCGTCCGCCTCCGCGCGGATCTCGGCGGAAGTTGCCGGGATCAGAGCGAGACCGTGGGTCAGCGCGTGGAAGTTCAGACCCGTCCCGCCGACGATGACGAGCGGCGTTCCTCGCCCCAGATACGGGGCCACCTCTCGCAGCCAGTGACCGGTCGAATAGGCCTGCCGGTCGCCGACATGCCCGTAGAGAACATGGCGCGCACGTGCGAGCTCCGCATCCGAGGGCCGCGCGGACAGCAGGCGCCAGCGCGCGTAGACCTGCAGCGCGTCGGCATTGACGATGGTGGCCTGCATCCGCTTGGCCAGCGCGAGGGCCAGCGCGGATTTCCCGCTGGCCGTCGGCCCGGCGATCAGGACCGGTCTCACCGCGCCGCCCCGTCGCGCAAGGTCACGACCTGCGCCTCCAGCGTCCGCGCATCGGCGGGATCGTGGCTCACCATCAGGATCACGTCGCCGGAGGCCGCCCGGCGTCGGATCAGGTCCCGCGCTGCCTCGCGCCGATCCGCGTCGAGCCCGGTGAACGGCTCGTCGAGCAGCACCAGGCGTGCGGGCCGCAGCAGGGCGCGCATCAGCGACACCCGCTGCGCCTGACCGCCGGAGAGGTCGGCGGGGCGCCGATGCAGCAGCGGGCCGAGGTCGAGCGCGTCGGCCAGCGCCGCCGGATCCGCCCCCCGTGCGCCATAGGCGAGGTTCGCCTTCACGTCGAGATGCGGGAACAGCCTTGGCTCCTGAAAGGCCATCGCGAGGGGACGGCGTTCCGTCGGCAGCGCGGTCAGATCCGCCCCCTGCACCACGCAACGCGGCCGGACCGCCTCGACCAGCCCCGCCGCAAGATGCAGCGTCAGCGTCTTGCCTGCACCCGATGGCCCGTGAAGGACGGTGATCGGCGCATCCGACGCGATGTCCACGTCGAGCGCGAAGTCCCGCTTCTCGATCCGACCCTGCAACAGCAACCGGCTCATCGGCTTTGCCCCGAAAGGCGGGCGCGGGTTCGCCGCTCAAGCCATTCCGAAAGCAGGAACGCCCCGAGGGCGACCGCGACCGAGATGCTGACGAGCCGGGTCGCGACCGCGTCGCCGCCGGGGGATTGCAGCGCCGAGTAGATCGCGATCGGCAGGGTCTGCGTCTCCCCCGGGATGTTGGCGGCGAAGACGATGGTGGCCCCGAACTCGCCAAACCCGCGGGCGAATCCCAGCGTCGCGCCCGCCAGAAGGCCGGGCGTCGACAGCGGAAGCGACAGCGTGAAGAACCGCCGCATCGCGCCCGCGCCCAACGTGCGCGCCGCCGCCTCCAGCCTGGAGTCTAGCGCCTCGATCGACAGGCGGCAGGCCCGGACCATCAGCGGGAAGGCCATGATGCCCGCCGCGAGTCCCGCCGCGAGGCTGGTGAACGGCACCGAGATCCCGAGCGTGCCGAGCGCCGCGCCGAGCGGGCCGTTGCGGCCAAACAGTGTCAGCAGCAGATAGCCGACCACGACCGGCGGCAGGACCAGCGGCATCTGGACCAGCGCCTTGACCAGCGCCTTGCCGCGAAACGACCGACGCGCCAGCGTCCATGCGACCAGATAGGCCAGCGGCAGTCCGATCAGCGTCGCCCAACCCGCGACCCGCAGGCTGAGCGACAACGCCGCCCATTCCGCCGCTCCGAGGCTCATCCGTGGCCCGCGATCTTGGAGTGGGCGCGCGCTGTCCTCATGTCATCGCGGCCGCGATCTGCGCGGCGAGGCGCGCATTGTTGTGCACCAGCGCGATATTGGCGGTCAGCGAGGCGCCCTCGGTCAGCTCGAAGATCCGTTGCAGCAGGAAGGGCGTCACCGCCTTCGCCGCGATCCCCTGTGCCTCGGCTTCCTCCAACGCCTGCGCGATGACCGGGCGCAGCGTGTCGGCTGGCAGTTCCGATTCCTGCGGGATCGGGTTGGCGACCAGTTGCCCACCGGGCAGTCCGAGCGTAGCGCGCATCGCGTGGGCTGCGGCGATTTCCTCGGCGCTGTCCATGCGCAAGGGCACCGCGTGTTCGGAGGAGGCCGACCAGAAGGCGGGCAGCCGGTCCGTGCCATAGCCGATGACGGGAACGCCCAACGTCTCCAGCACCTCCAGCGTCTTCGGGAGGTCGAGGATCGCCTTTGCGCCCGCCGCGACGACCGTGACCGGTGTCTCGGACAGCTCGCGCAGGTCGGCGGAGATGTCGAAGCTCGTCTCCGCCCCGCGATGCACGCCGCCGATGCCGCCGGTGGCGAAGACGGCGATCCCGGCGAGATGGGCGCAGATCATCGTCGCGGCCACGGTGGTCGCGCCCGTGATCCCGCCCGCCACCGCGGCGGCCAGGTCGGCGCGCGACAGCTTCGCGACATCCTTCGCCTGCGCCAGCGCGTCGAGCTGGTCCGGCGTCAGCCCGATCAGGATCTTGCCTCCCTGAATGGCGATCGTGGCGGGAACCGCGCCCGCGTCGCGGACCGTCTGCTCCACCGCGCGGGCGGTGTCGCGGTTCTGCGGCCAGGGCATTCCGTGGGTGATGATCGTCGATTCGAGCGCGACGACGGGTTTGCCGTCGGCGCGCGCTTCGGTGATTTCGGGCGAGTAGAGCAGGGGCAGGGTCACGACGATGTTCCTTCGATATGCCGGGCCGCGGCCTCGACCCCGGCCTTCAGGGCCGTCTCATCGGACAGACCCTCCTGGATGGCAAGGGTGAAGGCCGCCGTCAGCGCATCGCCCGCGCCTGTCACCGATCCCGTGACGGATGCGGGTGTCGCGCAATGCACGCGCCCGTTCCGGCAGATCGCGGCGGTCCGCGCCCCGTCGGTGACGAGCGCAAAGGCCGCGCCTGCGGCGACCAGTGCCTCGGCCAAGGCGGGACCGTCGCCCTCGGCCCTCGCGATCACGCGCGCCTCGGCGGCGTTGCAGACGATCCCGGCGCCCGCCGCGACCGGCTCGCGCAGGCGCAGGGATTTCGCGGGACTCGCCGGAATCACCGTGATCCTGTCGACAGGCAGGTCGCCCAGCACCCGCGCGGGCATGTTGCCGTCCAGCAGAACCGGCCCATCCCAGCGCCTGACGGATTCACCGATCTTCTGCGCCCCGGCGGAGAACGTCGCCTGATCCGCCACCGCGCCGATCAGCCCGCCGTCGTGATCCTCGATCGCGACATAGCGATCCGTGGCCAGGCCCGGCAGGACCGCCACCTCGCGCGTGTCGATCCCCTCTGCCTGCAATTGCGCGAGCAGCGCGCGCCCCCGCGCATCGTCGCCCACGCAGGCCGCCAGCGCGACCCGGCCGCGCCGCGCGACATGGCGCGCGATGTTGCACGCGACCCCACCGGGGGCGTCGCGCACGCGGCCCGGCACATCGTCGCCCGGTGCCATCGCCTCGCCCGCACGCGCGAGGATGTCCCAATGCGCGGCCCCTGCGCACAGGATCGTCATTGCACCCATCCCAGCACCGCCGTCAGCGTCAGGACCGAAATGACGGTGGAAAACAGGATCGCCGTCGAGACGCGCTGCGGCGACACCCCGTAATGCTGTGCGATGATGTAGATGTTGCCCGCGACCGGCATGGCGGCGGCTGCGATCATCATCGCCGCGGCGAAGGGGTCGAGGTCGAAGACCCACAACGCGAAGACCGCGACCAGCGCCGGATGCGCGACCAGCTTCAACGCCGAGAGCCACAGGGCCGTGCTCGCCCGCTCGGCTGACTTGCCCGCGAGGCTCGCGCCGATGGCGAAGAGTGCGGCAGGCGTCGCGGCCGAGCCCAGGATCGTCAGGAACTCCGCCATCGGCACCGGCACCGGCAAGTCGTAGAGCGACCAGATCAGCCCGGCGGTGATCGACATCACCATCGGATTCGTGACCAGGCCGCGCAGGATGGTCAGCACCAGACCCGGCCCCAGCTTTCCCCGGCTGCCGGTTATGATCGCGACCACGAGGCTGCCGAACACGATCAGATCGACCGACAGCACCATCAGCACGGGGGCGGCCGCCCGTTCTCCGAACAGGCCGACCAGCATCGGGATGCCGAGGAAGCCGACATTGCCGATCACCGCGCATTGCGCCTCGATCGCCGAGGTGGCGAGCGTCAGCCCGCGCATCTTCGCGATCACCGTCGCCACGATGTAGACGATGGCCGAGGCCACGAGGTAGCACAGCAGGAAGTCGCCATTCGCGATGTCGGAGAATTCCAGGGTCGCTGCGAAGTTGAACAGCATGGCCGACAGCGCGAACCAGAACACGAACTGGGTCAGCGCCACCGCCGCCTCGCGGCTGAAGAAGCGCGTCGCCGCCGCCCCGTAGCCCAGCCCGATCAGCAGGAAGAAGGGCAGGGTCTTGAGGAATACGGGAAGCATGTGAGTCCTGCGAAGCGGCGCTGTCGGGGCAGGTTCTACCAGTTTTGGCGTCCGGTGCCAGCCGTCCTTGCCTCAAGCCCCACCGGCGCGCTATCGATCGACGGGCCCATGTCGCGCGGAGTACAGGCACATGCATATCCTCATCTTGCTGATCGGGGCGATCAGTGCAGCCGGGATCTGGTACTGGCGCTTCCAGCGGGCGCGGGACGTCGGGACCGATCTTCTCGATGCGGCCAACGACGTGCGCCTCGCCGCGCGTCGGCTGGGGTTTCGGCGTCGAACGAACGTCCATCCGGTGAAGACGGTGGAGGATCCGCGGCTCGCCGCGACCGGGATCCTCGTGGCACTTGCCGAACTGGACGGCGCGCTGAGCCAGTCGGAAATCACGGCAATTCGCCGCGAGACTGCACGCGTCTTCGGCGCCGACCTCGCAGAGGCCGATGAATTGCTGACCGTCGGGCGCTGGATCGTCGCGCAATGCAATGGTGCGGAGATGGCGGTCCGTCGCCTCTCCCGGCGTCTTGCGAAACTGTCCGGCCCCGAAGTTCTGCCCGATCTGGAGCAGATGGCGGACACCGTCCTGCGCGCGGACGGACGGGATCCCGACAGCCGCGACACGGACGCCGTCGCACTCATGCGGCGCGCCTTCGGACCGGCGCGCTGAGCCTGCTTGCATCCGCGCGCGATCCGGTCTAGGAGGCGCGCACTCAATCCCGCAGACGGGGGCGGGCCGGTTCGGGGAGACATCCCGCCCGGTCCACCGGTTGGGCAGATGCCCTTTCCCCCCGTCGAGGCGAAACCGGAAAGGAAAACGACGATGGCTCTTCCCGAGTTCACGCTGCGTCAGCTGCTGGAAGCTGGCGTTCACTTCGGCCACCAGACCCACCGCTGGAACCCCCGCATGGGCCAGTATATCTACGGTGATCGCAACGGCATCCACATTCTCGACCTGACGCAGACCGTGCCGCTGCTCGACCAGGCGCTGCAGGCCGTGCAGCAGACCGTCGCCAAGGGCGGCCGGATCCTGTTCGTCGGCACGAAGCGCCAAGCGCAGAAGGCCGTGGCCGAGGCCGCAGAGCGCTGCGCGCAGTACTACATGAACCACCGCTGGCTGGGCGGCACGCTGACGAACTGGAAGACCGTTTCCAACTCGATCAGCCGCATGAAGACGCTCGACGAGCAGCTGGGCGAAGGCGCTTCGGGCTTCACCAAGAAGGAGCGTCTGCAGCTCGACCGCGAGCAGGCGAAGCTCACCGCCTCGCTGGGCGGCATCCGCGACATGGGCGGCGTGCCCGACATCCTGTTCGTGATCGACACGAACAAGGAGGCGCTCGCCATCGCCGAGGCCAAGAAGCTGGGCATCCCGGTGATCGCCGTGCTCGACACCAACTCGAACCCCGAGGGCATCGACTACCCGATCCCCGGCAACGATGACGCGGCACGTGCAATCGCGCTCTACTGCGACCTGATCGCGCGCGCGGCGCTCGACGGCATGGCTGACCAGCTGGGTGCCGCCGGTGTCGACCTGGGCGAGATGGAAGAGGGTCTCAGCGAGGACGCCGTCGCCGAGGAAGGCGCGGACGCCTGATCCGTTCGGCGGGGCGCGACCCCGCCGTCATCAAACCGACACGCGCGGCCCTGTATCGAGGGTCGCGCGATCCGAGCTTTTCAGGAGAGATGAGATGGCAATCACCGCAAGCATGGTGAAGGAACTGCGCGAACAGACCGGCGCAGGCATGATGGACGCGAAGAAGGCCCTGACCGAGACCGATGGCGACATGGAAGCCGCGGTCGACTGGCTGCGTACCAAGGGCCTCGCCAAGGCCGCGAAGAAGTCGGGCCGCACCGCAGCCGAGGGCCTCGTCGCCGTGAAGGCCGAGAACGGCACCGCCGTCGCGGTCGAGGTCAACTCCGAGACCGACTTCGTCGCGCGCAACGCCGAATTCCAGGAAATGGTCGGCAAGATCGCGGATACCGCGATGGGCGTGGACTCGACCGAAGCGCTCGCCTCCGCCGACATGGGCGGCAAATCCGTCGCCGACACCGTGACCGACAAGGTCGCGACGATCGGCGAGAACATGTCCTTGCGCCGTATGGCAAAAGTGTCCGGTCAGAACGTCGCGGCTTACGTGCACGGGGCGATCACCGAGGGCATGGGCAAGATCGGCGTGATCGTCGCGTTCGACGGCGACAACGTGGAATTCGGCCGTCAGGTGGCGATGCATATCGCCGCGACGAACCCCGCTTCGCTGTCGGAAGATGATTTGGATCAAGCACTTGTGGAGCGCGAGAAGCAGGTGCTGACCGAGCAGGCGCGCGAGAGCGGCAAGCCGGATGCTGTGATCGAGAAGATGATCGTCGGCCGCATGAAGAAATACTTCGAGGAAGTGACGCTTCTCAACCAGAAGTTCGTTATGAATCCGGACGTTACGGTCGGTGAAGCGGCGAAGGAAGCCGGGATTTCGGTCACGGCATATGCCCGTGTCGAGGTCGGCGAGGGCATCGAGAAGGCGGAAGAGGATTTCGCCGCGGAAGTCGCCAAGACCATGGGCGGCTGAGCCGAGCCTCCGCTGAGGAAAACGACCGCCGCGCAAGGGATTGCGCGGCGGTTTTCATTTGGGGGGTGTGAACCGCGAGCCGCCTGGAGAGATGACACCCTAACGGTCCGGCAAGCTTCGTTAATGTCTGGAACGTGGTCTGCGATGCGTATGGCAGGCGTATGGCACGCGTATGGCAGATGGCTGGCGCACGGCATTCGTTAACGCGGCAGACAGACGGTCGCGCCCGTGCGAACATCGGCCGATGTTCGAGTACGAGATCAGCCCGGAGAGTGGCGCGCTGCAAGCACTGGAAGAATGTGTTTCCCAGCTTGCTCGCGTCGAGACTGAACCCGTCGCGTGGCGTTGGGCCATCACGTCGGCCTGCGACGCGGTGAACGCTGCGCTGGTCGCGCATCATACTGGCACGCGCGGGATCGGGGCTTACGGCAATGCCGCGAAGCATGCCGAATTACAGGACCGCCTCAGCGACCTTCACGTGGCTGCGCGGGCGTCCGAACAGCAGGACGATCCAGCCTTCCCCGAACGGGAAGAGACGAAGCTCGTCCGCGAGGAACTCAAACTGAGTATGCGAGTCCACTCCCTGCTCGATATGCTGACGAGCGTTGCCCTGCATTCCGAGCCGGAAGGTGCTGACCATGATGGCCCTCGAACGCGAAAGCGAGAAGCCGGATCGTTCGATACCGCCGGGGCAAAAGTGGACGTGTCGCCGGAGATGACCGAGGCAATTACGTATTTGCAAAGCCTGCGCAACAATCTCGTCCATGTTAAGCCGATCTCTTGGTCGATCGACATGAGAGGCATACCAGCGCGGCTGATGGAGGTGGCGAAGTTCCTGAGCTTGATGGACGTTTCCAGTTGGGCTTTTCGCCACTATTCCCCTGCTGAGAGAAAACGGTTCGGGATAGCAGTCCGTGAGTTGCTCGCCTCCGCATCCGCGCTGGATCGCAGGGTTCAGGCAACGGAGTGACCCGCGCCGCCCCGCAAATACCGCTGACCTCTTGACCGCCACCCCCATCCGGTCGACATCTGTCCAATGTCCATATTGCACCGCAACAACGAGGCCGGGCAGTTGGCTCGGCGGTTCGCCCAGTGGGAGGGGACCAGTACGGTTCATTCCGCGCTCGACGATGTGCAGGGGATCGGGGCGGGGGTGATCGCCACGGGGCTGGGGCTCGCGCTCTACCAGGCGGCGGGGCTGGTCACGTCCGGCATGGCGGGGCTGGCGCTGATCCTGTCCTACATGACGGGCTTGGATGCGGGATTGCTGTTCTGGGTGCTCAACCTGCCGTTCTATGCGCTTGCCATCCTGCGGATGGGACGTGCCTTCACCTTCAAGACCTTCGCGGCGATCAGCGCGCTGTCGGCGCTGATGTCGGTGCAGGGCGCGTGGCTGGGGCTCGACGCCGTGGCACCGGGTTACGCGGCGGTCGCGGGTGGGGTGTTGATCGGGTTCGGGCTGCTGGGACTGTTCCGGCACCGGGCGAGCCTGGGCGGGGTGGGGATCCTCGCGCTCTACCTGCAAGATCGGTTGGGGTGGCGGCCGGGGCTGACGCAGCTGGTCTTCGACCTCGGCATACTCGCGCTGGGGCTTGCGGTGCTGCCGCTCGGCGCGATGCTCTGGTCGCTGCTGGGGGCGGTCGTGCTGAACCTGTTCCTGACGGTGAATCACCGGCTCGACCGCTACATCGCGCGCTAGGCAAGCGCATATTGCGCCCTAGTTGGTGGCGCGCGGCGCGCATTAACCGTTGAACCCGGACGGCGTTCGGGGCAGGTATCGCGCGTAGCCGAGACCTGTAGGAGCCATTCATGTCAGACGACGCCCCGACCCCGAAATATGGACGGGTGATGCTGAAGATCTCGGGCGAGGCGCTAATGGGCGACCAGGGATTCGGCCTACATCCCCCGACGGTCGAGCGGATCGCGCGGCAGGTGCAGACCCTGCACGCGATGGGCGTCGAGATCTGCATGGTGATCGGCGGCGGAAACATCTTCCGCGGGCTGCAGGGCTCGGCGCAGGGGATGGAGCGGACGACCGCCGATTACATGGGGATGCTCGCCACGGTGATGAACGCGCTGGCGATGCAATCGGCGCTGGAGGCGCTGAAGATCAACACGCGCGTGATCTCGGCCATCCCGATGGATCAGGTCTGCGAGCCCTATATCCGCCGCCGTGCGGTGCGGCACCTGGAGAAGAAGCGCGTCTGCGTCTTCGCCGCCGGGACGGGCAACCCGTACTTCACGACCGATACCGCCGCGACCCTGCGCGCGAGCGAGATGAAATGCGAGGCGATCTTCAAGGGCACGCAGGTCGACGGGGTCTATGACAGCGATCCCAAGACCAACCCGGACGCCAAGCGCTATGACAAGGTGACCTATGACGAGGTTCTGGCCCAGAACCTCAAGGTCATGGATGCGAGCGCCATAGCACTCGCCCGAGACAACAAGCTGCCGATCGTGGTGTTTTCCCTCGCCGCCGAAGGAGGCCTCGCCGGGGTCTTGAGCGGGCAGGGGAAATTCACCACAGTGGCCGAATAAGACAGGAGACCACATGTCCGACGATCTGGATATCGACACCGACGCGATCGCCAAGCGCATGGACGGCGCGCTGACCAGCCTGCGCGGCGATTTCGCCAGCCTTCGCACGGGGCGGGCCTCGGCCTCGATGCTCGACGTGGTGGAGGTGGACGCCTACGGCTCCTCCATGCCGATCAATCAGGTGGCGACGATCAACGTGCCCGAGCCGCGCATGGTGACGGTCAATGTCTGGGACAAGTCGATGGTCGGCGCGGTGGACAAGGCGATCCGCAATGCGGGCCTCGGGATCAACCCGGTGATGGACGGCACGACGCTGCGCCTGCCGATCCCGGAGCTGAACGAGGAACGGCGGCGGGATCTGGCCAAGGTGGCCGGGCAATATGCCGAGCAGGCCCGCATCGCGGTGCGCAACGTGCGGCGCGATGGCATGGACCAGGTGAAGAAGGCCAAGGCCGCGGGGATGGCCGAGGACGACCAGAAGGTCTATTCCGACGAGATCGACGAGATCACCAAGGCGCATATCGCCAAGATCGATGCCGCGCTGGAGACCAAGCAGGAAGAGATCATGCAGGTCTGAGGACCCGCCGATCGAGGAGAGCGGACACATGGCACGCCCGACGAATGTCGCCATCATCATGGACGGAAACGGCCGCTGGGCCGTGCGCCGGGGCCTGCCGCGCGTGGCCGGTCACAAGAAGGGCGTGCAGCGCGTGCGCGAGATCGTGCGCGCCTGTCCCGACCTCGGGGTCGAGACGCTGACGCTCTATGCCTTCTCGACCGAGAACTGGAAGCGGCCGGTGATCGAGGTGGCGGCGCTGATGCGGCTGTTCCGCATCTATATCCGCATGGAGGCCGCGGAGCTGGAGCGCAACGGGGTCTGCGTGCGCTTCATCGGCGAGCGTTCGGCGCTGGAGCCGGACATCCGCGCGATGATGGCGGGGCTGGAGGAGCGGACGAAGGATAACGACCTGCTGACCTTGCAGGTCGCGCTGAACTATGGCGGGCGCGACGAGATCGTGCGCGCGGCGCGAAAGATCGCGGCGCAGGTGGCGGCGGGCGAGATCGCGCCCGGCGACGTGACCGAGGCGCGGTTCGCGGAGGCGCTCGACACGCGCTGCCCGGACCCCGAGCTGGTGATCCGCACGAGCGGCGAGCACCGCACCTCCAACTTCCTGCCCTGGCAGGCGGCCTATTCCGAATATGCGTTCGTGCCCGAGTGCTGGCCCGATTTCACGCCCGACCAGTTCGGCGCGATCCTCGACGAGTTCGGGACGCGCGAGCGCCGCTTCGGTGGAGTCGAGGCTTCGCAGGGCGGTCCGGCTTGAGCCAGGGCAAGGCGAGCGGTGGCAAGTTTTCCGACCTGAAGGTGCGGCTGATCTCGGCCGCGGTGCTGGGCGCGGTGGCGCTGGTCGCCTTCATCTTCGGCGGGTTGTGGAGTGCGACCCTGATCGGCGTCGGTGCGGGCGCGATGATCTGGGAATGGCGCGAGATGGTCGTGGGCCACCGGCAGGGACTGCGCTCGCCCGGCATCCTGATGATCCTCGCCGCGTTCCTCGGCGTCATCGTGGCGCATCTGGGCGGGCCGCTTCTGGGCATGGCGGTGCTCGGCGCTGGAATCGCCATCGGCGCGGCCTGGGAGCTGGCGCGCCTGCGCTTCATCATTCCCGGCTGTGCCTATATCGGGCTGTCGATGATCGCCATCGAGGCGCTGCGCAACGATTTCCGCTTCGGATTCCTGTCTGTGCTGTGGCTGGTGCTGGTGGTGATCGCGGTCGATGTGGGTGGCTATTTCGGCGGGCGCATCTTCGGCGGGCCGAAGCTGTGGCCGCGGGTCAGCCCCAAGAAGACCTGGTCGGGCCTGATTGGATCGGTGCTGTTCGCACAGGTGGCGGGGCTGCTCTTCGCGATCTTCGCAGGGCTGTCCTATCCGGCGGAGGTGGCGTTGCTGTCGGTCTTCGTGGCGCTGGTCGCCGTGGCGGGGGATCTGGCGGAAAGCTCGGCCAAGCGGTTCTTCGGCGTGAAGGATTCGAGCCGGTTGCTGCCCGGTCACGGCGGCATCCTCGACCGGGTGGACGGGCTGATGGCCGCCGGTCTGGTCGTCGCGGCGGTCAGCTTCCTTCGGGGTGAGAGCATCTTCCTGTGGTGAGACGGATCAGCGTCCTGGGCGCCACCGGCTCGATCGGGGCGAGCACGCTCGACCTGATCGACCGGGCGGGTGGGGCAGAGGCGTTCGACGTCGTGGCCCTGACCGGCGCAAACAATATCGAGGAACTGGCGCAACATGCCCGCCGTCTGAACGCGCGCATCGCCGTGACGGCAGACGAGAGCCGGTTGGACGACTTGCGAGCCGCGCTGGATGGGTCCGGTGTTGAGGCGGCGGCGGGTGTCGCGGCGCTGGAGGATGCCGCGCGCGAGCCGGCCGACTGGACGATGAGCGCCATCGTCGGGGCTGCGGGGCTGCGGCCCAGTTTCGCCGCCGCGGGGCGGGGCGGTACGCTGGCGCTCGCCAACAAGGAGAGCCTGGTCTGCGCGGGACGGCTGCTGCTCGATTGCTGTGCGCGAGGGGACACCACGCTGCTGCCCGCCGACAGCGAGCATTCCGCGATCTTCCAGGCCTTGCAGGGGGAGCGGGCCGCGACGGTCGAGCGGGTGATCGTCACCGCCTCGGGCGGGCCGTTTCGGACCTTCACGACCGACCAGATGCGCGATGTGACGCCCGAGCAGGCGGTCGCGCATCCGAACTGGGATATGGGGGTCGGCATCTCGATCGACTCCGCGAGCATGTTCAACAAGGCGCTGGAACTGGTTGAGGCGAAATATCTTTTCGACCTGACGCCCGATCAGATCGAGGTGCTGGTGCACCCGCAATCCATCGTGCATTCGATGGTGGGCTTTCGCGACGGATCGTTGATCGCGCAGTTGGGGCCGCCGGACATGCGCGGGGCGATCGGCTATGCGCTCGACTATCCCGAGCGGCGGGCGCTGCCGGTGGAGCGGGTGGATTTCGCAAAACTCGCCCGGCTCGATTTCGAGGCGCCGGACCCCGAGAGGTTCCCCGCGCTGCGTATTGCGAAGGATGTGCTGGAGGCCGGGGGGCGCGCGGGCACGGTGATGAACGCGGCCAAGGAGGCGGCGATGGCCGGGTTCCTCGACCGGCGGATCGGGTTCCTCGACATGGCCGTCCTTGTGGAGCGGGCGCTCGACGCGGTAGCCTGCGACGGAGAGCCCGAGAGCCTCGACGAGGTGCTGGCGCTCGACGCCGAGGCGCGCGCGGCGGTGGCCGAAGCCATGAAACGGATGGACCGATGATCGACCTGATTTCCGCTATACCGGTGCTCGGGCCGCTGCTCGCCACCATCCTGCCCTTCGTGGTGGTGCTGGGCATCGTCGTCTTCATCCACGAGTTCGGGCATTACATCGTCGGGCGCTGGTGCGGGATCCATGCGGAGGTGTTCAGCCTCGGCTTCGGCAAGGAGCTCTATGCCCGCACGGATCGGCGCGGGACGCGTTGGCGGATCGGGCTGCTGCCGCTGGGCGGCTACGTCAAGTTCCTGGGCGATGCGGACGGGTCGAGCCGGCCGGACCAGGCCTCGGTCGAGGGGATGGACGCGGCGGAGCGGGCGCGCAGCTTTCCGGGTGCCGCGCTGTGGAAGCGGGCGTTGACGGTGCTGGCCGGGCCGGTGGCGAATTTCCTTCTGAGCATCGCGATCTATTGCGCGCTGGTCTTCTGGACCGGCGTCGCGGTGGAGGAGGCGCGGCTGGGCGCGCTGCCCGAGTCGGTGCAGGGGGAGACGCCGCTGCGCGAGGGCGACGTGGTGACAGCGCTGAACGGGCAGCCGGTCGGCAGCTATGCGGAGTTGATGCGCGTCTTCAGCGAGATCGATTTGAGCCAGCCCGCGACCTACACGGTCGAGCGGGACGGCGAGGCGATGGACCTGGTGGTGGAGCGCCCGCGCCCGCCGCTGGTCGCGGGCGTGCGGCCCCTGTCGGGCGCGAGCCGCGCGGGCATCCGCGAAGGGGACCTGCTGCTGACCGCCGCAGGCGTGCCGCTGGTCGATTTCGACACGCTGCGCGAGACGGTCGCCGCCTCGGAAGGGGAGCCGCTGGAGATCGGGCTGCGCCGCGGGGCCGAGGAGATGGTGCTGACGATGGTGCCGACCGAGGAGGACGTGCCGCAGCCAGACGGCACCTTCGCACGGCAGGTCATCATCGGCGTGTCGATCGCGCCCTATCTGACGCCCGAGACGCGCAGCCCCGGCCCGGTCGAGGCGCTCGGCATCGGGGTGTCGCGGACCTGGGCGATCATCACCGGGACATTCGACGGGATCGGGCACATGATCGCGGGCAATATCAGCCCCTCGAACCTGCAGGGGCCCGTCGGCATCGCGCAGGTCTCGGGGGAGACGGCGGGGCAGGGCATCCTCAACTTCGTGCTGCTGATCGCGCTGATCTCGACGGCGATCGGGCTGATGAACCTGTTCCCGATTCCGGTGCTCGACGGGGGGCATCTTGTGTTCTACGCCATCGAGGCCGTGACCGGGAGGACACCATCGGGGCGCTGGGTGGACGTCGCGATGGGGATCGGACTTGCAATGGTGTTGTCCCTCATGCTTTTCGCGACGTATAACGACATCACACGTCTCTGAGGCCCGCCACGGCCCGCGAAAAGAGGCGACAGGCAGTCTTTGAGAGAGGCGGGGCAGAATGCGTTCCTTTACCCGAGTGACCGGTCTTCGCGCGCTCAGCGCATCCATCGGTTCCAGCGCGCTGCGCACGACCCTGATGGCTTGCGTGGCCAGTGCCGCATTGTCGACGGGGGCGATGGCCCAGCAGGTGCCCGGGAGCTTTACGCTCGGCGCCGTCACGGTGGAGGGCAACCGCCGCATCGAGGCGGAGACGGTGCGCGTCTACACCGATCTCGACGTGGGCGAGACGGTGACGCCCGCCACGCTCAATAACGCGGTGCAGGCGTTGTTCGCCACGGGGTTGTTCCAGGACGCGCAGATCCTGGTCGAGGGCAACGCGGTGCGCATCGTGGTCGTCGAAAACCCGTCGATCAACCTGATCGCCTTCGAGGGCAACGACATCGTCTCGGACGAGCTGTTGGAGCAGACGGTCGAGATCCGGCCGCGGCTGGCCTATAACCGCGCGGCGGTCGAGGCGGACGCGGCGCGCATCATCGATGCCTATCGCGGCGTCGGGCGGTTCGACGCGCAGGTGAACCCGGTCATCATCGAGCGGCCCGAGAACCGGGTCGACGTGGTCTTCGAGATCTTCGAGGGCGACGTGACCGAGATCGAGCGCATCACCTTCGTGGGCAATCAGGTCTTCGGCGACGGGGAGCTGCGCGACGTGATCGTCAGCCGTCAGGCGGGGATCCTGTCGACCTTCTTCTCCAACGACACGTTCGATCCGGGCCGGGTGCGGCTCGACGAGGAGCTGCTGCGGCAGTTCTACCTTGAAAACGGTTTCGCGGAGTTCGAGGTGGAAAGCTCGGTGGTCGAGCTGTCGCCCGACCGGCGCGGCTTCTTCCTGACCTACACGATCAACGAGGGGCCGCGGTACGATTTCGGCTTCGTCGACATCGACCCGCAGATCGCCGGGCTGGACGTGGCCGACCTCGACGGCACGCTGACCTTCGAGGCCGGGGACGGGTTCGACCAGAGCGAGATCGACGCCACCATCGAGAATATCCGAGAGCGGACGGGGCTCTTGGGCTTCGCCTTCGCCGACGTGGTGCCGCGCGTGCGCCAGAACACCGAGGAGCGCACGGTCGAGGTCACCTTCGAGATTGTCGATGGCGAGCGGGTCTTCGTCGAGCGGATCGACATTTCGGGCAACACCTCGACGCTCGACCGGGTGATCCGCCGCGAATTCGACCTGGTGGAGGGCGACGCGTTCAACGCCGCCTCGGTGCGGGAGACGGCGGACCGCCTGCGCGGCACCGGCTTCTTCTCCGATGTCAGCGTCGAGGTGGTCGAAGGCTCGGCCCCCGATCGCGCGGTCATCGAGACCGTGGTCGAAGAACAGCTGACCGGGTCGGTCAATTTCGGTGTCGCCTATTCGTCCGCCTCGGGCGTGGGCGGCTCGATCGCGCTGTCGGAGCGGAACTTCCTGGGCCGCGGGCAGGCGGTCGCGGTGGAATTCTCCACCGGCAGCGATCAGCAGGTCTATTCGTTCAGCTTCGAGGAGCCGCGTTTCCTCGACCGCGAGGTCGCCGCGGGCTTCGACCTCTACTACCGCGAGGTTGACCGGGAGACGTCGGATTTCAACGAGGCCTCGCTGGGCTTCGAGCCGCGCGTGACCTTCCCGCTGAGCGACAACGGCACGTTGCAGCTGCGCTATCGGTTGTCGAGCGACGAGATCGACCCCAACAACCTTGCCAACACGTCCCCGGCGATCCTGGCGGATGCGGGCGAGGACATCACCTCCTCCATCGGGTTCACCTATCGCTACGATCAGCGCAACAGCCGTGCCGCTCCGACGCGGGGCTATGTGCTGACCTTCACCGGCGATCTCGCGGGTCTGGGCGGCGATGCGCAGTACCTGCGGGGCACGGCGACGGGCCGCGTCTACAAGTCCTTCCGCAACGACGACGTCGTGACCTTCGTCGAGGGCGAGGTCGGGGCGCTGGCCTCCGCCGACGACGGCTCCCGCATCACCGACCGGTTCTTCCTGGGCGGCGCGTCGTTCCGCGGGTTCCAGTCGGGCGGCTTCGGCCCGCGCGACCGCGACACGAGCGGGGCGACCAATGTCGATTCGGCCCTTGGCGGCAACTACTACGCGGTGGTGCGCGCGCAGGCGTCCTTCCCGCTGGGTCTGCCGGAGGAGGCGGGGCTGTTCGGCGGCGTCTTCGCCAATGCGGGCTCGCTGTGGGGACTGAACGAGACGAACTTCACCGGACCGGCGCCGCGGGGCGCCTACACGATCGACGACAGCGCGGAGCTGCGCGCGACGCTGGGTGTCTCGCTGTTCTGGGACAGCCCGATCGGCGCGCTGCGCATCGACTATGCCGAGCCGGTGGTCAGCGTCGACGGTGACGATTTCGAGAAATTCCGGCTGTCGGGCGGCCGTCGCTTCTGATGCGGCGGCGCGTCTGGCCGCTGATCGCCGCCGTCCTGCTGGGGGCGTTCGCGCTGAACGCGCAGGAGCGGGAGCGCCCGCCGATCGTGCTGGTCGATCCGCGCGCGGTGCTGGAGCAGTCGGAGACGGGGCGGGAGATCCTGCGCCAGAACCGCGCCGATCGCGAGGCGCTGCAGGCGGAGGCCGACGCGATCTCCAACGCGTTCGAGCTGGAGGAGCAGGAACTCGCCGCGCGGCGCGACCTGGTGACGCGCGAAGCCTTTGCGGAGCTCGCGCGGGAATTCGACGAGCGGGTGCGCGCGGCGCGGGTCGAGCAGGATCGCCGGTCGCAGGCGCTCGCCGCACGCATCGAGGCGCGCGAACGGCGCTTTGCCCAGCAGCTCAACCCGATCTATGCGGGGATCCTGGGCGATAGCGGGGCGGCGGCCATCGTCGATCTGCGCAGCGTCATCCTGGCCGATGCGCAGCTCGACGTGACCGAGGAGGTGATCCGCCGGCTCGACGCACAGTCTGCCGCGCCGACCGGGCCCCGGACCCAACCGCAGGTTGACCCCCCGGAAGGCGGGGAATAACTCAGACGGAACCGCATCAGGAGGAGAGCGCCGGTGAGCGAGCAGCAGGACGACTTCAAGACCACCGCCGACCTGGGCGAGATCAAGCGGATGATCCCGCATCGCTATCCCTTCCTGCTGGTGGACAAGGTCCGCGACATGGTGAAGGGCGAAAGTGCGGTCGGCATCAAGAACGTCACCGCCAACGAGCCGCATTTCCCCGGCCATTTCCCGCAAGAAGCCGTGATGCCCGGCGTGCTGCAGATCGAGGCGCTGGCGCAGACCTCGGCCGTGCTGGTCTCGGCTTCGCTGGGGCTGATCGACAAGGAGGCGCTGGTCTATTTCATGTCGGTGGACGAGTGCCGGTTCCGGCGCAAGGTGGTGCCGGGCGACACGCTGGAGCTGCACGTGACCACCCTGCGCGGGCGCGGCAAGGTCTGGAAGTTCAAGGGCGAGGCGAAGGTGGATGGCGAGCTGGCCACCGAATGCGTCTTCGCCGCGATGATCGTCCCGCCCGAGGGCGCGTGATGGCCGCGCGGGGCGAGACTCGCATCCACCCGAGCGCCATCGTCGAGCCCGGAGCGCAGATCGGTGCGGGCTGCGAGATCGGCCCGTTCAGCATCGTCGGGCCGCAGGCGCGGCTGGGCGACGGGGTCGTGCTGCATTCCCACGTTGTGATCGCGGGCGACACGACGGTCGGGGACGACACGCGGATCTGGCCCTTCGCCTCGATCGGGCATCAGCCGCAGGACCTGAAATTCGCGGGCGAGCGCACGCGGCTGGAGATCGGCGCGCGCAACATGATCCGCGAATCCGTCTCGATCAATCCCGGCACGGCGGGCGGCGGCGGGCTGACGAAGATCGGCGACGACAACCTGATGATGCTGGGCACGCATGTGGGGCATGATTGCATCCTCGGCAACCGGATCGTGCTGGCCAACAATGCCGCCATCGCGGGGCATTGCAGGCTCGACGACAACGTGATCGTCGGCGGACAGTCGGGCGTGCACCAGTTCGTGCATATCGGGCGCGGCGCGATGATCGGCGCGGTCTCGATGGTGACGAAGGACGTGATCCCCTATGGCTCGATCGTCGGCAACCGCGGCGAGCTTGCGGGCCTCAACATCACCGGGCTGAAGCGGCGCGGGGTGGAGCGGCCGCAGCTTCACGCGCTGCGGGCGGCCTATCAGGCGATCTTCGTCGACGGGGCGGGCACCTTGCTGGAGCGGACTCGGCGCACGCGGGAGGATCACGCGGACGACCCGCTGGTGCAGGAGATCGCGGAGTTCATCCTGGCCGATCACAGCCGCTCCATCGCCACGCCGTGAGCGCGCTCGGCATCGTGGCGGGGCGCGGATCGCTGCCGCGCCGGATCGCGGAGCGGATGCGGGAGGCGGGCACGCCCTATCAAGTGGTCGCCCTGGACGGGTTCGCGGGCGATTGGGTCTCGGACCATCCACATGAGCGCTTGCCGATCACGGCGGTCGGGCGGCTGCTGGCAACCCTGCGCGCCGCGGGCTGCGACCGTATCGTGCTGGCGGGCGGCGTGGAGCGGCCGCGGATCAATCCGCTGACGCTCGACCGGCACGCGCTGCGCTGGATGATGCGGATCGCGCCCGCGCTGCGGCGCGGGGATGACGGGCTGCTGCGCACGGTGCGGGCGTTGCTGGAGGGCGAGGGGTTTGCGCTGGTCCCGGTCACGGAAGTGATGCCCGACCTGACCGAGCCGCCGGGCCTCCTGACGCGGGCCGGGCCGACGCGCGCGCAGGAGCGGGACATCGCGCGCGGCACGGCGCTGCTGCGCGATCTCGCGCCGCTCGATATCGGGCAGGGTGTGGTGATCGCGGAGGCGCAGGTGCTGGCGGTCGAGACCTTGCCGGGGACGGACGCGATGCTGCGCTTCGTCGGGCGGGAACGACCCGGCAGTGGCGGCGTCCTGGTCAAGCGGTTGAAGGAGGCGCAGGATCGGCATGTCGATCTGCCGACCATCGGCCCCGATACGGTCGAGGGCGCGGTGGCGGCGGGCTTGTCCGGGATCGCGATCGAGGCACATGGCGTGCTGGTGCTCGACCGCGACGCGGTGATCGCGCGTGCGGATGCGGCGGGCCTGTTCGTGAAGGTGATCCGATGAAACTGTTCCTGATCGCGGGCGAGCCCTCGGGCGATCGGCTGGGTGCGGCGCTGATGGCCGGGCTGAAGACGCTGGTGCCCGGCATCCGCTTCTACGGGATCGGTGGCCAGATGATGCAGGCCGAGGGGCTCGACAGCCTGTTCCCGATGGAGGAGCTGAGCGTGATGGGCCTGACGGAGGTGCTGCCGCGCCTGCGCGGGCTGCTGCGCCGCCGGGACGAGGCTGTCCGGGCGGTGCTGGACCTCGGCGTCGATGCGCTGATCACCATCGACAGCCCGGATTTCTGCCTGCGGGTCGCGGCGAAGGTGCGCGCGCGGCGCAAGATGCCGGTGATCCACTACGTCGCGCCCTCCGTCTGGGTCTGGCGCGAGGGGCGGGCGGCCAAGATGGCGCGCCATGTCGATCACGTGCTGGCGCTGCTGCCCTTCGAGCCACCGTTGATGGAGGCGGCGGGCATGACCTGCGATTTCGTCGGGCATCCGGTGGTGGCCGAGCCGCAGCCGACGCTGCGCGACCGGGAGCGGCTGCGCGCGGAGCTGGGCCTGCGCGACGGGGTGCGGGTGCTGTGCGTGCTGCCCGGATCGCGCGAAGGGGAGGTCGCGCGACTGTCGGGGCGCTTCGGCGCGGCGCTGGGATTGCTGGGGCATGACGATCTGCACGTCGTGGTGCCGACCGTGCCGCATGTGGCCGAGCAGGTGCGGGCGGAGGTCGTGGACTGGCCGCTCGCCTGCACGGTGCTCGACCCGCGGGGACGGCCCGCGGGGGAGGCGGAGATGCGAAAGCGCGCGGCCTTCCAGATCTCGGACGCGGCGCTCGCCGCCTCGGGCACGGTGGGGCTAGAGCTGGCGATGGCGGGGTGTCCGGCGGTCATCGCCTACCGGATGTCGCCGATCACCACCTTCCTCGTAAAGCGGATGGTGAAGACGAAATATGCCAATCTCGTCAACATCCTGCTGGACGAACCCGCGGTGCCGGAGGTGCTGCTGGACGCGTGCGAGCCGGACAATATCGCAGGCGCGCTGCGCCCGCTGCTCGACGATCCGCAGAGGGCGATGGTGCAGCGAGCGAAGCTGATCAAGGCGATGGGGATGCTGGGCACGGCGGACGATTCGCCGGGGCTGCGCGCGGCCCGCTCGACCCTCGCGGCGATCGAGCGGTTGAGCTGAGGCTCAGCGCGGCAGCATCGTGGCGCCGGTCGCCTCGGCCAGCGCCTTGGGCGAGACGGTGAAGACGTGGCGCGGGGAGCCCGCGGCGGCGACCACGCCGTCGAAGTCGAGCAGGCGCGGATCCATGTAGACGGGCAG
This sequence comes from Roseobacter sp. HKCCA0434, assembly GCF_032464675.1. Lineage (NCBI taxonomy): Bacteria > Pseudomonadati > Pseudomonadota > Alphaproteobacteria > Rhodobacterales > Roseobacteraceae > Roseobacter > Roseobacter sp. HKCCA0434. The sequence continues at coordinate 189,716 of NZ_JAWDKL010000001.1, forward strand.
CGCGGTCTCGTGCCCGATCGGGGCGACGCCGCCGATGGCGAAGCCGGTCTCGCTGCGCACGGTATCGGGATCGGCGCGGTCGAGCGTGGTGCCCGCCGCGCGGTTCGCGGCCTTGAGGTCGAGCTTGCCGCCGCCCGCGACGAGGAACAGGTGCAGGTCGCCGTCGAGCGAGGTGAAGACCAGCGACTTGACGATCTGATCGATCTCGACGCCGCAGGTCTCGGCGGCTTCGGCCGCGGTTCGGGTAGAGGCGGGCATTTCGAGGATGACGATCTCGAGGCCGAGATCCTCGGCAGCCTGGCGGACGCGGTCGACGGATTTGCTCATGTGCGTGGTGTCTGAAAAAGAGAAAGGGCGCCCCGGTGGGGCGCCCTCGTGATCCTCAGCGATCCTCGACGTTGACGTAGTCGCGATAGGCCGCACCCGTATAGAGCTGGCGCGGGCGACCGATCTTCTGCTTCTCGTCGGCGATCATCTCCTTCCACTGCGAGATCCAGCCGACGGTGCGCGACAGCGCGAAGATCGGCGTGAACATCGAGGTGGGGAAGCCCATCGCGTCGAGGATGATGCCCGAGTAGAAGTCCACGTTCGGGTAGAGCTTCTTCTCGACGAAATAGGGATCCTCGAGCGCGATCTTCTCCAGCTCCTTGGCGACCTGTAGGGTGGGGTTGTTCTCGACCCCCAGAAGGCCCAGCACCTCGTCGGCGCTCTCCTTCATCACCTTCGCGCGCGGATCGAAGTTCTTGTAGACCCGGTGGCCGAAGCCCATCAGGCGGAACGGATCGCTCTTGTCCTTGGCGCGGGCGATGTATTCGGGGATGCGGTCGACGCTGCCGATCTCCCGCAGCATGTTGAGTGCAGCCTCGTTCGCGCCGCCATGCGCGGGACCCCAGAGGCAGGCGACGCCCGCCGCGATGCAGGCGAAGGGGTTCGCACCCGAGGAGCCGGCGAGCCGGACCGTGGAGGTCGAGGCGTTCTGCTCGTGATCCGCGTGCAGCGTGAAGATCCGGTCCATCGCGCGGGCGAGGATGGGATCGACCACGTATTCCTCGGCCGGAACGGCGAAGCACATGCGCAGGAAGTTCGACGCGTAGTCGAGATTGTTGTCGGGGTACACGAAGGGCTGGCCGACCGAGTACTTGTAGGCCCAGGCGGTGACCGTCGGCACCTTGGCGATCATGCGGATCGAGGCGACCTCGCGCTGCCAGGGGTCGGAGATGTCGGTGCTGTCCTGATAGAAGGCGGACATCGCGCCCATCACGCCGCAGACGATGGCCATCGGGTGCGCGTCGCGGCGGAAGCCGCGGTAGAAGTTCATCATCTGCTCGTGCAGCATCGTGTGGTTGGTCACGCGATGGGTGAAGTCCTCCAGCTGCTGCGCGGTCGGCAGCTCACCGTAGAGCAGGAGGTAGCAGACCTCGAGATAGTGCGACTTCGCCGCGAGCTGGTCGATCGGGTAGCCGCGGTGCAGGAGCTCACCCTTGTCGCCGTCGATGAAGGTGATCTCGCTCTCGCACGAGGCGGTGGAGGTGAAGCCCGGATCGAAGGTGAAGACGTCGGCCTGGGCATAGAGTTTGGAGATGTCGACCACGTCGGGACCGGCGGTCGGGGATTTCATGCCCAGATCGTAGGTCTTGCCGTCGATGGTCAGTTGCGCGTTGCGATTGTCGGTCATTCGAGCATCCCTGTGGTGGGGCAGGGCGTGCCTGCCTCCGCGTTGCATCGCGGGGATTTTTGCCCCCTTGACCGCGTATCTAGTACAGCGGCCCCTATTGGCCCGCGCCGCGTGTCGTGGCGGCGGGCTGCCCGCGCCGCGTCAGGCGGCGCCGAGCTGATCCTCGATCCGGGCGAGGCTTTCGTCGCGCCCCAGATGGAGCAGGACGTCGAAGACCGATGGCGACACGGAACGACCCGTCAGCGCGGAGCGCATGGGCTGCATTACCTTGCCAAGCTTGAGGTCCTCTTCCCCGGCGAAGGCCTTGATTTCGGCCTCCAGATCGTTGTGCGTCCAGTTAGCATTCCGCAACCGCACAGTCAACTTGGACAGCATACCGCGGGATACATCGTCGAGTTGGCCGGCCGCCTTCTCATCCATGTCGAGGGGGCGCTCGGTCAGGATATAGTGAGCCATTTCAATAATATCCGGGTAACGCTTCGCGCGCTCCTTGAGTGCGGGCATCGCGTCGAGCAGGGTGGCGCGGCGGCTCTCGTCGGGCGCGGTCATTTGCTGCAGTGCCATAAAATCGAGTACGGCATCGAGCAGCGCGGCATCGTCCGTGGCCCGGATATGCTGGCCCGAAAGGTTGTCGAGCTTCTTGAAGTCGAAGCGCGCCGCGCCCTTCGAGATCGCGTCCAGACCGAACCACTCGATCGCCTGCTCGGTGGTGAAGAATTCCTCGTCGCCGTGGCTCCAGCTCAGGCGGGCGAGGTAGTTGCGCATGGCCGCCGCCGGGAAGCCCATGTCGCGGTAATCCTCGACGCCGGGCGCGCCGTGGCGCTTGGAGAACTTCGCGCCGTCCTCGCCGTGGATCAGCGGGATATGGGCATAGGTCGGGCGCGGCCAGCCCATCGCGTCGAGGATCAGCACCTGGCGGGCGGCATTGGTCAGGTGGTCGTCGCCACGGATCACGTGGGTCACGCCCATGTCGTGATCGTCCACCACCACGGCGAGCATGTAGGTGGGCGTGCCGTCGGAGCGCAGCAGGATCAGGTCGTCGAGCGTCTCGTTCTGCCAGGCGACGCGGCCCTGCACCACGTCCTCCACCACCGTCTCGCCCTCGCGCGGGGCCTTCACGCGGATCGCGTAGGGCGCGTCGGGATGGATCGCGGGGTCGGCGTCGCGCCAGGGGGACCGGAAGACGGTCGAGCGCCCCTCGGCCTTCGCGGCCTCGCGGAAGGCGGCGATCTCCTCCTGCGTGGCGAAGCACTTGTAGGCGGCCCCCTTGTCGAGCAGATCGCGCGCGACCTCGGCATGGCGGTCGGCGCGGCTCGCCTGGCTGACCGCATCGCCGTCCCAGTCGAGACCGAGCCAGCGCATGCCCGCGAAGATCGCCTCGGTCGCCTCGGGGGTGGAGCGGGCGCGGTCGGTATCCTCGATGCGCAGCAGGAACTTGCCGCCATTGGCCCGCGCGAAAAGCCAGTTGAACAGCGCCGTGCGCGCGCCCCCGATATGCAGGAAGCCGGTGGGAGAGGGGGCGAAGCGGGTGACGACGGGGGTGGTCATGCGGTGTTAACCCTTCGGTAACCATGCGGGGATCAGGCTGGCCCCCGTGTCTACTGCAATCGCGATCCCGCCGACAAGGTCCAGCCCCCTTGCGGCGGCGGAGGATGTGCTGGAGCGTCAGCGGCGCCAGCTCGTGCTGTGGGTGCCGGTGCTCTTCGGGCTGGGGATCGCGCTCTATTTCGCCTTGCCGCGGGAGCCGACGGTAGCGGAGGTCGCGGGCGTGGCAACGTTGGCGGCGCTCATGCCCTTCGGGCGGCGCGGACTGATCTGGGGGGCGGTCGTCGCGGGGCTCACCGTGCCGGCGCTTGGCTTCTGCGTGGCGGCGCTGCGTACGCAGGCGGTCGCGCACCCGGTGCTGGAGCGGGATCATTTCGGGACGATCAGCGGACGGGTGGTGGAGCTGTCGCGCTCCTCCTCCGGCAATCCGCGGATGCTGCTGGACGAGGTGGTGCTGCATGGCGGACCGCCGGTCGCGCGGGTGCGCATCGCCCTGACCGGCGAGGAGGCCTTGCCGCGGGACGTCGCGGGGCGGCGGGTGGTGCTGACCGCGCGGATCGGGCCGCCCTCCGGGCCCGTCGCGCCGGGTGCCTTCGATTTTCGCAGGCTCGCATGGTTCCAGAGGCTGAGCGCGGTCGGGTATTCGGACATGCCGGTGCTGCTGCAGGGGGAGAGGCCGCCGCCCTCGCTGTTCCGGCTGCGGATGCGGCTGTCGGACGGGATACGGGCGCATCTGGACGAGCCGGTCGCGGGATTCGCCGCGGCGATCCTGACCGGCGACCGGTCCACCGTCGATCAGGGGGTGCTGGCCGATCTGCGCGCTTCGAACCTCGCGCACCTGTTGGCGATCAGCGGGTTGCATATGGGGCTGCTGACCGCCTTCGTCTTCATGCTGGTGCGGCGGGGGCTGGCGTTGCTGCCCGGCGTGGCGCTGCGCCATCCGGTGAAGAAATGGGGGGCGGGGGCGGCGCTGCTCGCAGGGTTCGCCTATCTCGCGCTGTCGGGGGCGTCGGTGCCGACGCAGCGCGCCTTCGTCATGGCGACAGTGGTGCTCGTCGCGGTGATGATCGACCGGCCGGCCTTCACGCTGCGCGGGGTGGCGCTGGCGGCGATGATCATCCTTCTGATCCGGCCGGAGAGCCTGTTGCAGGCGGGGTTCCAGCTGAGCTTCGCGGCGACCGCGGCGCTGGTCGCGGTGTTCGAGGCATTGCGGGGCGTGGCGTGGTGGCGCGACGAGCGGCGGGGCTGGGTGACGCGCTGGCGCGGGGTGCTGGCGCTCGCCGTCACCTCCGCCGTGGCGGGGGCTGCGACGGCGCCGTTCGGGGCGTTCCATTTCAACCAGGTGTCGCAGTTCGGGCTGCTCGCCAACCTATTGGCCGTACCGCTGATGGGGATGGTGATCATGCCCGCGGGCGTGGCGGCGGCGGTGCTGGCGCCGCTGGGGCTGGAGGGCGTCGCCTTCGCTGTGATGGGGCTGGGGATCGAGGTCGTGCTGGCGATCGCGGACTGGGTCGCGGGGCTCGACGGGTCGACGCGGGCGGTGAAGGCGGGGCCACCGGTCGCGCTGGTGCTGATTGCGGTGGCGGGCTGCTGGGCGGTTCTGTGGCGCGGGCCGGGGCGCGGGCTCGCCGTGCCGGTCTTCGCGGTTGCGCTGGTGCTGTGGGCGATGACGCCACGGCCCGATGTGCTCGCCTCGCCGAGCGGGCGGCTCATCGGCGCGATGACGCCCGAAGGACGGGCACTGAACCGCGCAACCGGGTCTAACTTCGCGGCGCTGAGCTGGCTGGAGGATGATGGCCGGGACACGGATCGCGAGGCCGCGGCGGCGCGGTGGCAGGCCGTGGACGAAGAGGGCTGGTCGGTGGTGAGGCTCGCGGATGGGTGGGAATTGCTGCTGGTGCGGGGGCGGACGCGGTGGCCGCAGGACCTGCCGCCCTGCGAGGGTCGTCGGATCTATCTCGCGGCGAATTGGAGCGGGGACGCCCCCGAGGGGTTCGCCGAGTGCGAGACCATGTGGACGAAGGACCGGCTGCGCGCGACCGGGGGCCTTGCGATCTGGCTGACGGGCAAGGGTATCCGGACGGAGACCGTCGCCGATGCGACGCCGCGCCGCCCGTGGACGCGCGGCCCTGCGCGCTAGCGCCCTGTCGCTGAAGCCGTGCTCAGTAGGTCCGGATCAGGCCGACCAGCTTGCCCTGCACCTTCACCTGGTCGGAATGGTAGACGCGGGTCTCGTAGGCCGGGTTCGCGGCCTCCAGCGCGATGGCGCTGCCCCGCTTGCGCAGGCGCTTCAGCGTCGCCTCCTGATCCTCGACCAGCGCCACGACGATGTCGCCGCTATCGGCGTCGTCCTGTTCCTGGATCACGACGATGTCGCCATCGTTGATGCCAGCGTCGCGCATCGAGTCGCCCTTGACCTCCAGTGCGTAGTGACGCCCGCCGCGGGCCATCATCGCGCCGGGGACGGCGACGGTGGCGGAGACCTGCTGGATCGCCTCGATCGGCACACCGGCGGCGATGCGACCCATGACGGGAAGGTCGAAGGCACCTGCGGACGGAGCCTCGACCTGCGGCTGCTGCGAGAGCCCGCCGTCGATCGCCACGGGGCGAAAGCCGGAGGGATCGTTGGTGTCGGGCATGCGCACGATCTCGATCGCGCGGGCGCGGTGGGCGAGGCGGCGGATGAAGCCCCGTTCCTCCAGTGCGGTGATGAGGCGGTGGATGCCGCTCTTGGAGCGCAGATCGAGCGCCTCCTTCATCTCGTCGAAGGAGGGGGACACGCCGTCCACCTGCACGCGGGAATGGATGAAGTTGAGAAGGTCGAGTTGCTTGCGCGTCAACATGCGGCCGGTCCCCTGTGGATACTTTCGCTAAGTTCTACAAAGGTTCCTGTTTTGTGTCAATGCGTTCTATCCAATTCGATGTAATCCACCTCTTCGCCCGCCTCTCGCGCCGGGTCGTGCGGCGGCCGCACGACGAGGCAGTCGGCGCGGTCGAGTACCGTGAGGAGGGCGCTGTCCTGCCGCGTGGCAACCTCGATGCCGTGCGGGGTGCGGGTCGCGCGCATGTAATGTTCCCGGCCCCCGTTCGGGCCTATGGCTGCCGCGAGCGCCGCGCGGTGACGCGGCAGGGGCGTGCCGGTGCCGCCGAGCATGTGCGCGATGGCGGGGCGCAGGAAGATATGCGCGCAAACCATTGCGGAGACGGGGTTTCCCGGAAGGCCGACGAGGACGGACTCGCCGAAGCGCCCGGCCATCAGCGGCTTTCCGGGGCGCATTGCAACCTTGTAGAAATCGAGGTCGAGGCCCGCCTCGCCACCCACTTTCGCGACCAGATCGTGGTCGCCGACCGACGCGCCGCCGAGCGTCACGATCAGGTCCGCGTCGCGGGCGAGGTCGAGCGTGGCGCGCAGGCTTTGGGCCGTATCGCGGGCGATGGGCAGGATGCGGGGCGTGGCGCCCGCCGCCTCCATGAGGGCCGCCACGCCGTAGATGTTGGAGCTGACGATCTGGTCGGGGCCGGGGGTGTCGCCGGGTACGACCAGCTCGTCCCCGGTGCTGATGAGGGCGACGGTCGGGCGGCGGGCGACCGGCACTTGGGCGACGTTCATCGCGGCCAGCAGGGCGAGGCGCTGCGGCGTGACGGGGCCGGGGGCGAGGCTGTCGCCTTCGCGGAAATCGGCTCCGGCGGGGCGGACGTAGCGGTTGGTGTCGAGATCGTCGTGCAATGTGATGCGGTCGCCGTCGCGGGTCACGTCCTCCTGAATCACGACGCGGTCTGCCCCTTCGGGCATCGGCGCGCCGGTGAAGATGCGGATGGACTCGCCGGGGTGAAGGACCATGTCGGCGCGGCGGCCGGCCTGCGCCTCGGCTGTCACGGTCAGCACGGCGCCGGGGGCGATATCGGCGTCGCGCACCGCGTAGCCGTCCATCGAGGAGGCGTCGAAGGGCGGCTGGGTCAGGCGGGCGGCCACCGGCTCGGCCATCCAGCGGCCGGAGGCTGCGCGCAGGGGCACCGTCTCGACCGGCATCCGGGGCAGGAGGGCGACGATCCGGGCCAGTGCCGCGTCGACGGAAATCATCGGAAGTCGATCGTCCCGGACTTGCCGCCTTCCTTGTAGACGAGGCGGATGGCGCCGATCTCCATGTCCTTCTGCACGGCCTTGAGCATGTCGTAGACGGTCAGTCCGGCGACGGAGACGGCGGTCAGCGCCTCCATCTCCACCCCGGTGCGGCCCGTGGTGCGCACGGTCGCCTCGATGGCGACCCCGGTTGCGTCGAGCGTGAGGTCGAGGGCGACCTTGGACAGCGGCAGGGGGTGGCAGAGGGGAATTAGATCCGCCGTGCGCTTGGCCGCCATGATGCCCGCGAGGCGCGCGACGGCGAGGACGTCGCCCTTCTTCGCATCGCCCGCCGCGACGAGGGCGCGGGTCGCGTCCGACATGGTGACGTGGCCGCGCGCGGTGGCGGTGCGGGTGGTGACGTCCTTGTCCGAGACGTCGACCATGTGGGCGTCGCCCTTGCCGTCGAAATGGGTGAGGCCGCTCATGCCTGGACCCGAGCGGGCACTGGGTCGGCGAGGAGAGCGCGGGTCGCAGCTTCGACATCCTCTTGGCGCATCAGGCTCTCGCCGATCAGGAAGGTGCGTGCGCCCCAGCCCGCGAGCGTGGCGAGGTCGTCGGGCGTGGACATGCCGCTTTCGGAGACGAGCAGGCGGTCGGCGGGGACGCGGGTGGCGAGGTCGCGCGTTGTCTCAAGGCTGGTCTCGAAGGTCTTGAGATTGCGGTTGTTTATACCCAGCAGAGGCGAGCGCAGGGACAGCGCGCGGTCGAGCTCGTCGCCGTCATGGACCTCGATGAGCACCGACATGTCCCAGGCGCGGGCGGCGTCTTCCAGCTCGGCCGCCTGCGCGTCGGAGACGCTTGCCATGATGACGAGGATGCAGTCGGCCCCGAGGCTGCGGGCCTCGGCCACCTGCCAGGGGTCGTACAGGAAATCCTTGCGCAGGACCGGCAGGTCGACGGCGGCGCGGGCGGCGACGAGGTAATCCTCGTGGCCCTGGAAGCTGGGCGCATCCGTCAGGACGCTGAGGCAGGCCGCCCCGCCGGACTCGTAAGCGGCGGCATGGGCAGCGGGGTCGAAATCGGCGCGGATCAGGCCCTTCGACGGACTCGCCTTCTTCACCTCGGCGATCAGGGCGTACTGGCCCGCGGCGAGCTTGGCGCGCAGCGCGCCCTCGAAATCGCGAACGGGCGCGGCGTCGCGGGCGGCGGCCTCGATCTCGCTCGATGGGCGGGCGGATTTGCGCGCCGCGATCTCTTCGAGCTTGTAGGCCTTTATGCGGTCGAGAACATTGGTCATGGCGTCTTCTTACGGCTGCTCGGGGGTGTTGGGAAGCCCGCACCAGTCGATGGGGCGCTCGCCGCGCGCGATCAGCCAGTCATCGACCTGACCGAAAGGGCGCGAGCCGAAGAAACCGCGCCGGGCGGAGAGGGGCGAGGGGTGCGCGCTCTCGATAATCAGGTGCGCGCCGGGGCGGATGTGACGGGCGAGCGCCTGTGCGTGACGGCCCCAGAGGAGGAAGGCCGTGGGACGGCTGGAAATTTCGGCGAGCACCTGTTCGGCGAGGTGCTGCCAGCCGAGCTTCGCATGGGCGCCGGGCGCGCCCTCCACGACGCTGAGCGCGGTGTTGAGCAGCAGGACGCCCTGCCGCGCCCAGTGCGTGAGGTCGCCGGTCGCGGGCGCGCAGCCGCGATCGCTGCGCAGTTCCGCGTATATATTGGCGAGAGAGCGGGGCAGCGGCACGTCGGGCGCCACGGAGAAGGCGAGCCCGTTGGCATGGCCGCGCGTCGGGTAGGGATCCTGACCGAGGATGCAGACGCGCACCTCGTCCGGGGCGACGAGGTCGAGTGCCGCGAATCGCTTCGCGGCGGGAGGCAGGATGTCGGATCCCTCGCAGTGCGGGGCAAGCTCCGGCCAGGTTTCGGCGAAGAAGGGCAGATGCGCCCAAGCTGCGGGGATGGGGGACATGGAGCCTCCTGCGGTTCGCCGCGTGACTAGCCGCTCGCGACCGATTCCGACAGCCCGGTATCCTGCCGCGCCAGCCAGTCGGCGAAGACCCGCGCCCGGTCGGAGGCATGGCGGTGCAGGCGCAACTGGAACGCGGCGGGGGCGAGCAGCGCCTCGGCGCCGAGCGCCTGCAGGCTGCCGCGCGACAGGAGCGGGGCGATCAGATGCTCCCACCCTAAGACCGCGCCGACATGGTCCTGCGCCAGTTGCAGCGCGATCATGTAGTTGTTGACGACCAGCCGCTGGCCGCGCGGGGCGGGCAGGCCGAGGGCGAACAGCCATTCCTCCCAGCTGGTCCAATGCGTCAGGTCGGCGGCGATGTGGATCAGGGGCGCGTCGAGCAGGTCGCGCGGTCCCGCGATGCCGTGCCGTGCGACGTAGTCGGGCGTGGCCACCGCGATGATGCGGTCGCGGAACAGCAGCGTACGGGCGGTGTCGTCCGGGTCGGTTTCGCCGTACTCGATGACGAGATCGGCGCGCGGGTCGGCGTCGGGGTGGTCCGTCACGATCTGAGACACGGTGGTCGTGGGATGCGCGGTCCAGAACGAGGCGATGCGCGGCGTCAGCCAGAAGGCGCTGACGGCGGTGGAGACCTGCACCACCACGTCCTGCGTGGCGAGACGCTGGCGGATGTCGCCGACGGCGTCGGAGATGGTCGTCAGCCCGCGTTGCAGCGCGACCATCAGGAAGGCGCCGGTCTCGGTCAACTCGACCCCGCGGTGGCGGCGGCGGAAGAGCGGGACGCCCAGCTCCGCCTCCAGCGCCTTGATCTGATGGCTGATCGCGGCGGGGGTGACGTTGAGCTCCCGCGCGGCGGATTTGAATTCGAGGTGCCGCGCGGCGGTCTCGAAACAGAGGAGCGCGGTGATACGGGGCAGGTCGTAGGGGCGGGCCATGTCGCAATCGCTCCATGCGGTGTCGCGGGCGCGACAGGTGAATTCAGGTAAATCAAGTTGAGAATTTGTGCCGTTGTCAATGCGGTCATTCATGGTCGAGCGTGCGCCACAGGTTATCCGCAATAAGGTGGACGCGCGATCATGACGGACCTGTCAGACCTTCTTTCCAGCTATGCCAGCGGGCATTCGCTGTCCCGGCCATTCTACACCGATCCGGCGCTCTACGAGATCGATCTAGAGACGATCCACTACCGTGAGTGGCTGTTCGCGCTGCCCGCCTGCCAGTTGGAGAAGACCGGCGAGTACGAGCGGCTGCGCATTGGGGCCTATGACGTGATCGTGGTGCGCGACGGGGCGGGGACGCTGCGCGCCTTCCACAACACCTGCCGCCATCGTGGCTCGATCCTGTGCGCGGCGCGGACCGGGAAGGTGGCCAAGCTGGTCTGCCCCTATCACCAGTGGACCTACGACCTCGACGGCAAGCTTCTGTGGGCGCGCGACATGGGGACGGAGTTCGATCCCGCGCAGCACGGGCTGAAACCGGTGCATCTGCGCGAGCTGAGCGGGCTGGTCTATATCTGCCTCGCCGAGACGCCGCCCGCTTTCGAGGTGTTCGCGAGCGTCGGGGCCCCCTATCTGGAGGTGCACGACCTGCACCGGGCCAAGGTCGCGCATCGCAGCAGCATCGTGGAGCAGGCCAACTGGAAGCTGGTCTGGGAGAACAACCGCGAATGCTACCATTGCGGCGGCGCGCACCCGGCGTTGTGCCAGTCCTTCCCGCTCGACCCCGAGATCGCGGGCGTGGCGGCGGATGGCTCGATCTCGCCGCGGCTGCAGGCGCATTACGACCGCTGCGAGGCGGCGGGCGCGCCCGCGCAGTTCCGGCTGGGCGGGCCGGACGGTCAGTTCCGCTTTGCCCGCCAGCCCTTGCAGGAGGGCGCGGTCAGCTACACGATGGACGGGCAGGCGGCGGTGGGGCGCAATCTGGGGCGCGTGGCGCTGCCGGATGCGGGATCGCTGCTGAAGTTCCACTATCCGTCGACGTGGAATCACTTCCTGCCCGACATCTCGCTGACGTTCCGCATCACGCCGATCGGCCCGCGGGAGACGGAGGTGACGACCTGGTGGCTGGTGGACCGCGATGCGCGCGAGGGCGTCGACTACGATCTCGACCGGCTGACCGAGGTGTGGCTGCACACCAATGACGAGGACCGGCAGATCGTCGAGGCCAACCAGCAGGGCATCGATTCGCCCGCCTACGTGCCGGGGCCCTACAGCCCGGTTCAGGAAAGCGGCGTGATCCAGTTCGTCGACTGGTATGTCGGGACGCTGCGCCGGTCGCTCGCCCCCGCGACGATGGCTGCGGAGTGAGCGGATGAACGCGATCGACCGCACGCGCCTCGCCTACTGGACCGATGCCGAACCGCTGGAATGCGTCTCGCGCCTGCCCGAGGCGCCGGGCGTCGTGACCTTCACCTTCCAGGCGCCGAGCGGGGCGTTGTTCGATCACGATGCGGGCCAGTTCGTGACGCTGGAGCTGCCGGTGCCGGGCGGGCCGCTGCACCGGACCTACACGATCTCCTCCTCGCCCTCGCGTCCGACCTCGCTGACGATCACGGTGAAGGTGCAGGACGGCTCGATCGGGACGCGGTGGATGCAGGACAAGCTGCGACCCGGAATGCGGTTGAAGGCGATCGGGCCGGGTGGCGCCTTCACCATGCGGGCGCATCCGTCGCCGAAATACCTGCTGATCTCTGCCGGATCGGGCATCACGCCGATGATGTCGATGATCACCGAGCTCTACGATAACGGGCGCGATCCGGACGTGGTGCTGATCAACTGCGCGCGGCGGCCGTCGGACATCATCTTTCGCGAGCGGCTGGAGCACATGGCCTCGCGCATCACGGGGATCGAGCTGGCCTGGGTGGTCAAGCAGACCGATCCCTATCAGCCTTGGACCGGCTATCGCGGGGCGTTCAACCAGCTGATCCTGGGCCTTGCCGCCCCCGACTACCTGGAGCGGGAGGTGTTCTGCTGCGGCCCCGACGGGTTCATGCGCACGGTGCAGGAGGCGCTGGCGGGCGTCGGCTTCGACATGGACCGCTACCATCAGGAGAGCTTCCACGCGCCCTTGCCCGAAACCGGCGACGTGCCGGAAGTGGCGGGCCCGGAGGAGGACATGACCGCCGAGGTCAGCTTCGCCGCCACCGGCAAGACGGTGCGCATCGCGCAGACGGAAACCCTGCTGACCGCCGCGCGGCGGGCGGGCACGCCGCTGCCCTCGGGCTGTACCTTCGGCGTCTGCGGCACCTGCAAGGTGCGCAAGACCGCGGGCGAGGTGCACATGGTGCACAATGGCGGCATCACCGAGGACGATATCGAGGCGGGCTACGTGTTGGCCTGCTGTTCCCACCCGATCGGCGACGTGACGCTCGACGTCTGAGACCCGCGCGAGGAAGGCCAGGATGACCAACGATCCGCTGCTGCAACCCTACCGGCTGAAGCATCTGGTGCTGAAGAACCGGCTGATGATCACCTCGCACGAACCGGCCTATCCCGAGGACGGGATGCCGAAGGCACGCTACCGCGCCTATCACGAGGAACGGGCGCGGGCGGGCGTGGGTCTGACCATGACCGCCGGGTCGGCCAGCGTATCGCGCGACAGCCCGCCGGTCTTCAACAACATCCTCGCCTGGAAGGACGAGGTCGTGGGCTGGATGGCGGAGCTGACCGATGCCTGCCACGAGCATGGCTGCGCGGTGATGATCCAGCTGACGCATCTGGGCCGCCGCACCCGCTGGGACAAGGGCGACTGGCTGCCGGTCGTGTCGCCGAGCCACGCGCGCGAGCCGTCGCACAAGGCGTTCCCGAAGCGGGCCGAGGACTGGGACATCGCCCGGCTGATCGAGGATTACGCGACGGCGGCGGAGCGGATGCAGGAAGCGGGGCTCGACGGGATCGAGCTGCAGGCCTACGGGCATCTGATGGACCAGTTCTGGTCGCCGCTGACCAACACGCTCGACGGACCCTACGGGGGCGATCTCGACAACCGGCTGCGCTTCACCTTCGAGGTGCTGGACGCGATCCGCAAGCGGACGGGGCCGGAGTTCCTCGTCGGCGTGCGCTATACCGGCGACGAGATGCTGGAGGGTGGGCTGAATGCCGAGGATGGGCTGGAGATTTCCAGACGGCTGAAGGACAGCGGGCTGGTCGATTTCCTCAACGTCGTGCGCGGGCATATCGACACGGATGCGGGGCTGACCGACACGATTCCGGTGCAGGGCATGGCGTCGTCGCCGCATCTCGACTTCGCGGGGCGCATCCGGGCGGAAACGCAGTTCCCGACCTTGCATGCGGCGAAGATCCAGGACGTGGCGACCGCGCGTCATGCGATCGCGAGCGGGAAGCTCGACCTCGTCGGCATGACGCGCGCGCACATGGCCGATCCACATATCGTGGCGAAGATCGCGCGGGGGGAGGAGGATCGCATCCGCCCCTGCGTCGGCGCGAATTACTGCCTCGACCGGATCTATCAGGGCGGAATGGCGCTGTGCCTGCACAACCCGTCCACGGGGCGGGAACTGGAGCAGCCGCACGAGATCGCGCCTGCGGACGTGGCGAAGAAGGTCGTCATCGTTGGTGCTGGTCCGGCGGGGCTGGAGGCGGCGCGGGTCGCGGCCCTGCGGGGTCACGAGGTGATCGTGCACGAGGCGGCGGGCCATCCGGGCGGGCAGGTGCGCCTGACCGCGCTGACCGAGCGGCGGCGCGAGATGATGCAGCTGATCGACTGGCGCGTGGCGGAATGCGAGCGGGCGGGGGTCCGGTTCCACTACAACAGCTTTGCCGAGGCCGACACGGTGCTGGAAGGGTCGCCGGACGTGGTAATCGTCGCCACGGGCGGCCTGCCGGATGTGGACGTGGTCGAGGGGGCGGAGCTGGTCGTTTCCGCCTGGGACATCCTTTCGGGCGATGCGTCGCTGGGCGAAACCGTGCTGATCTACGACGATGCGGGTGACTATCCGGCGCTGCAGGCAGCGGAGAAGCTGGCGCAGGCGGGCGCGAAGGTAGAGGTCGTCACGCGCGACCGCAGCATCGTGCCCGAGGTCATGGCCATGTCGTTGACGCCGTCGCTGCGCATCCTGCAACGGCATGACGTGACTTTCACGACGACCTGGCGGGTGGACGGGGTCCGCCGCGACGGCAACAGGCTCGTCGCCACGCTCGGCAGCGATTACGGCGACATGGTGCAGGAGCGGCGGGTCGATCAGGTGGTGGTGAACCACGGGACGCTGCCGCTCGACGATCTCTATTTCGAGCTGCGCGAGGGATCGTCCAATGGCGGCGCGGTGGATTACGAGGCGCTGATCGCAGGGGGCGCGCAGCTGGAGGCAGGCGCGGGCTATGCGGTCTACCGGATCGGGGATGCGGTCGCCGCGCGCAACACGCATGCGGCGATCTACGACGCGCTGCGGCTGGTGCGGACGCTGTAGCTCAGGCCTGCGTGGCGCGCGCGAGCGCCTCGACCTTCGCCTTGGCGGCACCGCTGTCGAGGCTTTCGCGGGCCATCTCGACGCCTTCGGGCAGGCTCGCCGCGCGATCGGCGACCACGAGGGCGGCGGCGGCGTTCAGCAGCACCGCGTCGCGATAGGCGCCCGGCGCGCCGTCGAGCAGGGCGCGGAAGGCGGCGGCATTCTCGGCAGGCTCGCCGCCCAGCAGGTCCTCGAACGGGTGGAGGGGCAGGCCCGCCTCCTCGGGGTGCAGCTCGCGGTCGGTGACGGTGCCATCCTCCAGTGCGGCGACCCAGCTCGGCCCCGCGATGCTGAGCTCGTCCGTCCCGTCGGAGCCGTGGACGAGCCACGCCTTTTCGGAGCCGAGCATCTGCAGCACTTCCGCCATCGGGCGGATCAGGTCGCGGGAGAAGGCGCCGGTCAGTTGCCGCTTCACGCCCGCCGGGTTGGTCAGCGGGCCGAGGATGTTGAAGATCGTCCGCGTGCCCAGTTCCTGCCGTGCGGGCATGACATGCTTGATCGCGGGGTGGTGCATCGGGGCCATCATGAAGGCGATGCCGATCTCCGCCAGCGCGCGCTCGACCACCTCCGCGCCGACCATGACCTCGATTCCCATCTGGCCGAGCGCGTCGGCGGCCCCGGATTTCGAGGACAGGTTGCGGTTGCCGTGCTTGGCGACCACCACCCCCGCGCCCGCGACGACGAAGGCCGTGGCGGTGGAGATGTTGAGCGTGCCCTTGCCGTCGCCGCCGGTGCCGACGATGTCCATCGCGCCGTCGGGGGCCGCGACCTTCACGCATTTCTCGCGCATGACCTCGGCTGCCGCAGCGTACTCGGCGACGCTTTCGCCCCGTGTGCGCAGCGCCATGAGGAAGCCGCCGATCTGGTGCGGCGTCGCCTCGCCGCGCATCAGGACGTCGAAGGCGGTGCGCGCCTCCTCCTGCGTCAGCGGACGGTCGGCGGCGGTGCCGATCAGGGGCTTCAGGGCATCAGACATGGGCAGGCTCCGCCAGATCGAGGAAGGTGCGCAGCATCTGCCGCCCGTGCTCGGACGCGATGCTTTCGGGGTGGAACTGCACGCCGTGGATCGGCAGCTCGCGGTGGCTGAGGCCCATCACGGTGCCGTCGGCCACGTCCGCCGTGATCTCCAGGCAGTCGGGGATGCTGTCGCGGGCAACGGTCAGCGAGTGGTAGCGCGTCGCCCGGAACGGCCCGTCGATGCCTGCGAAGGGGCCGCGCCCGGTATGGCGGATCGTGTCGACCTTGCCGTGCATGATCGCATCCGCGCGCACGACCTTGCCGCCGAAATGCTGGCCGATGGACTGGTGGCCGAGGCAGACGCCCATCAGCGGGGTCCGCGTCTCCGCCGCAGCCGCAACGAGGGCGAGGCAGATGCCCGCCTGGTCGGGATCGCACGGGCCGGGGCTGAGCAGGATGGAGGAAGGCCGCAGCGCCATCGCCGCCTGCACGTCGAGCGCGTCGTTGCGCTCCACCCGCACATCGACGCCCAGCTCGCCCACATAATGGACAAGATTGTAGGTAAAGCTGTCATAGTTGTCGATCAGCAGCAGCATGGGCGCGTCCTTCGCTCCTCGGGTCGGCCTGTGGCGATTGAGGGCTGTTCGCCCGTGGATCGCGCGGTATAAATGCGGGGAAGTGGCAGTCAGGGTCAAGAGAACCCGGCCATGTAGACGATCATCGGCGCGACCCGCGCCGGGGAATTGGGGGACGGTATGGCAAGCTTCGTTTCGGGATTCGCAGGGGGCGTGGTGCTGAGCGCGGTCACCTTCGTCGGTCTGGCGGTCGCCGTACCGCCTCCGGGCGCGACGGGAGAGGGGGCGCTGGCACCCCGGCAGGACGACGTGGCGCAGCCGGATCGGGACGATGTGGCGCAGTCGGGTCAGGACGTGGACACGCAAGCGGACATGGCCGACACGGCAGGGGACGGCGAGGCGCAGGCGGAGGTCGAGACCCTGCCGGTCGAGATCGTCGAGAGCGATGCCGAAGGCGACCCGGCCCCCGCGCGGTTGCCGCAGCAGTCGAACGAGGCGGCGCCTGCGCCGCAGCAGCAGGCCGGACGGCCTGCGACCTCCGAGCCGCAGCAGCCCGCCACGGCGCCCGCAGTCGATCCCGCGGTGTCGCAGGGCACGATCGCGCTGGGATCCAGCCCGGATTTTCCCACGGGCGAGGACAGTTTCGCACCGCGACCCAGCACGGGCGACAATGCCGTCAGCATCCAGCGGGGCAGCGGCCTGAACGCGCCCGATACCGAGGTCGCGTCGCTGAGCGTTAGCTCCGGCGCGCCCGCGCGGCCCGTGACGGGCGGCGGGTTGCCGGGGGCTGCTCCCGGCTCCGAGACAGCTCCCGAAACCGCCTCCGCGTCGCTGCCGAACATGAATGCGGACGGCTCGCTGAACCGGCGCGGCGTGGTGACCTCGATCCAGCCCGAGGCGGGGCAGTTCGCCTCCGAAGACGCGCCGCAGGCCGACAGCACGCCGCCGCCGCCGCCGCCCGCGCGATTGCCGGTGGCCGATCCGATCTCGGAAGCGGTCGCGCCCGAGCTGGCGCCGCGCCGGGTCAACGCGGCCGAGTTCACCGTCCCCGAGGGCCAGCCGCTGATGTCGGTCATCCTGATCGACGACGGGGCCGACTCGATCCCGATCGCCGATGCGGCGAGCGTCAGCCTGCCGGTGACCATCGCCGTTCCCGCCGAAGCGTCCGACGCGGCCGAGCGTGGCGCCGCGTTCCGCGCTGCGGGATTCGAGGTGCTGGCCCTCCTGCCCGAGGGCGAGCTGGGCGATCTGGCCGCGATGGACGATCAGGGCGTGATCGAGACGGTCGCGTCGGTGCTGGCGGCCGTTCCCGACGCGGTCGGGCTGATGGACCGGGCCGACGGGGTCATCGTGTCCGATCGTCGCATCACCGAGGCCGCGCTCGAATATCTCGCGCTCAGCGGGCATGTGCTCGTCACGCAGCAGCGGGCGCGCGGCCTGAACCAGGTGGACCGGATGGCGTCGAGCATGGGCGTGCATGGCGACAGCGCGACGCGCCTGCTGGAGGAAACCACCGATGGCGGCGCGATCAGCGCGATCTTGCGGCGGACGTCGGTCGATGCGCGGACCGAGGGCGGCGCGATCCTGGTCGCGCCGGGCGACGCGGCGGCGCTGACGGGGCTGGTGACGTGGCGCTTCTCGCGCGCGGGGCGGGACGTGGCGCTGGCGCCGATCACCCCGTTGCTCGACGCGCGGGCAAGCGGCGGCTGAGCCGGTC
The DNA here is from genome assembly GCF_032464675.1 of Roseobacter sp. HKCCA0434. Taxonomy (NCBI): domain Bacteria; kingdom Pseudomonadati; phylum Pseudomonadota; class Alphaproteobacteria; order Rhodobacterales; family Roseobacteraceae; genus Roseobacter; species Roseobacter sp. HKCCA0434. Next base: position 207,678 of record NZ_JAWDKL010000001.1, read on the forward strand.
TAACGGTTGCCGCGCCGCGCCTGCGAAAGCGTGTCGCGCGCGGCGGCCATCAGGGCCCCGGCCTTGTTGACCGTCTCCTGATACTCCGCCTCGGGATCGCTGTCATAGACGACGCCGCCCCCGGCCTGCACGTAGAGCGTCTCGTCCTTCAGCACGGCGGTGCGCAGGGCGATGCAGATATCCATGTCGCCCCCGGCGGAGAAATAGCCGACGCCGCCGCCATAGACGCCGCGCTTCTCGCTCTCGAGCTCGTCGATGATCTCCATCGCGCGCACTTTCGGCGCGCCCGAAACGGTGCCCGCGGGCAGACCGGCGAGGAGCGCCCCGAGCGCGTCGAGGTCGTCGCGCAGCTCTCCCTCGACATTCGAGACGATGTGCATGACGTGGCTGTAGCGCTCGATGATGAAGGTCTCGGTCGGGGTCACGGTGCCGATCTTGGCCACGCGGCCCACGTCGTTGCGGCCGAGGTCGAGCAGCATCAGATGCTCGGCCCGTTCCTTCGGGTCGGCGAGCAGGTCCGCCTCCAGCGCGCGGTCCTCCGCCTCGGTCGCGCCGCGCTTGCGCGTGCCCGCGATGGGGCGGATCGTGACGGTGCGGTCGCGGACCTGCACGAGGATCTCGGGGCTGGCGCCGATGATCTGGAAGCCGCCGAAGTCGAAATAGAACATATAAGGCGACGGGTTCGTGCGCCTGAGCGAACGGTAGAGCGCGAAGGGAGGCTCGGCGAAGTCGAGCGACCAGCGCTGCGAGGGCACGACCTGGAAGATGTCGCCCGCGCGGATGTATTCCTTCGCGCGCTCGACGATGGCATCGTAGCCGTCGCGGGTGGTGTTCGACACCGGCTCGGGCATTTCGGCCACCGCCGCCACCTCGCGCCGCTGGCCGGTGGCCGCCCGGTCGAGATCGGCGACCACGTCCATCACCCGCTCCGCGGCCTGGGCGTGCGCGGCGCGGGCGGATTGCCCATCGGCGGCCCAGACGGGGGACACGACGATGACCTCGTCCTTCACCGCATCGACGATGGCGACGACCGTGGGCCGGATCATCATCGCGTCGGGCAGGCCGAGCGGGTCGGGGTTCACGTCCGGCAGGTGCTCCACATGACGCACCATGTCGTAGCCGAGATAGCCGAAGAGCCCGGCGGCCATCGGGGGCAGGGCGTCGGGCAGGTCGATGCGGCTCTCGGCGATCAGCGCACGCAGGCTGTCGAGCGGGGGACTGGCATCGGCCTCGTAGGCTGCGTCGTCATAGCGGGCGTGGCGGTTGATCTCGGCCCGTTCGCCCCGACAGCGCCAGATGAGGTCGGGCTTCAGCCCGATGACGGAATAGCGTCCCCGGTTCTCTCCGCCCGTGACGGACTCGAGCATGAAGGCATCTCGCCGCCCGGCGGCGAGCTTCAGCATCACGCCGACGGGCGTGTCGAGATCGGCGACGAGGCGGGTCCAGACGACCTGATTCCCGCCTGCCTCGTGGACCGGCGTGAAGGCGTCGAGCGTCGGTTGCAGCTCCATCTCAGCGCAGGCTCTGCGTGATCTGGTTCTGCACGGTCTGGTTGACCGTGATGCCCCGCTCCTCGGCCACGGCGTTGGCGAAGTAGCCCAGGATGTCCGATTGAAGGTCGCCCGCCGTCTGCGCCAGGAAGACCTCGCGCAGGGCCGCGGCGTCCTCGCCCTCCAGATCGTAGGGGATGACTTCGCGCAGGGCGATCAGCAGGCCGCCTGCCTCGTCGGTCGCGACCACGGTCTCGCCAGGTTCGGCGTCGAAGATGCGGGCCACGGTTTCGGGCGGCAGGAAGCCGGAATCGGCGTCGCGGGTGATGCCCTCGTCCGATTGCAGTTGCAGATCCTCCCGCTCGGCCAAAGTGGCCAGCGTCAGGCCGTCGGCGAGCTGGCCCTGCAATTCGGTGGCGGCTTCGGCGGCGGCGAGCAGCGCCTGCTCGTCGCGCCAGTCGGCCAGCACGGTCTCTCGGATCTCGGCGAGCGGCGGCAGGGACGGCTCGATGATCTCGTCCACGTGGACGACGTAATAGGCCCCTTCGGAGGTCTCGATCTGGTCGCGGTCGGCGCCCGGTTCGGCGGCGAAGGCCTCGGCCACCACCTCCTGCGGCACGATGCCGTCGGAGCCTTGCGCGACCGTGGCGGTGCCAAGCTCGTAGGAGGTTTCCTCGGCCAGTTCCTCGGGCGTGGCGCCACCGGCGATCAGTTCCTCGGCGCGCAGGCTTTCGTCGAGGATCATGTCGGCGGCATCGCGCGCGGCGCGATTGGCGCGGACGTCGTCGCGCGCGTCCTCGAAGCTGCTCTCGCGCGCGGGGATGATCGCCTTCACGGCGAAGAGCGCGGGGCCGAGATCGGTATCGACGGGGCCGACGGTGCCGGTTTCCTCGAGCGAGAAGACCGGTTCGCGCGCGGAACGGGGCAGGGCGGATCGCTCGACGACGCCCAGCGAGATGTCACCCGCGCTCAGGCCCCGTTCGCCCGCGATATCGGTGAGCGTCGTCTCGCCAGCCTCGATTTCGGCGAGGGCCTCCTCGGCGGCGGCGGCGTCGGGGAAGGCGAGACGGTCGACGATGCGGCGCTCGGCCTGCTGGTAGTTGGGCAGGTCGGCCTCGTAATCGGCGCGCAGCTCCTCGTCGGGATAGTCGAGCCCTTGCGCAAGCACCGCCGGGTCGAGACGGGCGAAGGTGATCTCGCGCCGCTCGGGCGTCTGGTAGCGGTCTTCCAGCTCCTCCATATAGGCCTGCAGGACGTCGTCCTCGGGGGCCTCCACCGCCTCGGGGTCGGCGGGCACCAGCACCCAGTCGATCGCGCGCTCCTCGCCGAGGAAGGCCATGAGCGTGTCGGCGGCGACGGGCGGCAGCGTGGCGCCGGAGGCGACGATATTGCCTATCAGGGTGGCCTCCTCCTCGCCCCGCACGATCTCCTCGAAGCGCTCGGCGTTCAGGCCGCGCTGGCCGAGGAAGAAACGATAGCTCGCACTGTCGAACTCGCCATCCGTGCCCGCGAGGCCGGGGGTGGCGAGGATCTGGCGGGCGACGACCTCATCGGGGACGGAGATGCCCTGGACCCGCGCCTCGTCGCGCAGGGCGGCGGAGCGCAGCAGGCTCGCCATCACCTGACCGTCCACGCCGCGCTCCTGCGCCTGGGCCGCGTCGAGGCGCACGCCGAACTGCCGCTGGATCGCGTTCACGCGGTTTTCGAAGGCGACGCGGTACTCGGTGACGCTGACATCCGTCTGGCCGACCCGCGCGACGCTCTGCGCGCTGCCGCCGGTCAGGATGTCGGTGAACCCGAAGGCTCCGAGGCCGAGGATCAGCAGCGTGATGATGACCCAGCCAAAGATGTTCTTCTTTCGGGCGCGCAGGGAGGTGAGCATCGCATGTCCTTCGCGGGCGGTAATCGTGGTTGTCGCGAAGTGTTACGGGACGGCTGGCGGATGCGCAAGCGAGGGCGGGCGGCTCAGGGCGCGAAGGCGGCGAGGCGGCGGACCATCTCGGCCAGACCGGCGCAATCCACGTTGGCGAAGGCGACGCGCAGCGTGGATTCGGCGAAGCCGTCGGTGCCGGTGGGCGCGAACATGGTGCCGGGCAGGATCAGCAGCGACTGGTCCTCGACCAGCCGTTTCGCGAGCGCGTCCGACAGCATGTCGAACGGGTGGCGCAGGTAGGCGAAATAGGCGCCGGTGCCGAGCGCCTGCCACCCCGGCAGGGCGTCGATCAGCCGGTCGATTTCGGCCCGGCGGGCGAGGATCTCCGCTCGCTCGCCCGCAACCCAGTCGGCCATGTGGTCGAGCCCGTAGAGCGCCGCGCGCTGGCCAATCTGGTTGGGACAGACGGTGACGGTGTCGAGGAACTTCTCGACCTGTGCCAGCCGCGCGCGGCCCGCGACGATCGCGCCGACGCGGTGCCCGGTCAGGCGGAACGCCTTCGAAAAGGAGTAGAGGTGGATCAGCGTGTCCGACCAGTCGGGGTCCGCGAACAGGTCATGCGGCGCGCCGTCCTGTGAATGGAAGTCGCGATAGGTCTCGTCGACGATCAGCGCGAGGCCGCGCGAGCGGGCGAGGTCGAGAAAGGCGCGCATCAGCCCCGCCGGGTACTCGGCCCCCGTCGGGTTGTTCGGCGTCACCAGCACGATGGCCCGCGTCCGGTCGTCGATCAGAGCCGCCGCCGCCTCCGGGTCGGGGAGCATGCCGTCTCCGCAGGGTAGGACGCGGGTGTCGATGCCGCTCATGTCGAGCCACATGCGGTGGTTGAAATACCACGGTGCGGGCAGGATCACGTTGTCGCCGGCCGCCGCCAGCGTGGCGATGGCCGCGCAGAAGGCCTGGTTGCAGCCGGAGGTGATGGCGACCTGATCGGGTTCTATCGCGCCGCCGTAACCGCGCGACCAGCGCCGGGCGACCGCCGCGCGCAGATCGGGCAGGCCAAGCACGGGGCCGTAGAGATGCGCGCCCGGATCGCCCATGACCGCCTCGACCATCGCGTGGCGCATCTGCTCGGGTGGCGGGTCGATCGGCGCGGCCTGGCTGAGATTGATGAGCGGACGGTCCGCCGGGAAGCTGCGCCCGGCGATCCAGGCGCGCGCCTCCATCACGGGCGGCGGGAAGGTGGCGGCGATGGGAGGGGCGATCTTCATGCCCCGACGCTGCCCCGGCGGCGCGGGGCGCGCAAGGGCCTTGACGCGCCCCGCCCGCGCGGCCAAGTCGGGCGCATGGCACAGCCCCCCATCCTCACCCTCTCCGACATCGCGCTGACCTTCGGCGGCGATCCCCTGTTCAACGGCGCGAGCCTCGTCGTGCAACCGGGGGAGCGGATCTGCCTCGTCGGGCGCAACGGCTCTGGCAAGTCCACGCTGATGAAGATCATGGCCGGCATGGTCGAGCCGGACGGTGGCGAGCGGTTCCTGCGCCCCGGAATGAGCGTGAGCTACATGGACCAGGACCCGGATTTCGCAGGGTTTTCCACCCTTGGCGAGTTCGCGGTCGCCGGGCTGGAGCCGGGCATGGAATGGAAGGTCGACGCGGCGGCGGAAGGGTTGAAACTGCAACTCGACCGCGACCCAGCGCAGGCCAGCGGCGGGGAGCGGCGGCGCGCCGCGATGGTCCGACTGCTGGCGGGCGAGCCCGACCTGATGCTGCTCGACGAGCCGACCAATCATCTCGACATCCAGGCCATCGCGTGGCTGGAGGAACATCTGAAGGCCACCCGCTCCGCCTTCGTGCTGATCTCCCACGACCGGACCTTCCTGCGCAACCTGACGCGCGCGACGCTGTGGGTCGACCGGGGCGTGGTCCGGCGGCTCGACCGCGGGTTCGAGGCGTTCGAGGACTGGCGCGACAAGACCTACGAGGAGGAGGACCTCGCGCGGCACAAGCTCGACCGGCTGATCAAGGACGAGGCGCGGTGGGCGGTCGAAGGCATTTCCGCGCGGCGCAAGCGCAACCAGGGCCGGGTGCGGCGGCTGGGCGAGCTGCGCGACGAGCGCTCCTCGCAGATCCGGCGGCAGGGCACCGCGGCGATGGAGTTCAAGGCGGGGTCGAAATCGGGCCGTCTGGTGGTGGAGGCCACGAAGATCGCCAAGCGCTACGGCGACACGACCATCGTGCGTGACTTCTCGACCCGCGTGATGCGCGGCGAGCGGCTGGCGCTGGTGGGGCCGAACGGGGCGGGGAAAACGTCGCTGCTCAAGCTGTTGATCGGGCAGGAGGAACCGGACGAGGGGACCATCCGGCTCGGCACGGGGCTGGAGCCGGTGTTCCTCGATCAGAACCGCGCGCAGCTCGACCCCGAGGCGAGCCTGTGGGAATCGCTGACCGGCGATCCGCTATTGGGCGTGTCGGGGCGGGCCGATCAGGTCATGGTGCGCGGCACGCCGCGCCACGTGGTCGGCTATCTCAAGGACTTCCTGTTCGACGACCAGCAGGTCCGCTCCCCCGTCTCGGCACTGTCGGGCGGGGAGAAGGCACGGTTATTACTGGCGAAATTGATGGCGCGGGAGAGCAATCTGCTGATCCTCGACGAGCCCACGAACGACCTCGACGTCGAGACGCTGGACCTCTTGCAGGAGCTGGTGACGGATTATGACGGGACGGTGATTCTCGTCAGCCACGACCGCGATTTCCTCGACCGGGTGGCCACGACCACGGTGCTGATGCGCGGCGACGGGGAGGCGACGGTCTATGCCGGGGGCTGGTCCGACCTGGCCGCGCAAGGGGCGCAATTCGCCGAGAAAGCCGCGTCTGCACCCCGTATGGCAAGCGTACGGCAAGCGTATGGCAAGCCGGCGGATCCGAAACCCGCCACGGCCCAAACGAAACCCGCGCCGAACCCGGTGCGCATCGCCGCGCTGGAAAAGGAGATGGAGCGCCTGCAGGCCGAGATCGGCAAGCTCGAAGCCTTCCTCGCCGATCCCGACCTCTTCACCACCGCGCCCGCCAAGTTCGAGAAGGCCACGGCGGGCCTCATGGAGCGGCAGGAGAAGCTCGCCCAGGTGGAGGAAGACTGGCTGGAGGCGTCGGAGGGCTGAGCCCTATTGCTGGTAGGCGGCGATCGAGCCGTCCGCCCGGCGCAGGTAGATGCGCGAGAACCGGTCGTCGAAGATGAAGCCGACCCGCGTGACGTCCGCCGGGATCCGCTCCGCCACGGTCAGGGTCTGGCCGAGGGCGGTGCAGGACAAGGCGGAGATCTCGGTCGCGTCGACGCCGAGATCGGCGGGCGCGTTCAGCGAGACCTGGCGGCCGGAAACCGTGGCGAGGCACTGCGCGGGGATCCGTCCGTCGCCGTCGCGGGCGATCACGTCGAAGGAGCCTTCGGCGGTGGTCGGCGCCTCACGCGCGACGCTGACGATCGGCCCGGCGGGCACGACGCATCCGGCGAGGGTGGCAAGGGCGGCGAGAGACAAGGCAAGGCGCATCATGGGGGGCACTCCTGTTGCGGGTGCCCCTCAAGGTGGGACGAGTTGACGCGGGGGCAAGCGACCCCGCCCCGGCGCGCGTCAGTTGAAGACGAAGCGCACCTGCGACGTGCCCGGATCGACCGGCCCGTCATGGAACAGGGTCGTGCCGTTATAGGTGCAGGAAAGATCGGTGATCGTGCCGGGCCCGGCGAGGATGCCGGGCAGCGCGAAGATCGTCCGCTCGCCCGCGATGGTGGCGCGACACTCCTCGCCCACGACCTCCCCACTGCGCGAATGCGCGACGACCGAGAGGGTGTTGTCCGCCCCGTAGGGCGCCCCCCGGCTGGTCAGGATCGGCCCGGTATCGAACCGCGCCTCGTCATCTGGGGCGGTGCAGGCGGCGAGGAGGAGGAGGGGGATAGCTTGTACTCGAAAAATCGGCATTCAGAGTGTCCTTTTGTATTAGAAAAAACTCATTGCGCGGATTGTCGTTTCTGCAGTATTTTCATTACTGCGTCAGTTTTCGTTTTGAGCAAACCTTTTCCTTTCAAAGTTTTGAGGCGTTCCCAGTGATCTTGCGATAGTCCATCGGCGGGGCCAGCCATATCATCAAGCTTTGAGAAGATATCTAGAGCTATACATGCTATAAAAGTACATATTGCTGCGACAGGCAGAAATGACCAATATGAAAAACATGTCTCGGTACTCCCACTCTTTCCACATAATATTCGAATGGAGTTAGGTCTGCTGGAAGAGCCAGCAATATACAAAAATACTAAAAGTATGAAGGTGAAGCTGACGTTTATTAGTCGTAATATATTTTTTCCGTACTTATCTTTTGAGTTTAGATAAATCTCTAAAAATTTAGGATCGTTAGTTTTGTAAAAGGCGCTCAAGACGTCGTTACGTTGAGCACTCCTATGGACGATTGCTTTTAAAAAAACTCTGATATGTCGTATGTTGGATAATTTTTTTGTAATATAAAATGAAGGTGCAGCCGGTAATAGACCCAAAAAAATCAAAGGCACGAAGATGATTGGAGATAATATCGTGGCTATTGCGAGTATTGGTATCGTTGCTGAAATGGCCGCTATTTTATCGGAGCTTGAAGCCCAATAAATTCCAGTATCATTTACGATAATTGAAATCACATCAATGAAAAGTATCCCCAACGTAATTCTATAACTCAATCGCAATTTTCTATTTGTGTTTTCAAACTGCATGGAAAGCCCCCCTACACATCCACATCCTCCACGAAGCGCGCATTCTCCTGTATGTACTGGAACCGCAATTCCGGCTTCTTGCCCATCAGGCGTTCGACCAGGCCGCCGGTCTCTCCGGGGATGTCCTCGTCCACCGTCACCTTGATCAGCGTACGCTTGGCCGGGTCCATCGTGGTGTCCTTGAGGTCCTTGGCGTCCATCTCCCCCAGACCCTTGAAGCGGGAGATGTCGATCTTGCCGCGGCCGCCCAGACCCTTGGCGAGCAGGCGCTCCTTCTCCGCGTCGTCGCGGGCGTAGACGCTGACCGCGCCCTGCTTGAGCCGGTAGAGCGGCGGGGCGGCGAGGTAGAGGTGACCGTTGTCGATCAGCGGGCGCATCTGGGTGAAGAAGAAGGTCATCAAGAGCGCCGCGATATGCGCGCCGTCCACATCCGCGTCGGTCATGATGATGACCTTGTCGTAGCGCAGGTCGTCGAGGCGGAACTTCGTGCCCAGACCGGTGCCGAGCGCCTGCGTCAGGTCGCTGATCTCCTGATTGGTCGACAGCTTGGCGCTCGCCGCCCCCATGACGTTGAGGATCTTGCCGCGCAGGGGCAGGAGGGCCTGCGTCTTGCGGTTGCGGGCCATCTTGGCCGAGCCGCCCGCGCTGTCGCCCTCGACCAGGAACAGCTCGGTCCCCTCGCGCGCGTTGGTGGCGCAGTCGACGAGCTTGCCGGGCAGGCGCAGCTTCTTGGTGGCGGACTTGCGGGCGGTCTCCTTCTCCTGCCGTCGGCGCAGGCGCTCCTCGGCCTTGAGCACGAGGTAGTCGAGGATGGCGCCCGCGGCCTTGGGATCGGCGGCGAGCCAGGTGTCGAAGCGGTCGCGGATCGCCGTCTCGACCAGCCGCTGCGCCTCGGTCGTGGCGAGGCGGTCCTTGGTCTGGCCGACGAATTCCGGCTCGGCGATGAAGACGGAGATCAGCGCGGTCGCGCCCGCCATCACGTCGTCGCGGGTGATCTGCGCGGCCTTGCGGTTCTGCGCCAGCTCGCCGTAAGCGCGGATGCCCTTGGTGAGCGCTGCCCAGAAGCCCGCGACATGGGTGCCGCCCTCGGGCGTGGGGACCGTGTTGCAGTAGCTCGACATCGCCGCGTCGCGCATCGGGCTCCAGTGGATCGCCCATTCGACCGAGCCGGGCACGCCGAAGCGTTCCTGGAAATCGACCTTGCCCGCGAAGGGATTTTCCGCATAGGTCACGGCGCCTTGCAGGATTTCCTTGAGGTAGTCGGCGAGGCCGCCGGGGAACTTGAACGTGGCCTCGTCCGGCACGCCGTCGGCGGCGACGGCAGTCTTCCACCGGATCTCGACCCCGCCGAAGAGATAGGCTTTGGACCGCACCATCTTGAGCAGACGCGCGGGCTTGAGGCGCGCGCCCGCGCCGAAGATCTCCGCATCCGGGTGGAAGGTGACGGTGGTGCCGCGGCGGTTGGGCGCGGCGCCGACCTTCTCGACCGGGCCCTGGGGCAGGCCGCGGGAGAACTCCTGTGCGTAGAGCTCCTTGTTGCGGGCGACCTCGACCCGGACATGGTCCGAGAGCGCGTTGACGACCGAGATGCCGACGCCGTGCAGGCCGCCCGAGGTCTGGTAGGCCTTGCCCGAAAACTTGCCGCCCGCGTGCAGGGTGCACAGGATCACCTCCAGCGCCGACTTGTCGGGAAAGCGCGGGTGCGGATCGACGGGAATGCCGCGCCCGTTGTCGCGGATGGTGACGGAGTAGTCGGCGTGCAGTTCCACCTCGATGCGGGTGGCGTGGCCGGCGACCGCCTCGTCCATCGAGTTGTCGAGCACCTCGGCCACCAGATGGTGCAGAGCCCGCTCGTCGGTGCCGCCGATATACATGCCGGGACGCTTGCGCACCGGTTCCAGCCCCTCCAGCACCTCGATCTGGGAGGCGTCGTAGCTTTGCGCGGCATCGTCTTTGAACAGGTCGTCGGCCAAGGAAGGTCCCCGAGTGTGGTGGTGCGTTGCCCGCATTAGACCAGATGTTGAGGGCAAGTTACAGGGATGACGGATGCCTCCGGCGGGGATAATTTGAGATCGCGATAGATAGAGGAGGCGCCCATGGCGGCCGAATTCGAGATTGCCTGCACCTGCGGTGCGTTCCGCGCGCGGGTGCATGACGTGGTGCCCGAGACGACCAACCGGCTGATCTGCTATTGCGAGAGCTGCCAGCGTGCCGCGCGCGAGTTGGGGCGCGACGACGTGCTGGAGGAGGGCGGGGGTACGGACTACGCGCAGATCGCCGCCGATCAGGTCGAGGTGCTGTCGGGTGGCGAAAACCTCGCCTGCCGCCGCTTCACGCCGCGCGGGCCGCTGCGCTGGTACGTGACATGTTGCGACACGCCGGTCTGCAACACGATGCCCTCGGCGGCCTTCCCGACGGCGGCGTTCCTTCGGCGTGCGGTCGGCGTGCCCGAGGAGCCGATCGGCCCGGTCATCGGCCAGTTCTTCCGGCGCGAGGCGACGGCGCGCGTGCCGCAGGTCGGGCTGGGGCGCGGCTGGCCCGCCGTCCTGGGCCGGTTCATGCTGATCGTGTGGAAGGCACGGCGGCGCGGGGCGCATCGGCGCAATCCGTTTCTCGGCTCGGACGGGCGGCCCGTGGCGCGGGTGCAAGGATGAGGTGGCTTCTTGCGACGATGTGCCTGACGCACGCAGCCCTCGCCCAGGCGCCCGGTCCGATCACGTCGGAGGAGGTGTTTCGCGCCCATGCGCTCGACCGGCTGTGGCTGGCGGACGGGGGGCAGGTCGAGATCTTCTCGGACGGCACGCTGCGGGCCGATTGGGCGGGCCGGATCCTGAATGCGGAGTGGGTCTGGGACGACGAGCGGGGCATGATGTGCCGCGAGGGTGTCTTCGACGGCGAGCCGCGCCCCTACGAATGCCAGGTGATCGCCTTCACCGAAGACGGGATCAGCATCACCCGCTTCGCGGGGCGGGGTCCGACATTTACCTTCGTTGAGGCCGAGTGACGCTCAGTTCGCCCGCGCGATCAGGGCCGCGAGCTGGTCGAACATCTCCTCCACCTCGGGCATGAGGGCGGCCGCCACCTGTTCCGAAACCTAGCGGCGCAGCGTCTCGGCCCGCGCGCCGGTGCCGAAGCCCGTCGAGATATCGCTCAGCTCGGTGCTGGCCGTGGCGGTGCCGTAGGGGTAACCGCTGACGGTGTCGAGCAACAGGGCATTCGCCGTGCCCACGGCCTCGACGCTGCGGGACGGAAGGATGGCCGCGCCGATGATGGTGATGTCGAAGACGGAGAGGGCATTGATGTCGCGGGCCGATCGGGCCGCGATCTCGTAGATGAGGACCGCGTCGACATGCTGCCGGGCGGAGCCCAGGCGGATGGTCTCGACGACGTCGCCGCTGCCGCCGGGCACCTCCGCGCGCGCGGAAGATGCGGTGAATTCGGCCAGCAGCGGGCTGATGAAGACGGCTTGGCGGATCTTCGATGGGTTATCGTCCGCGAGATCCTGCCACAGCGCAGCTTCGGCTGCGGTGGGTGTGGTCAGGCGGCCGTTGGCGATGCGGGCGATGCCGATGCGAGCGGGCAGTTGCAGCGTCGGTTCGACCCCGGCGGCATAGGTGATCCGCTCTCCGTCGGAGTTGCCCTCCACCGTGAACGGGGGGCGGCACGGGATTGCGGGCGAGGAACTCCTGACCGGAACTGTATTGCGCGGTACTGCATCCAGCCAGAACTGCCAGTGTGGTGAGAATGGCGAAACGTCGCATGAGCGATCTCCCTGAACGTTGTTCAAAACAGGTAATCAATTTATGAACGTCGTTCAATCCCCGCGACGCAAGGTCAGTCGGCCAAGGGGTGTTTTTGCAGCACCAGATCGCGGAGCCGTTCGTCGAGCACGTGCGTGTAGATCTCGGTGGTCGAGATGTCGGCATGGCCCAGGAGCATCTGGATGGCGCGCAGGTCCGCGCCGCCTTGCAGCAGGTGGGTGGCGAAGGCGTGGCGCAGCTTGTGCGGGCTGACGCGGGCCGGGTCGATCCCGGCGGCGGCGGCGATCTCCTTGAGCGTCTGGAAGAAGCGGACGCGGGTCAGGTGGCCCGACTTCCCGCGCGAGGGGAACAGGAATCGGGAGGGCGGCGTGCCGCGGGGGCGGGCCTCCTCTGCGGCGTCGCGGAGGGTCAGCCATTCGGTGAGGGCGTCATGTGCCTCGTCCGAAAGGGGAACCATGCGGTCGCGTCCGCCCTTGCCGCGCACCAGGATCATGCGCGGGCGGCCGCGTGCGGCGGCGACGGGCAGGCTGACGAGCTCGGTCACGCGCAGGCCGGTGGCATAGAGCATCTCGACGAGGCAGGTGTTGCGCGCGCGGTCGGCCTCGGTCCGGCCATGCAGGCGGGCGGCGTCCAGCAGGGCGTCGACCTCGGCGATGTCGAGCGTGGCGGGCAGAGTGCGGCCTTTCGCGGGCCCCCGGATCAGGGCTGCGGGATCGTCGGTGCGATAGCCCTCAACGAAGGCGAAGCGGTAGAACTGACGTAGGGCGGAGAGGCGGCGCGCGCGGGTGGCGGTCGCCATGCCCTCCGCCTCCAGCCCGGCGAGAAAGGCTTCGATATCGGCGCGGGTCGCGGTCTCGACCGGGCCGCGCGGGGCCATGAAATCCATGAACAGGCGGATGTCGCGGGTATAGGCGGCGAGCGTGTTGGTCGCGGCGTCCTGCTCGGCCCGGATGGTGTCGAGAAAGGCGCGCAGCCAGCTCTCGGCCGTGCCGGTCGTGTCAGACATCGCCGAGGAACATCGTCTCGACGGCGATGGCGCGGGCGAGCCGTTCCTGCCCCGCGCGGCGCAGGGTGACGAGGGCGCGGCGCAGGTCGTCCGCCTCGACCGTCGTTCCGGCATCGAGCACGGCCAGGGCCTCGAGCAGGGCGAGGCCTGCGGTCCCGTCCTCGAAGGGCGCGTCGGCGGGGTCGATGAAGGCATCGTGGATCGCCCGCGCCCGCCAGTCGCCGTCGCGCATGAAGCGGCGATTCTCCACCGGAACCGCCGGACGGGTCTGGATGGCAAGGGCGACGAGGTCGGTCATGGGTGCCGGATCGGGCATCCAGGCACGCGCGGCGGCGGAGCGGTTGTCGAGCAGCAGCCAGCGCGCCATCAGGTCGTCCGCCTCGCCGACGGGGATCGCGCCGAGGCGCGCGCCGTATTCACGGGCCGCGGCGGCCCGCAGGCCCAGTGGCGCGAGCTCGGCATCCAGGGCGTGGACCGCGTCCACCACCTCGTAGAGATCGCCGCCGACCAGGGCCGCGTCGAGCGACTGGACCGCGTCCGCCCGGCCCCAGATGCCGCCCGAGGCCGCGGGCTCCCCCGCGCGGTAGGCGGCGAAGAGGACGGATGGCGGCAGGGTCCCGCCGCGGGTCAGCGCCTCCGCCGCCTCCATCCGGGCGCGCAAAGTGCGGGTGCCACTGAGATCCGCGTCGAGCCAGGCGAGGGGCAGGGGTCCCGCGGGCCGCGCCTGCCCGGTGCTTTCGCGCAAGGCGAAGTCGAGCGTCGTCATCGGCTCGGGGAAGGGCAGTTCGGTCGTCGGCTCGAACATCTCGCTGTCGAGGAACCACAGCAGGTGGTCGAAGCGATTCGGCTCGAACTGCTCGAGCGCGCCGCCGGCCTCCAGCGTCAGCATGGCGACCATCCAGCGGCCGTGCCGCGCGTCGCACCAGATCCGGTGGGCCAGCGAGGGGGCAAGCTCGGGATTGTCGCGGATCCGGGCGCAGGCCGGACCGGAGCGGTTGGTCAGCGCCGCCACGTCCAGCGCCAGGCGCGCGACGTCCGGGTCGGGCAGATCGGTCGGCGCGGTCTGCAACATCGCCTCCGCCGCATCGAGGCTGCCGAGCCGCAGCAGCGCGTCGATGCGCGCGGCGAGCAGATCGCCGGAGCCTTCCTCGGGGGCCTGCGCCTCGGCCAGCATCAACCGCTCGAACAGGATGCGGGCGCTCGGCGTGCCGGTGCCACGGATCTTCTCGATCCCCTCGACGAGCGTTCCGGTCTCGGCCCCGCGCCACAGGTCGGCGGGCAGGCGCGTGGTACGCGGAGCGAGCAGGCCGAGCGACTGGTCCGCCATGCGCGGCAGGTCCTGCCGCTCGATCCCGGTCTGCGACCAGCCCGCACCCGAGAGCGACAGTCCCAAGGCTAGGGTCAGGAGGGCACCGCGCATCGCGATCACCGACCGTCGGGAAGGTCGATCTCGACCTCGACGGGCGCGGTGGGAGCCGCGGGCGGCATCAACACGGAATAGACCGCGAAGCCCGCCAGGATCAGCAGGATCAGGATGAAGAGATAGAACAGAAACTTGCCCATGAATTACGCCTATGCCTTGCTCGATTGGCCGGTCGCTTGTGATCGCGTCTTGCCCGGCGCCCCCATTTTTGCCAGATGCTAACGTGAGCGCGCACGAGGGTCCAGCATGGGACCGGCACGGCGGGGGGCGAGGATGGTCGATAAGGCGCAGAACGATCCCGTACCGGGCCGCTCGGTCGTGCTGATCGGCCTGATGGGCGCTGGCAAGACCTCGGTCGGCAAGCGCCTGGCCGCCCGGATGGGGCGGAATTTCGTCGACTCGGATGCCGAGATCGAGGCCGCGGCGGGCCAGTCGATCCCCGACATCTTCGCCACGCTGGGCGAGGAGGCCTTCCGCGACGGGGAGCGCCGGGTCATCGCGCGGCTGCTTTCCGGCCCGCCGATGGTCATCGCCACGGGCGGGGGCGCGTGGATGAATGCGCAGACCCGCGAGGCGATCGGCAAGGGGGCCATCTCTGTCTGGCTGGAGGCGGCGGTCGACACGCTCGTCGCCCGCGTCGACGGCAAGCCGGGGCGTCCGCTGCTGGAGGGCCGCGACACGCGCGCCGTGCTGACCGATCTCGCCGCCGCGCGCTACCCGGTCTATGCCAAGGCCGACAGACAGGTTCGATCCGAGAGCGGGGTCGGGCAGGAAACGATGGTCGACCGGATCCTGGCGGCCCTGAGCGAAGGGGAACCGCACGGATGAGCGCTGTTCGCGAAACCGTCGAAGTGGGGCTCGGCGCCCGCAGCTACGAGATCGTCATCGGATCGGGCCTGCTGGCGGAGGCGGGCAGCCGCATCGCGGCCCTGTCCGACCGGCGCAGGCTGGCGGTCGTCACGGAAGAACGCGTGGCGGCCCTGCATCTCGCGGCGTTGCGCGCGGGGCTGGAGACGGCGGGATTCGAGGTCGAGGCGCTTATCCTGCCGCCGGGGGAGGCGACGAAGAACTGGCAGACGCTGGGCGAGGTGGTCGAATGGCTGATCGCCCGGAAGGTCGAACGCGACGATCTGGTCGTAGCCTTCGGTGGCGGGGTGATCGGGGACCTGGTCGGCTTCGCCGCCGCGATCCTGCGACGCGGAGTGGGCTTCGTGCAGGTGCCCACCACCTTGCTCGCCCAGGTCGACAGCGCGGTCGGCGGCAAGACCGGGATCAACTCGCCGCAGGGCAAGAACCTGATCGGGGCCTTTCACCAGCCGCGGCTGGTTCTGGCCGACATGGACCTGCTCGACGCGCTGGAAGCGCGTGATTTCCTCGCCGGTTACGGGGAGGTGTTGAAGTACGGACTGCTCGGCGACGCGGCCTTCTTCCACTGGCTCGAAGGTGCCGCGCCCGCGATGGCGGCAGGCGATGTCGCGGCCCGCGCGCGCGCCGTGCGCCGGTCCTGCGAGATGAAGGCGGAGATCGTGGCCCGCGACGAGACCGAGCGCGGCGACCGCGCCCTGCTCAATCTCGGCCACACCTTCGGACATGCGCTGGAGGCGGCGACGGGCTATTCCGACCGTCTGCTGCATGGCGAGGGCGTGGCGATCGGCTGCGTGCTCGCGTTCCAGCTGTCGGCACGGCTTGGCTTGTGCGGGCAGGAGCTGCCGGGGCGTGTCGCCGCCCATTGCCGCGAGATGGGGCTGCGCACGACGCTGGCCGACATTCCCGGCGATCTGCCGGACGCCGACGGGCTGATCGCGCTGATGGGGCAGGACAAGAAGGTCACGGACGGGCGCATCGCCTTCATCCTCGCGCGCGGAATCGGCGAGGCCTTCGTCGCGCGGGGCGTGGACATGGACGCGGTCCGCGCGCTGCTGTCCGAGGAACTGGCCGCGCGGTAGGCCGTCGTCGTCCTCAGTCGCGGATCGCGCCCGAAGCCAGCAGCACGCCCAGCGCCACGACGGCGATGCCGAGGGACTTCACCAGTCCGATCGGCTCGCCCAGGAATACCCATCCGCCCAGCGCCGCCATGACCGGGACGAGGGCCGCGCAGGCGGCGACCTTGCTGGGTGCGATGCGGCTGAGGGCATATCCGTAGGTGATGGTCGAGACGAAGCCCGACAGGACGCCCTGCATGACGATCTGCAGCGCGATCACCGAAAGGGCCGCCTGCGGGAGGCGCAGCGGCACGACGAAGGCGAGGGCGATGAAACCCAGCGCCGACCAGAAGCAGATCATCGCCGCCGCATCGACCGGCGCGATGGAGGAGCGGCGGTAGGCGACCGTGTAGCAGGCCCAGAGGAACGCGGCGACCGAGATCAGCAGATGCCCGCGCCAGGTCCCGGACGCGGCGCCCGACAGTGCCTCCCACCCGCCGATGCCGACGGCCCCCGCGAGGATCAGCGCGAAGCCCGCGAGCCGCAGGGGGCCGAACCGCTCCCCCAGCAGCAGGAAGGAGAGGAGGGCGACGTAGAGCGGCAGCATCGAGGGCGCGAAGACGCCGCTATCGGCGACCGGGGCATATTGCAGCCCCCAGCTGAGCAGCCCGACGAAGGCGAAGCCGCCGGTCAGGGCGATGGTCACGATCTCGACCGGGCGCGCACCGGGCGGCAGCGGCGAGCGACGCAGCCAGACCGGCGCGAAAAGCAGCGCCGCGGGCGCGAAGCGCAACAGGCCCACATCGGCGGGGCTCAGCTCCGCCCGCGCGGCGGCGCGCGTGACGACGAGGAAGCTCGCCCAGATCACCAGAGTGATCGCGACCGCCCCCCAAGCCAGCAGCCGGTCATGGGCAGGTCTGACGGACGGGGGAAGCGTGGCGGGAGATGTCGGCTGTCCGGGCATGCGCGCAGCGTCGCAGGCGGGTGGCGGGATGGAAAGGGCCGAAATGCGGGACCGGCCCGTCATTGATCGGGACCGGCTTGCCGACGGGGCCGGCATATTGCTCGCGGCCCGTCCAAGGATCGCGGCGATTGAAAAGTCCGCGCGTTCGGCTTACCGCCCGAATTTACTGGGATGCGTCTCGGCCCCGGAAGTCCTCGTTTCCAGTCCTCCCATCCGCAGCGATGCGGGGGGAAACCCCGTGAGGGCCTCAGCCTGCGCGTTTCGCGATCGATGAGGCGCGCGTCAGCCCGAGCAGCTGGCGCCGCCCAGCACGCAGAACTTGGCACAGTGGGGGTGGTTGAGCTTCACAGGAGCCTCCGCCGCCTCCAGCGTCGTGCCCATCTCGAATTCCGGGCTGTAGGGCAGCAGGGTGCAGGCGAGCACGGCGGGGCTGTCGGCGCCCTTGCGCTTCACCACCATGCGCGACGAGGAACACATGACCTCGCGCGGGGATTTGCCGAGGATGCCCCAGCAGGCGGTGGTGATCTCGGGCACCTCGACGGTCTCGTCCATTTCGGGGAACAGCACCGTGACCGCCGGGTTGGTGGCGTCGATGTCGAAGCCCTCCGCCTCGAACAGTGCGGCGTAGCCCGCGCGGCTCTCGGCATCGCTGTCGCCCCAGAGCGTGCGGCCCGCGACGGCCATCGCGAAGCCTTCGTCGCGCAGCCAGCGCATCCCCTTCAGCGTGATCTCCCACGATCCGCGACCGCGTTCTTCGTCATGCTTCTCGGCAAGGAAGTGGTCGAGCGAGATGCGCAGCGTCAGCTTGCCCGGATAGGCGTCGCGTAACGCGCGCAGGCCGTCCTTCATCTTGGGCCGCATCATCGGGCGCATCGCGTTCGTCAGGATCAGAACCTCGAAGCCCGCATCGAGGCAGCGGCGCGTCATCTCGATCATCTGCGGGTTCATGAAGGGCTCGCCCCCGGTGAAGCCGATCTCGCGCACCGGCCAGCCACGCGCGGCGATCTGGTCGAGATAGTCGCTCACCTCGTCGGCGGTGATGTATTCCAGCCGGTCGTTGGTGGGGCTCGACTCGATGTAGCAGTTCACGCATTCGATGTTGCACAGCGTGCCCGTGTTGAACCAAAGCGTCTCCGCCTTCATCAACGGCACCGAGGCGCGCGTCTCTCCCTTCGCGGTGATGTCCGGATCGGAGAACTTCGCGAGCGGGCGCGGATCGGCGACATGGGTGTTCAAGGCGGGCCTCCTGACGTGCGGTCGGACCAGACCTAGCTTGCGCGCTCGTGCGATGCCAGACAGTTTCACTTCACGAAACCTTGGGGAGGGACGGCACATGCGCGCGATCATCATCGGAGCGACCAGCGGCATCGGCGAGGAGATGGCGCGGCAGATGCTGGACGAAGGCTGGCAAGTCGGCGTGACGGGGCGCCGGGTGGACCGGCTCGACGCGCTTGCCGGGGCGCATCCGGGCAAGGTGGAGACGGCGGCCATGGACGTGACCGATCCGCTGTCGGCGGAGGCGACCCTTGCGACGCTCATCGAGCGCATGGGCGGCGCGGACATGATCGTGCTGTCCTCGGGCATCGGCAAGTTCAACAAGGATCTGGAGACGGGGCCGGAGCTGGAGACGCTGGACGTCAACGTCACGGGCTTCACGCATATGGCGCTGGCCGCGATGCGGTATTTCGCCGGGCAAGGGCAGGGGCACCTCGTCATCATTTCGTCCATCGCCTCGCGGCGCGGCGACCGGGCGGCCCCGGCCTACAACGCGTCGAAGGCCTACCAGGCACGCTACGCCGAGGGGCTGCGCAAATGGGCGGCGCGGCGCGGGCTCGACATCGCGGTGACGGATGTGCAGCCGGGTTTCGTCGACACGGCCATCGTGCAGGGCAAGGTGTTCTGGCTGCAGCCGGTCGACAAGGCGGTGCGGCAGATCATGGCGGGGGTGAAGGCCCGGCGCAGCCGGGTCGTCGTCACACGCCGCTGGCGTCTCGTCGCCTGGGCGATGGAGCGGGTGCCCGAGAGCCTCTGGCACCGGATGTGACGGGTGGCCGGGGACGGGAGCCTCCGGCGGGGATATTGAGAGGAAGTGAAAGGACTGGAGCGGGCGACCGGGCTCGAACCGGCGACCCTCAGCTTGGGAAGCTGATGCTCTACCAACTGAGCTACACCCGCGTTCCAGTAGGGGCAGAGCTACGCCAGGGGCCCGCCATCGTCAAGCGGGCCCGTGACGGGTGGCGCTCAATAATGGCTCGGCGAGACGATCGCGGGGCTGATCGTGCGGACGTTGGCGGGCGTGTCGTCGGCGGCGAAGGCCATGCGGTCGGTACCCGTGCACGCGGCGGCGGTGAGGACGAGGGCGAAGGCGGCGAGAAGGCGGGTCATCGGGGTCTCCTTTCGAGAGATCGGTTGCGATGAGCCGGATATCGAGACCGGGCCCGTTCGGTGCCATGCAGGATCGAAACGCGCGGCGATCCGTTCGGAAACGAGCGGTCTTTTTCGAAATGGATCGGTTTTCGCGTCGTGTCGGGGCATGGACCGTCTGGACGCGGCGCGCCGGATTTCCCATTTGGGGAACGGGACGCGGGCCGTCCCGCATGCATGCCGGCGCGGGAGAGCGGGACGATGGACGAGGCGGTTATTCTGGAGCTGATCCTGCGCGGCATCGGGGCGGGTATCCTGCTGCTGCTCGGGCTTCAATTCGTGCGCATGGGCCGCAGCCGCTGCATGGAGATCGCGGGCTTCGCGTTCTGTATCCTGGGGGCGATGCATGCGATCGCGGGCCACAATCCCGCCTTCGCCACGTTGATACCGGGCTGGTCCGCGTTGATGGTGCTCGGACGGCTCGACAGCGTGGCGTTCTGGATCCTGGTCATGGCGATGTTCGACGAAGGGTTCGAGATGCGGCCCGTGCACCTACTGCCGGGGGTGGCCATCGTGACGAGCCTGCTGTCGCCGATCTCGGAAATCTGCTGCGGGCTCATCACGATGGCGCTGATGGTCCATGTGATGTCGCTGGCACTGCGCGACCGGGAGGGGGACCTCGTGGACATCCGGCGCCGGTTCCGCATGGCATTGGCCGTCGTCGTGCCGCTGATGATCATCAGCTCGATCGTCACGGGATGGCTGACGCCGCCGGGGGCGGCACTGGTCTATCTGCTCGACACGCTGAAGATCACCGGGCTCGCCGTCTTCTTCGGGACGTGGATGCTGCGGATGGATGACGATCTGATCCACAGCCCCGCGCCCGAGGAGCATGTCGCGCCGCGCACCGTCCCGCCCGCCGACCTGATCGAGATGCAGCGCCTGCGCGCGGCAGTGGAGGGCGGGATCTGCTTCGAGCCGGGCCTGACCATCGGGGCGCTCGCGGCTCGGCTCGACATACCGGAGCACCGGCTGCGGCGACTGATCAACCAGGGCCTGGGCTACCGGAACTTCGCCGCCTTCCTCAACGACCACCGGATTGAGGAGGCGAAGCGGCGGCTGGCCGATCCCGCGCAGGCGCGCGCGCAGATCGTCAGCCATGCCTTCGCGCTAGGCTACAACTCGCTGGCGCCGTTCAACCGCGCGTTCCGCGAACGGGTGGGGCAGAGCCCAACCGCCTATCGCACCGCCGTGCTTGGCGAGATCGCGGCGCAATAGGCGTTGCGCGATGCCGCATCTGCGTCATAGGCTTTCGCAATGCAGCACGCGATAGAGGACAGCTCCGACTTGCAACCCGCGCACCAGAGGGCGCGCGGACATGCGATGGCGCGTTACGGGTCCGACGGTTTCCTGACCGATCTGCGCCAGCAGGGGTCGGGCAAGGTCATGCTGCCGCGCTCCTATGGCGTCGGGCCGGAAGTGGTCTTCGTCAACACCAGCGGCGGCGTGACGGGCGGCGACCGGTTCGAATGGCGGCTGGGCACGAAGGCGGGGCATGTCACCGGGACCACGCAGGCGGCCGAACGGCTCTACCGCGCGAGCGGCGGGCGGGGCACGATCCTGACCCGGCTGGAGGTGGCGGAGGGCGCGCGGCTCGACTGGGTGCCGATGGAGACGATCCTCTTCGACGGCTGCGCGGTGGACCGCCGTATCGAGGTCGAGCTCGCGGGCGACGCGACGTTCCTCGGGGCAGAGGCCATCGTGCTGGGCCGCGCCGCGATGGGAGAGCGGCTGCGGGCCGCGCATTTCACCGATAGCTGGCGCATTCGCCGGGACGGAAAGCTGGTGCAGGCCGAGGCGCTGCGGTTGAGCGGGCCCCTGTCGGGCGCGCTCGACGGGTCGGCCACGCTCGGCGGCATCCGCGCCTTCGCCACGATCATCCTGTCCGCGCCCGGCGCGATGGACCGGTTGGAGGAGATGCGCCGCCTCGCGCCCGAGGGCGTGACCGTCGGCAGTTCCGCCTGGAATGGGCAATTGGTGCTGCGGCTGCATGCGGGCGATCACCGCCCGCTGAAGGCCGCCTTGATGGAAATTCTGACGCGGCTGCGCGGCCATGCGCTGCCGCGGGTCTGGACGATGTAAGGGGACGCGATGAACCTGACGCCGAGAGAGAAGGACAAGCTTCTGATCAGCCTTGCCGCGATGGTCGCGCGCGGGCGGCTGGAGCGGGGGGTGAAGCTCAACCATCCCGAGGCGATCGCGCTGATCACCGATTTCGTTGTGGAAGGCGCGCGCGACGGACGCTCGGTCGCCGACCTGATGCAGGCGGGCGCGGGCGTGGTGACGCGCGAGATGTGCATGGAGGGCGTGCCCGAGATGATCCACGACGTGCAGGTCGAGGCGACGTTTCCCGATGGAACCAAGCTCGTCACGGTGCATCACCCGATCCGCTAGGCGTATTTTACTGGAAGATGAAAGGCCAAGGCCATGAAGAAACTGGCAATCCTCGCAGCAATCGTTCCGGGTGCGGCACTTGCACATGACGGCGCGCACCTGCATCCGCATGGCTACGAGGGCTTCGCGCTCGGCGCGCTGGCGGTGCTGGCGCTCGGGGCGCTCTACCTGTGGGCGCGGCGATGATCCCCGGCGAGGTCATGCCCGCCTCGGGCGAGATCGAGCTGAACGCGGGTGCCGAGGTGACGGTGCTGACTGTGGCCAATACCGGCGACCGGCCGGTACAGGTGGGCAGCCACTATCATTTCGCCGAGACCAACCCGGCGCTCGACTTCGATCGGGATGCGGCGCGTGGCCAACGGCTCGACATCGCGGCTGGCACCGCCGTCCGCTTCGAGCCGGGGCAGAGCCGCGACGTGCGACTGATTCCTTTCGGCGGGGCGCGGCGCGTCATCGGCTTCAATGGCAAGGTGATGGGGGATTTGTGATGGCGGGCATCGTCCATATCGAACACCAATATGACGCCAGCGCGGATGCCGTCTGGGCGCTCGCCAAGGATTTCGACGCGCTGATCCAGATGAGCGCAGGTTCGGTCAAGTATCGCGGATTGCCGGACACGGCGGGGCTGACCGAAGGAGATGTGATCGAGTTCGAGGTCTCGCCTTTCGGACTCCTGCCCTGGCAGCCCTACAGGGTCGAGATGCTGGAGGTCGACGACGCCGCCCGCCGCTTCGTCAGCCTCGAATCCGGGGCAGGCGTCAAGAGCTGGCGCCACACCCTGACCGTGGTGCCGGAGGGCGAGGGCTGCCGCCAGACCGACCATGTCGAGATCGATGCGGGCGCGATGACCTGGCCCACCACGCTCGCCGCCCGTCGCATGTACCGCCGCCGCGACATCGCCCGCCGCCGCCTGCTCGGCCTGACCTGAGGAAGACACCATGCCAGCGACCATCTCCCGCGCCGCCTATGCGGACATGTACGGCCCCACCACCGGCGACCGGGTGCGACTGGCCGATACGGACCTGATCATCGAGGTCGAGCGGGACCTCACCACCTATGGCGAGGAGGTGAAGTTCGGCGGCGGCAAGGTCATCCGCGACGGCATGGGGCAGAGCCAGGCCACCCGGGCCGAAGGCTCCGCCGACACGGTCATCACCAACGCGCTGATCGTGGACCATACCGGCATCTACAAGGCCGACGTGGCGCTGCGCGACGGCCGCATCTCGGCCATCGGCAAGGCGGGCAATCCCGACACGCAATCGGGCGTCGACATCGTCATCGGTCCGGGGACCGAGATCATCGCAGGCGAGGGGCGCATCCTGACCGCCGGCGCGATGGACGCGCATATCCACTTCATCTGCCCGCAGCAGATCGAGGATGCGTTGCATTCGGGTGTGACCACCATGCTCGGCGGCGGCACCGGTCCTGCGCACGGCACGCTCGCCACGACCTGCACCCCGGGACCCTGGCATATCGGGCGGATGCTGCAATCGCTCGACGCCTTCCCGATGAATTTCGGGCTGAGCTGCAAGGGCAATGCCTCCCGCCCAGACGCATTGGTCGAGATGGTCAAGGCCGGGGCCTGCGCGATGAAGCTGCACGAGGACTGGGGCACCACCCCGCAGGCCATCGACACCTGCCTGAGCGTGGCGGACGACATGGACGTGCAGGTGATGATCCACACCGACACGCTCAACGAGAGCGGCTTCGTCGAAAATACCGTCGCCGCCATGAAGGGCCGGACGATCCATGCCTTCCACACCGAAGGGGCCGGCGGCGGGCACGCGCCCGACATCATCAAGGTCTGCGGTCTCGACCATGTCATCCCGTCCTCGACCAACCCGACGCGGCCCTACACGGTCAACACGCTCGAAGAGCATCTCGACATGCTGATGGTCTGCCACCACCTCGACAAGTCGATCCCCGAGGATGTCGCCTTCGCCGAGAGCCGCATCCGGCGAGAGACCATCGCGGCCGAGGATATCCTGCACGACATGGGCGCGTTTTCGATCATTGCGTCCGACAGCCAGGCGATGGGCCGGGTGGGCGAGGTGCTGATCCGCACCTGGCAGACGGCGGACAAGATGAAGAAGCAGCGCGGACGGCTGGCGGAGGAGACGGGCGACAACGACAACCTGCGCGTGCGCCGCTACATCGCGAAATACACGATCAACCCGGCGATCGCGCATGGGGTGAGCGGGCATATCGGCTCGGTCGAGGTCGGCAAGCGCGCGGATCTCGCGCTGTGGAGCCCCGCCTTCTTCGGCGTGAAGCCCGAGATGGTGCTGGTCGGCGGCTCCATCGCGGTCGCGCAGATGGGCGACCCGAACGCGAGCATCCCGACGCCGCAGCCGGTCTATACGCGGCCGATGTTCGGATCGTTCGGCGGGACGCAGAAAGCCTCCTCGGTCCACTTCGTGAGCGGTGCCGCTGACGTCTCCGCGCTCGGCCTCGGCAAGCAGACCGTGGCGGTCGAGAACGTGCGCGGCGGCATCGGCAAACGCTCGATGGTGCTCAATGATTACTGCCCCGAGATCGAGGTGAACCCAGAGACCTACGAGGTCCGCGCGGATGGCGAGTTGCTGACTTGCGAACCGGCGGAGGTACTGCCGATGGCGCAGCGGTATTTCATGTTTTGATTGCAAGCGCCCTCACCCCGACCCTCTCCCGCAAGCGGGAGAGGGGGCGATATCGGCCGATGTCTGCACGCAGATGGAAGCGACGCGCGTTCCCTCTCCCGCGTGCGGGGGAGGGTTAGGGTGGGGGCGTCGAAACACATGACCGCCCGCGCGCGTGACTTGCGCCGAAACATGACGGAAGCTGAAAAACTGCTCTGGTCCCGCCTGCGCGCGGGACAGACGGGATTGAAATGGCGCAGGCAGGTGCCCATCGGCCCTTTCGTCGTCGATTTTCTGTGCAAGCAGACAGCACTCGTGGTGGAGGTGGATGGCGGGCAACACGATGCGGCAGCTGATGCGAGCAAGTCTGCGTTTCTCTTCGCTCAAGGCTTGCGCGTCCTGCGGTTCTGGAACAACCAAGTCCTCGACAACGTCGACGGCGTGATGGAGACGATCATGAGCGAGACCGACCGCCCCCTCCCTGTCCCTCCCCCGCAGTCGGGAGAGGGGACGCAAGCCGCAACCGGCCCGCTGCGCGCCACCCACCTCACCCATTCCCACGACACCCCCGCCGATACGCTGACGCTCGCCTATGACGATCGCTACCGGCGGCGGATGTCGATGTGTTCCGATAACGGACTCTCCTTCCTGCTGGATCTGAAGGAGGCGACGGACATGCGGCCCGGCGACAGCCTGGTGCTCGACGACGGGCGGCTGATCCGCATCGAGGCGGCGGACGAGCCGTTGATGGAGGCGGTGCCGGACGATCCCGCCAACCTGCCGCGCGTCGCCTGGCATGTCGGCAACCGGCACCTGACCTGCCAGATCCTGTCCGACCGGCTGGTGCTGCGCGCGGACAAGGTGATCGCGCATATGCTCGAGCATCTGGGCTGCGCCGTGACCTTCCGCGACGGGCCGTTCACGCCCGAGGGCGGGGCCTACGGGCAGGGGCGGACGCATAGTCACGAGCATTGAGATGGGCCTGTTCCACCCCGGCAACCGTGACCGCTCGCCCGATCACGCGCGGGTCTACGCCGCCTACGAGATCGCGCATACCTGCGTCGATTTCGGCGCGGCTCTGTGCTTCATCATCGGCTCGGTCATGTTCTTCTCCGACGCCTGGCAGAGGCCCGGCACCTGGCTGTTCCTGATAGGCTCGATCCTCTTCGCGGTGAAGCCCACGCTGCGGCTGGCGCGCGAGGTGCACATGCTGCGGATGGGCCGCATCGACCGGTTGGCGGCGCGCGAATGAGGGAAGTGCAGCTTCTGCATCAGTGGCTCAGCCCCGGCTTTCCGACCGGCGCGTTCGCCTGGTCGCACGGGCTCGACCGGCTGATCGACGACGGGGAGGTCGGGACTGCCCTGCAGTTGCAGGCCTGGCTGGAGGGCGTGCTGCGCCACGGCGGTGGCCGGTCGGATGCGGTGCTGGCGGCCGCCGTGCTGCGCAAGCCCGAGGACTGGTGCACGGCGGCGGAGCTTGCCGCAGCACTCGCCCCGTCGCGGGAGCGGCATGCCGAGACGATGGACCAGGGCACCAGTTTCGCCCGCGCCGTGGGGCTGGAGCCCGCGGCCTATCCGATCGTCTTCGCCCGCGCCGCCGCGCGGGAGGGGAT
Organism: Roseobacter sp. HKCCA0434; assembly: GCF_032464675.1. Lineage (NCBI taxonomy): Bacteria > Pseudomonadati > Pseudomonadota > Alphaproteobacteria > Rhodobacterales > Roseobacteraceae > Roseobacter > Roseobacter sp. HKCCA0434. The sequence goes on from NZ_JAWDKL010000001.1 coordinate 233,916, forward strand.
CGCAGGCGACCTCGCCCTGACCCTCTACCTGCAGGCGATGGTCGCCAACCTCGTCAGCGCCGCCATACGGGCGGTGCCGCTGGGCCAGACCGACGGTCAGGCGGTGGCGAGCGCCCTTCATCCGCTCTGCGCCGAGATCGCGAGCGCCGCGCTGGCGGCGAGCCTCGACGAGGTCGGCACCTGCACGATCCGCGCGGACATGGCTTCGCTGCACCACGAAACGCAATATTCGAGGATGTTCCGGTCCTGAACGGACCGGAAAAATGGAACGGAGACTCACATGAGCTGTAATGGACCCCTCCGCGTCGGCCTTGGCGGCCCCGTGGGCGCGGGCAAGACCGCCCTGATGGAGCAGCTTTGCAAGGCGATGGCGCAGCGCTATTCGGTCGCGGCCATCACAAACGACATCTACACGCGCGAGGATGCGGAGTTCCTGATGCGCGCGCAGGCCCTGCCGCTGGAGCGGATCATGGGGGTGGAGACGGGCGGCTGCCCGCATACCGCGATCCGCGAGGATTGCTCGATCAACCTCAACGCCATCGATGCGATGGTCGAGAAGTTTCCCGACCTCGAACTGGTGCTGATCGAGAGCGGGGGCGACAACCTCTCGGCTACCTTCTCGCCGGAGCTCGCGGACATCACGCTCTACGTCATCGACGTGTGCGGCGGCGACAAGGTGCCGCGCAAGGGCGGGCCGGGGATCACGCGGGCGGACTTGCTGGTCATCAACAAGATCGACCTCGCCCCCCATGTCGGCGCGTCGCTGGAAGTGATGGAGCGCGACGCCAAGGCGCAGCGCGGCGCGCGGCCCACCGTCTTCACCAACGTCAAGGCGGGCGACGGCGTGGACGAGATCGTGCGCTTCATCGAGCGGGTCGGGGGGCTTTAGAGAACCCGGCGCCTCCGACGGGAATATTTCGCGCGAATCCGAAGGCTCAGTCGCCCGCCGCGTCGATCTGGCGGCGCAGGATCATCGCGCGCAGGTCGTGCATGGCCATCAGCAAGGGATCGGCATGGGTGGCGACCTGCTCGTCCGAAGCGCGGGCCTGCATCCATTGCGCCGCGGCCCCGAGCGCGTCGACGAGGCGCGCCATCTCGTCCTCGTCGCGCGCGGCGAGTTGCGCGCGCCGGGTCTCGATCCAGTCGCGCATGGCGGCGAGTTCGTCCTCGCTTGGCTGCTGCTGGCCTTGCGGCTTGATCTCGCCCGAGCGGATGTTGAGCGTCGCGAGCTGGCGAAGTTCGAGGCGCTGCTGGCGGTTTTCCGTCTCGACCCGGAACACCATCGCGCCGTTGTCGCGCGGGCGGAAATGCAACGCGGGGACGGTCATGTAAGGCTCTCGCAGAAGCGGGCGATCCGTGTGCAGGCCTCGCGCAGGGTATCGTCGGCGGCGGCGTAGCTGACGCGGAAGGCGGGGGAGAGGCCGAAGGCCGCGCCGAACACGACAGCGACCCCTTCGGAATCGAGCAGTTCGCTTGCGAAATCCTCGTCCGTTTCCAAGATCTTGCCCGACGGGCTTCGCTTTCCGATGCAACCGTGGATCGTGGGGTAGACGTAGAAGGCGCCGTCCGGCACCGGGCAGGTGATGCCGTCACAGGCGTTCAGCATTTCCACCACCAGGTCGCGGCGGCGCTGGAATGCGGCGCGGCTCTCCGCGATGTAGTCCTGCGGGCCGTTCAATGCCTCGACCGCGGCCCACTGGCTGACCGAGCAGGGGTTGGAGGTCGACTGGCTCTGCACCTTGCGCATGGCGGCGATCAGCGGCTCGGGTCCCGCGGCATAGCCGATGCGCCAGCCGGTCATGGCATAGGCCTTGGACACGCCGTTGCAGGTGAGCGTCCGGTCGTAGAGGCGCGGCTCGACTTGCGCCGGTGTGCAGAACTCGAACCCGTCGAAGGCGATGTGCTCGTACATGTCGTCGGACATGGTCCAGACGTGGTCGTGACGCGACAGCACGTCGGTCAGGCCCTTCAGCTGCGCGCGCGAGTAGCCGGCACCCGAGGGGTTGGAGGGGGAGTTGAAGATGAACCACTTGGTGTTCGGTGTGATCGCGGCGTCGAGCTGTTCGGGCGTGATCCGGTAGCCCTGCTCGGGCGCGCCTTCGACGATGACCGGCGTGCCGCCCGCCAGCAGGACCATGTCGGGATAGCTGACCCAGTAGGGCGCGGGGACGATGACCTCGTCTCCGGGGTTCAGCGTCGCCATCAGCGCGTTGTAGAGCGTCTGCTTGCCGCCCGTTCCGACGCTCACCTGCGCGGGGCTGTAGGTGAGGCCGTTGTCGCGCGCGAACTTGTCGCAGATGGCCCGCTTGAGCTCGGGAATGCCGTCGGGCGCGGTGTAGCGGGTCTTGCCTGCGTCGATCGCGGCCTTCGCGGCCTCCCGGATGTTCTCCGGCGTGTCGAAATCGGGCTCGCCGGCGCTCAGGCCGATGATATCGCGGCCCTCGGCCTTCAACTCCGCCGCGCGGGTGGTGACGGCGATGGTGGGCGAGGGTTTCACGCGGGCGAGGCTGTCGGCGAGAATGGACATTGTGACGGGCTCCCTATGCTCGCCCCCGTGGTGCCGCAGCGCCGCGCCACGATCAAGGGCCGTCGCATCCGGGCCGTGCGCCGTCGCATTGAAGGGTGGGATATCCGGCGGTCCCGACCTAGTGTTGGCGCACAGCATCACCGCAAGATGACCGGAAGGGACCCCGAATGACCGAAGAGCAGGCCGACGGCTACTATTTCGACGAGATCGCGACCTTCGGCGACAGGCTCGCCGCGGCGCGCGAGGCGCTCGGCATGACGCAGAACGAGCTGGCGCGACGCCTCGGCGTGAAGCCCGCGACCATCGTGAACTGGGAGGATGACCGGGCCGAGCCGCGGGCGAATCGCCTCAGCATGCTGGCGGGTATCCTCGGCGTCACGCTGAAATGGCTGATCTCGGGGCAGGGCGAGGGACCGGGGGTGGAGACCGAACCGCTCGACGCCGACGCGCTGGCCCTGCTGGCCGAACTGCGCCGCATCCGGACCGAGCAGGCGCGGCTGATCGACCGCATGGGCGTGATCGAGAAGCGGCTGCGCGAACGGCTCTCCTGAACCTTCGGTCTTGCGCCGCGCGTCCGCCTTCGTGATATAGCCGTCAAAGCGGTTCGAGACGTGGGGGAAGGCGATGCCGATCGGCGTGGATTATGGCGGGACCAAGATCGAGGCGATCGCCATCGCCGAAGATGGCGAGGAGCTGAGCCGTCGGCGTGTCGCCACCCCCCGTCACGACTACCCCGGCTCGATCACCGCGATCACGAAGCTGGTGTCCGAGGTTCGCGAACTTTCCGGCTTGCACGAGGCGCCGGTCGGGATCGGCATTCCGGGCGCTGTGGCCGGTGACGGCCGGGTCTTCAACGGCAATTCCACCTGGCTGATCGGGCAACCGCTCGCGCAGGATCTGTCGCAGGCAATGGGCTGCGAGGTCTCCGTCGCCAACGACGCCAACTGCTTCGTGCTGTCCGAGGCGATCGACGGCGCGGGGCGGGGTGCGGGTATCGTCTTCGGCGCCATCCTCGGCACGGGTGTCGGCGGTGGGCTGGTGGTCGAAGGGCGCATGGTCGCCGGTGCCTCCGGCATGGCGGGGGAGTGGGGGCACTCGCCTCTGCCCATTGGTGATCTGAGCGAATATCCCGGACCCGAATGTTTCTGCGGCCGCCGCGGCTGCATCGAGCAATGGCTGTCCGGTCCGGGCTTGGAGGCGGATTACGCGCGCGATTGCGGTCTGACGCCCGGCACCGGCCCCCGCGTTCAGGAGATCGTCGCACGGGCGCAGGGCGGCGAGGATCAGGCCGAGAACGCGATCCAGCGCCATCGTCGCCGTCTCGCCCGCGCGCTGGCCGGCGTCGTCAACGTGATCGACCCGGACGTGATCATCCTTGGCGGTGGGGTGTCGAACCTGCCGGGACTGGCGGAGGAACTGCCCGAGCTGATGCGTCCGCATGTCTATTCGACCCATAGCGTCGCGACGGTGCGCCGCGCCGTGTTCGGCGACAGCTCCGGCGTTCGCGGGGCCGCGCGGATCGCCCGCGCCAGCAAGGTGACGTGATGGAAACGACCGACAACCGATTGAAACGACTGCGAATGCGGTCCTGGCGGCGCGGGATCAAGGAGATGGACCTGATTCTCGGCCCCTTCGCCGATGCCCACCTCGCCACGCTCGATGCGCAGGCGCTCGACAGCTACGAGGCGTTGTTGGAGGAGCATGACCAGGATCTCTATCCTTGGTTCTCCGGCCAGCGCGCGGTGCCGGAGCGGCACGCGCCGATGGTCGCGCGCATTCTCGACGGGCGCAGTTTCCGTTAACTTTTCTTCAATTCTTCGACTGATAGCGTGCATCATATGCGCGAGGAGGTCGAAGTGATGAAGGATTTGCCGACACGGTCCGAGGCGTCCGGCGCCGATGCGCCGGATGGTTTCCTGGGCAGCTATCTCGAAACGCTTTCGATGGTGGAACGCCTGCACCGCCTGCTGCTCGACGTCATCAAGGACGAGTTCGAGCGGCTGGGCGTCATCGACATCAACCCCGTCCAGGCCCTGCTGCTGTTCAACGTCGGCAACAACGTGCTGACGGCAGGCGAGTTGAAGAGCCGCGGCTACTATCAGGGCTCCAACGTCTCCTACAACCTCAAGAAGCTGGTCGAGGCGGGCTATATGCATCACGAGCGTTGCTCGGTCGACCGGCGCGCCGTGCGGGTGCGCCTGACCGAGCGGGGGGCGCAGATCCGCAGGGTGGTCGCCGACCTCTTCGGGCGCCATGCGAACGGCATCGCACGCCGCGACGTGCTGCCCGATGGCCGGATCACCGAGATCAATGCCGATCTGCGTGCGCTCGAAAGCTACTGGACCGAGCAGATTCGCTACATCTACTGATCCGCTTCGCGGACCGGGCCAAATCCCGCCCCCGTCCGGCCCGGCCATGACGGATTGGCAAAAATTCGCTCACCTTGCCGCCGGATCGGCCCTCGAGAGGTTAGTTTGGCGCCATTTCTTACCCATCGGCCGCGATCGGTGGATAAATTCGGTTCTGCTTCGCCACGTGGTCTGGTAGCTTTGTTGCAATCGGAAGGTGTGAAAAAAGCGCCGCGATCAAAAAAACCCGCGACACACCAGGCGGGTCAGGCAGATGGGACATGACAGGTGGCGTGGGACACGGACGGCACTCTATCGGGATTTGACAGCTACGAGGTAACGCTCGGGGACAGGCTTCGGGGGGAGCGTGCGACCAAGGGCAAGTCGCTGCTGGACGTGCAGCGCGAGCTCCGCATCAAGGCTTCCTACATCGCCGCCATCGAGAATTGCGACCTCGAAGTGTTCCCCAATCGCGGCTTCGTAGCGGGCTATGTACGCAGCTACGCGCGCTATCTCGACCTGCCGCAGCAGGAAATCTACGACGCGTTCTGTGCCGCCACCGGTTTCGCCGGTGTGAATTCCGACATCTCGGGTCGACCCAAGGGGGCGGGTGGCAAGCGTGTTATCGCGCTCGAGATCGACCACAAGAACGATCCGTTGTCGCGCGCCCGCGGCGGCGTCGCGGCGACCGGGCCCAGCTTCGATCTGGGCAGCCTGATGGGCGGCGCGGTTTCGCTCGCCGTCATGGCGGCCCTGCTCGGCGCCGTCGGTTATGGCGGCTGGATGGTCCTGCAGGAGGTGCAGCGCGTCGAGCTTGCGCCCGTCGCGCAGACCCCCGTCGTCTCCGACACCGATCCCGCACTCGCCGGCGACACCACCGCGGTGGCCAGCGCAGATGTCGATCTGACCCGCGCCGCGCGCGACGAGGCGTTGCAGCGCCTCTACCGGCCCGAGCCGCTGGTCCCGGTCATCGCTCCGCGCGACGGTCCGATCGCGGGCATCGACCCCGAACAGATGAGCAGCTTCGCGAGCTACATGCGCGACGACAGCCTCTCGGCGGAGGCGACGCCCGCCGCGCTCGACCTCGCCACGGCGGAGCCCGAGCCGGTGCCGATGGAGGCCGTGGATCTCTTGCTGGCTGTCGAGCTTCCGCCGCCGCCGCCCACGGTTTCGATCGTCGCGACCCAGGCTGCCTGGGTCCGGGTCAGCCAGGCCGATGGCGCGACCCTGTTCGAAAAGATCCTCGCCGCGGGCGAGAGCTACGATGTTCCGCTCGGCGTCGAGGGGCCGGAACTGCGCGCGGGCAACTCCGGCTCGGTCTTCCTGCGCGTGGGTGACGCGATCTTCGGCCCGCTCGGCGATGGCCCCCGCGTGGCCAAGAACGTCTCGCTGAACCCCGCCGACATTCCCGAGCAATGGCAGGCCGCCGAGCCGACGGCCGAGCAGCGCGCGGCCCTCGACGGTGCGTTCGAGCCGGCGGTCGAACGGACGGCGCAGGTCGACCCTTGACGCGACGACCACCGGGCAGGCGCGGGTGACAGTCGCCTGCCCAACCCCTATGTAGCGGGTGACCGCAACAGCGAACGGGCCGTTCCGATGCACAATCCCATCCGCCCCTGGCGCAATATCGAGCGCCGCGCCAGCCGGAAGATCCATGTCGGCTCCGTCGCCGTGGGCGGTGACGCGCCGATCAGCGTGCAGACCATGACCAACACGCTGACCCATGACGCCGCCGCGACCATCGCGCAGGTCCAGGCCTGCGCCGAGGCCGGGGCCGACATCGTCCGCGTCTCCTGCCCCGACGAGGCGAGCACCGCCGCCCTGCGCGAGATCGTGGCCGAAAGCCAGGTGCCGATCGTCGCGGACATCCATTTCCACTACAAGCGCGCCATCGAGGCGGCGGAGGCGGGCGCGGCCTGCCTGCGCATCAACCCCGGCAATATCGGCTCGGCCGAGCGGGTGCGCGAGGTGGTGAAGGCGGCGAAGGATCACGGCTGTTCCATCCGCATCGGCGTGAATGCGGGCAGCCTGGAAAAGCACCTGTTGGAGAAATACGGCGAGCCGTGCCCCGAGGCGATGGTCGAAAGCGGCCTGCACCATATCCGCCTGCTGGAGGATAACGACTTCCGCGAGTACAAGATCAGCGTGAAGGCATCCGACGTCTTCCTCGCCTCCGCCGCCTACATGGCGATCGCGGACGCGACCGACGCGCCGCTGCACCTGGGCATCACCGAGGCGGGCAGCCACTACGCGGGCACGATCAAGTCGGCCATCGGGCTCGGCAACCTTCTCTGGGCCGGGATCGGCGACACGATCCGCGTCAGCCTCTCCGCCGATCCGGTGGAGGAGGTAAAGGCGGGCTTCGAGATCCTCAAGGCGCTCAACCTGCGCCATCGCGGCGTCAACATCATCTCCTGCCCGTCTTGCGCGCGGCAGGGCTTCGACGTGATCGCGACGGTGGCCGAACTCGAAAAGCGGCTGGAGCATGTGAAGACGCCGATGAGCCTCAGCATCATCGGTTGCGTCGTCAACGGGCCGGGAGAGGCGCTGATGACCGATGTCGGTTTCACCGGTGGCGGCAACGGCGCGGGCATGGTCTATATGGCCGGAAAGCAGGACCACAAGCAGGGCAATGACGGGATGATCGACCATATCGTCGAGCTGGTCGAGAAGCGGGCGGAACAGCTCGAACGGGAACGCGCCGCGGCGCAGGAGGCAGCGGAGTGATCGGCAAGGTGATTTTCTGGATTGCGGTCATCGTGATCGTGGGCGGCCTGTTCGGCGTCTACATGATCCGCAACGTGGGCCACGATCCCGCCGTCTGGCATGCCGACCCGTTGAGCGCGCCCACGCCGACCACGCCCAATTCCTTTCGCATGGTACCGGTCATCGAGGGCTACGACCCGGTGACGACCGAACGGATCGACGCGGAATCGCCGATCTACGATGCGAACCCGGCCCTGATCTCGCAGGCCTTCGACGATTACGTGCGGCGCCAGCCGCGGACCGAGCGGATCGCGGGCCAGCCCGAGACCGGCTGGATGACCTATGTCCAGCAAAGCGAGGTGATGCGCTTTTCCGACTATATCTCGGTGAAGTTCATCGACCTCGGCCGCGGCCAGTCGACCGTCGCGATCTTCTCGCGATCCCGAATGGGCCATTCCGACATGGGCGTGAACGAACAGCGGGTGCGCAACTGGTTGGAGCCGCTCTCCTCCTTCGAGGCGCCGCCGGCCGACCCGCTCGGGCCCCAGGCGGACGGCGACCTGTAAGCGCATGATCCCCGACGAAAAGATCGAGGCGATCCTCGGACGCTTCGACTATCTCGAAGCGAAGATGTCCTCCGGCCTCGGCGGCGCCGAGATGGCGGATGCTGCGACCGAATATGCGGAGCTGCGCCCGGTGGTGGAGCAGGCGCGCGCCTATCGCGCCATGCGGTCCGATCTCGATGCCGCGCGCGACATGCTCGACGATGCCGAAATGCGCGCGATGGCGCGTGAAGAGATCGCCGCGATCGAGGCCCGCCTGCCGGAGGCGGAGCACGCCTTGCAACGGGCGCTGCTGCCAAAGGACGAGGCCGATGCCCGCCCCGCGATCCTTGAGATCCGCGCGGGCACCGGCGGGGACGAGGCCGCGCTCTTCGCCGCCGATCTGCTGCGGATGTACCAGCGCTTCGCCGAAGGCGCGGGCTGGCGCGTCGAGATCGTGGAGGAGACCCCGACGGAGCTCGGCGGTTTCAAGGAAGTCGTCGCGAACATCACCGGGCCGTCCGTCTTCGCCCGCCTGAAATTCGAAAGCGGCGTGCACCGCGTCCAGCGCGTGCCCGCGACCGAGAGCGGCGGGCGCATCCACACCTCCGCCGCCACCGTCGCCGTGCTGCCCGAGGCGCAGGAGGTCGATGTCGAGATCCGTGCCGAGGACATCCGCATCGACACGATGCGCGCCAGCGGGGCAGGGGGCCAGCACGTCAACACCACAGACAGCGCCGTGCGCATCACCCACCTCCCGACCGGCATTGTCGTGACCTCCTCCGAGAAGTCGCAGCACGCCAACCGCGCGAAGGCGATGCAGGTCCTGCGCACCCGGCTCTACGATCTGCAACGCTCCGAAGCGGACGCGGCCCGCGCCGCCGACCGCAAGGGGCAGGTCGGCTCGGGTGATCGGTCCGAGCGCATCCGCACCTACAATTTCCCGCAAGGCCGCCTGACCGATCACCGGATCAACCTGACGCTCTACAAGCTCGACCAGGTCATGCAGGGCGATCTGGACGAGGTGATCGAGGCGCTGCAGGCAGCGGACGAGGCCGAGCGGCTGGCCGCGATGGTCGATCTTGCCTGAGACGCTGGCCGACCTTCTGCGTGTCGGCGCGGCGCGGCTGGCAGAAGCGGGCGTTCCGGACCCCCGGACCGATGCGAGGCGGCTGTTGCAGGCCCGTGTCGATGGCTTGCTGTCCGCCCGACTGGCCGACGAGGCCTCCCCCGTCGCCGACGCCTTCCACGCCGACATCGACCGTCGCGCACGGCGGGAGCCTGTCAGCCACATTCTGGGATATCGGGAGTTCTGGGGGCGCCGTTTCGATGTGACCCCGGACGTGCTCGACCCCCGACCCGAGACGGAGACCTTGATCGCCTGCGCGCTCGACGGACCGGCGCCTGCGCGCGTCCTCGACCTCGGCACCGGCAGCGGCGCGATCCTGGCGACACTGCTGGCCGAATGGCCGAACGCGACCGGGGTCGCGACGGACCTGTCGGACCGGGCCTTGGCAGTCGCGCGCCGCAATCTGGAGCGCCACGCGCCGGGACGGTTCCAGACGGTTCGCGCCGACTGGTTCTCGGGGCTGTCGGGACGGTTCGACCTGATCGTGTCGAACCCGCCCTACATCACCGAAGCGGCGATGGAGGCGCTGTCACCCGAGGTTCGCGAATGGGAGCCGCATCTCGCCCTGACCCCCGGCGGGGACGGGCTCGCTGCCTATCGCGCCATTGCCGCGGGATGGGACCGCCACGTCGCCGAGGGGGGGCGCCTGCTCCTGGAAATCGGCTACGATCAGGGCGTTTCGGTCCCGGCGATCTTCTCCCCCTATCACTCGCGGGTCCATCGCGACCTCGACGGTCGTCCGCGAGTCGTCGAAATCGGCCTCGATCGGCGTTGAGAGGCGCCTTTGCACTTGAATAACCGCGCAAAGGACCGATAATAAACACCGTTCCGGGCGTGGTGAGCGTATCCCGCGTATGACCGGAACAAGCTCGATAGCGTTTGGCGTTTCAGGAAGCGCCCCCTTGCGGCGGACAGGTCCGCTTCATGGCATCAGCAAGACCGCAGAACGACCCATGAGTCGCGGCGGCAGAAATCGGACACGAATGAGACAAGCCAACAAGAACCGTTCGCGCAACAAGAACCGCAACAACAACAACAAGAATATGGGCAACGTCACCAACCGCGTCTTCGACAGCGCGGGGCCCGAAGGCAAGGTGCGCGGCACGCCCAGCCAGATCGTCGAGAAATACGAGACTCTGGCCCGCGACGCGCATCTGTCGGGCGATCGGGTGAATGCGGAGAACTTCCAGCAGCATTCCGAGCACTACAAGCGGATCCTGGCCGAGGCGCAGCGCCAGCAGGACGAACAGAACGCCAAGCGCGAGGCCGAGCAGGCCCAGCAACGCGCGCGGGAGCAGGAAAAGGCCGAGCAGCGCGCGCGCGAACAGCAGCAGGCCAATGATGCGCAGCCCGAGGAGCCGCGCTCCGAAAGCGACAGCACCCTCGTAGAGACGCCCGAGCAGCAGGAGGCGCCGAAGCCGCGCCGCACCCGCTCGCGCAAGAACAGCCGCAATGCGGACGAGGGGCAGGACGATCAGTCGGCCGAAGCGCAGCAAGCCTCCGAGGATTCGGCGGCCTAGTCTCGACTTTCGTCATCCACGACTGCGCGCAGCCAAGGCCGTAGTCCGCCGCGCATCGCCGTGCCGCCCCCCGGCACGGCGATTTGGTGCGTGAAGGCGCGACATCGAGTAATCACACGGACTTGGCCACCTTAAAGTGCCTTGAACTACTGACGGATCGCCGCGACGCGGCTCACCGCCCCCGCTGGATCTCCACGGCCCGCGCCAAGGCGCAGAAACGCTCCAGATCGATCTCCTCGGCCCGCGCGGTCGGGGGGATGGCGACGCTCTCCAGCACCGCCTCGACCTCCGGCACCACCCCGCGCAGGCTCGCCCGCAGCATCTTGCGCCGCTGGTTGAACGCGCGCGCCACCACGTCCGACAGCACCCGCGCATCCGCCGGGTAACGCGGCTCGGCCAGCCGGTCGAGATGCACCACGGCGGAGGAAACCTTGGGTGCGGGGGTGAAGGCCTGCGGCGGCAGATGCATCGCGATCCGCACGTCGCAGCGCCATTGCGCGAGGATCGACAGCCGCCCGTAGGCCTTCGAGCCCGGTTTCGCCGCGATCCGCTCCGCCACTTCCTTCTGGAACATCAGCGTCAGGCTCTGCCAGAAAGGGGGCCAGTCGGGCGGGCTCAGCCAGCGCAGCAGCAGCTCGGTCCCGACATTGTAGGGCAGGTTGGCGCAGATGCGGATCGGCGCCGTCAGATGGGGCAGCGGGTCGACCTCCAGCGCGTCGCCCTCCAGCACCACCAACCGCCCATTTGCCGCCTCCGCCACCTCGGCCAATGCGGGCAGGCAGCGCGGATCGCGCTCGATCGCGACGACCTTGCGCGACCCCTCGGCCAGCAGAGCGCGGGTCAGCCCGCCCGGACCCGGCCCGATCTCCAGCACGTCGCAGGCGGTCAGGTCGCCCGCCTGTCGTGCGATCTTGCCGGTCAGGTTGAGATCCAGCAGGAAGTTCTGCCCGAACGCCTTCTTCGCGCGCAGATCATGGGTCGCGATCACCTCGCGCAGCGGCGGCAGGTCCATCACGCTCATCCCCGCCGCTCCGCCATCTCCTGCGCCAGCCGGATTGCGGCGATCAGACTGTCGGGCCGCGCGATGCCGCGCCCCGCGATGTCGAAGGCCGTGCCGTGATCGGGCGAGGTCCGCACGAAGGGCAATCCCAGCGTCACATTCACCCCGTCATCGAAGCTCAAAGTCTTGAGCGGGATCAGCGCCTGATCGTGATACATGCAGATTGCGGCATCGTATCGCGAGCGAGCCGCCGCGTGGAACATGGTGTCGGCGGGCAGGGGATCGGTCAGATCGAACCCCTCGGCCCGCAGCCGCGCCAGCACCGGCGCGATCACCTCGATCTCCTGCCGGCCCATCACGCCACCTTCGCCCGCGTGCGGGTTCAGCCCCGCGATGGCCAGGCGCGGCCGGTCCAGCCCGAAATCGCGTCGCAGACCGGCTTCGGTCACACGGATCGTCTCGTCGAGCAGTTGCGGCGTCAACGCCTCCGGCACATCGGCCAACGGAATGTGGATCGTCACCGGCACGACGCGCAGGTCCGGCCCCGCCAGCATCATCACCGGGCGCGGCGCGCCGGACAGGTGCGCGAGGAACTCGGTATGGCCCGGATGCGCGAAGCCTCCACCATCCTTCAGCACCTTCTTGGAGATCGGCGCCGTCACCAGCGCCGAGGCCTCGCCCGATTGCGCCAGCGCCGCCCCGCGCGCGATGCTCTCGATCACCGCCGGGGCATTGGCGGGATCGGGCGTGCCGGGGACGACCGGCGCCGGCAAGGGAATGTCGATCACCGGCAACCGTTCCGGCCAGGCCGAGGCGTCCACATGCGCGACCCTGACCACCGGAGCACCCGCTGCTTCGAGCACCGCGGCGCTGCCGATCACCACGAACGGACCCGCCCCCGCCCGCCAGGCGGCGACGGCAAGCTCCGGGCCGATCCCGGCGGGATCGCCCAGCGACAGGGCGAGGGTCATCGGATCTCGATCACCGCGTCTCGGCGCAGCTCCTGCATGTAGCCGTCCGCGTAGGCGCCCAGCCGGTCGGAGAAGATCTGGTCCTGCACCCGGCGGCGCGTTTCCTCGTCCAGCGACAGGTCGCGGCTGCACAGCACGATGATCGAGAAGCTGTCGCCCGTCCGCACCGGTTGCGAGACCTGACCCTCCTGCGCGGTGGCGAGCGCCGAGAACAGGGACGGATCGACCGCGGACAGGGGGGCAGGGCCGAAGCGGCCGGAATTGGGGCCGAATCCTCCGCGCTCGATATCGCCACAGGTATTGATGCCACGCCGCGCCTCGACGGCGCGGGCGCGCGCGGCCTCCGCATCGCCTGTGATCGGGAAGGTGGCGCGCGCATAGCTGAGGGTGACGGCGCCGCTATCGGTCGCCTGTCCCTGCCGTTCGCTCACGACCTTCAGGAGCGACACGCCGCGGGTGATCGGGATCGGACGGCTGACGCCGCCGACATCGATCAGGTCGACCTCGGCCCGCATCGGGGGCGGCAGGTTGTCGACCGGAATCCAGCCGATCTCCCCCCCGCTCGACGCGGTTGCAGCCCGGCTGTAGCGGCGCGCCGCGGCCGCGAAATCGCCGCCGGCCTGCAGGTCGCTGGCCAGTTGAAGGATCAGGTCGCGCGTGCGCGCCTCGCCCCGCTCTGCGAAGGGAATCGCGATCTCGGCCAGCAGCACCTCGCGGGTGGAGCCGGTCGCGTCGAGCACCAGCGCCTCCTCCAGATCGTTCTCGTCGGGAATGGCGCGGCTGCGGAACCGCCGCTGCATCGCCGCGCGCCAGCCCAGCTGCGCAGCGATCTGGTTGGTCAGTGTTCCGAAATCGATGCCCGACCGGGCGAAACCCGCCGCCAATTCGTCGGGCGACAGGTTGCGCTGTGCCGCGAAATTGGCGATCGCCTCCTGCAGCTCCTCGCGGGATATGGTGATCCCCTGCCGACGGGCTTCCTGGCGCATCAACGCCTCGTTTGTCAGGTCCTCGACGACACGATCCTCGATCAGCGCGTCGGGAATGCCCAGCAGGCCGTAATAGGCCCGTCGCTGGTTCAGGTCGTAATAGGTCACCATATCCTCGTTCACCACGATCGCCGGGGCGAAGGGGGTGGTCTGGGCCTGCACCGGCAGGGCCAGGAGGATCATCGCAACGAGGGCGTGCATCAATCGGGTCACGTCAGTCTCCGTTCAGATTCCGCAGGACTGGCGGCGCCGTTCGGCGGCGGAGCCCTGCACACCGATCCCGGCAAGACGGAAGGTCAGGCCGAACTCGGTCGATGGGTCCACGTTATTGGAGCGGGTGAAGCGACGCGAGACCGAAAACTCGAATTCCGCGCATTCGTTACCCCAGCTCACGCCCGCGCCTGCGCGCAGGAAGGCGTCATTCTCCATGTCGCGGCGGAAGTTGAGCGACCCCGCCCAGTTCGGATCGAACCTGTAGCCCATGTCGAATTGGACCTCGGCCCGGTCGACCGGCGTCACTGCATCCGCTTCGAGGTAGACGTAATCGGCGGCGAGATCGAGACGCGCATCCGTATAGACGAACCCGAACTCCGAGCGGGAGAAATCGAGATTGCTGTCCGTCAGGAAGCTGCCCGACAGCGACAACCTCTCCGTTGCCTCGTAGCCGAAGGCGACCAGGAAATCGGACGAGACACCGGCGAGGCCCGACCCGGCCGGGAAACTCCCCAGCGCATCGTCGCGATAGACCCGTCCGACCGTGCCCGTAATGTTCCGGCCCGATGGGGTGATGCTTTCGTACCGCAGCCCGACATTGGCGTAGGCCCCGGTCTCGAAACGGTCGAGGCCGGGAAAGCGGTTCGTCGAGAACAGGCTGGTCTCGTCGAATTCCAGCAGAAGGCTGTCCTCGTTCGGGACATCCGTGGGGTCGCCGGTCTCCTCGGCGAGGACCAGCTGGACGATCGGCTCGACGATCTGCGTCAGCCGCGCGCCGCGCGCGATGAACGGCATCCGCATCTCCAGCCCGATCTGGCCACGGGCGCGCGCCTCGTTGAAGTCGCCATCCACCGGATCGTCGGCGACGGCATAGAGGTCGCCCGCAACATCGGTGAAGCCTCGCAGGACCAAGCCCGGAGCGGTGACGACGGTCCGGTCCAGCCCACCACCGACGCTGGCCCGCATGACGTCGCGACCGATCTCGCGCGAGAAGGATAGCAGGTCCGCATTCACCTCGCCGCGCATGGTGCCGAGGTCGAAGGCCCGGCGATACTCGGCCTGCGGCAGGACGAAGGGGACGGTGTCCTGATCCTCGTTCTCGCGCAACGTGTCGAAATAGGCGGTCTCGACCGTCCAGAACGAGTCGGGCACGAACCGTTCGAGCGAGAGGGACGAGGTAACGACGTCCTGGTTCGAGTAGCTGTATTCGGTCAGGAACGCATCATCCGAAAGGACCGTCGCGTCGAGCCGCGCGACGATGCGGTCGCCGAGCGCGTAATTGCCGAAGGCGGACAGGAAGCCGCGAAACGCATCGCCGTCATCCTCGTTCAGCTTCACCACGCCGTCGAGTTCGAGATAGCCGCGGTCCAGGGCCTGCCGGTACTCGCCCTCGACCAGAACGCCCTCGTCCGACGTGACGAAGGGCGTCAGCGTCACGTCGCGGCTGTCGTCGATGACATGGTAATAGGGCAGCTTTAGCCCGAACCCGTAGGTGCTGGCCGCGCTGAATTCGGGGTTGAGAAAGCCGCTCGCCCGCGCGACCGACGGGTCGGGATGGCGGAAATAGGGCAGGTAGAGCACCGGCACGCCGAACATCTCGAAGACGGCATTCTCGTAATGGAACTGCAACTCTTCCGCATCGCGGATCACCCGCTCGGCGCGGATCTTCCAGATCGGGACGGGGTTGTCCTCGCAGATCACGCAGCTCGACGCGACCACCCGGTCGAGCACTGTGAACCGACCGTCGAGCTGGCGCGCGGCCGATGCGGCGACCTGGAGCTGGTTGTCGATCAGCGCCCGCGCGCCCTCGATCACCCCCGTGCGCAAGTCCGGGTCGAGGGCTGCGTAATCGGCATAGAGCACCGCGCCGTCCGCCTGCTGCAAGGTCAGCTCGCCCGGCACGGTGACCGTGCCGCTGCGATCGTCGTAGATCAGCCGATCCGTCTGCACGACCGTGTCGCCGCGGATGATCGTGACGTTGCCCTCGGCGATCAGCGCGCCGGTCTCGGCGTCGACGCTCACCCGGTCGGCGACCAGCGCCACGCGCTCGGGCAGGGCGGGGGCTTGGGCGAGGACCGGCAGCGCCACGAAGACGGCCAATGCGAACATGCGAAGGAAGCGGGGCAGGTTATCCATCCTCGAGATGCAATAGTAGACTGGCCGCGAACATCAGCGCGGCGAGGGGCGGCACCCAGGCGGCCAGAACGACGGGAATCGTTCCCGCCGCCCCCAATGCCTGCGTGAAATCCGACAGGAAGAAGATCGCAAAACCGGCGATGACGCAAAGCAAAACCTGAACCCCGACAGAGCCGAACCGGACATGCCGCAACGAAAATCCCGCCGCGATCAGCACCATCGCTGCGAACATCAGCGGCCGGGCCAGTTCCGTCTGCTGGTAGAGGCGGTGTCGCACGGAGGAGAAGCCGGATGCCTCCAGCGTCGCGATGAAGCGCGGCAGGTCCCAGAAGCTCAGCTCCTCGGGATCGGCGAAGCTTTCCAGTATCTGGTTCGACGTCAGGTCCGTCTGGATCGAGACCTGCGCCGCCTCCTCGCCGCGCAGCATCGACAGGTCGCTGTCGAAGCGCCAGATCCGCGCGTCCTCGACCTGCCATGCGCCGTCGGTCAGGACCGCCCGGCGGGCCGACAGGCGCCGCGCGAGCCGATCCTCGCGGTCGAACTCGAACACCTGGACACCGATCAGCTCCCGCCCGTCCGGTGCCGCGCGCGTCGCGTTGATGACGGTCTGGCCCTCGGTGCCGGACTGACGCAGCCACAGACCCTCGGCCGAGATGCTCAGCAGGCTTTCCTCCCCGTCGAAGAAGCGCGCGTCCAAGACCTCGTAGCGGCTCAGCGCCGAGGCCGCGATCGGATTCCAGATGCCGAAGGCGACACAGCCCAGAACGGCGGCCGCCACCAGCGGCACGCGCAGGATCCGCCAGACCGACAGCCCCGCTGCGCGCAGGACGACCATCTCCGAGGTCCGGGCGAGCCCCAGAAAGGCAGCGAGCGAGCCCAAGAGCACGATGAAGGGGAAGGTCTCGCTCAGGATCGACGGCGCGAAGAGCAGCGCCATGGTCACCACCGGCGCACCTTGCGTCGGATCCGCGGGCTCGTTCCCCGTCAGCTCGACCAGATGCCCGATCAGCACCAGCGCCAGTGCCGCCACCAGCGCGATGGCGAGACCCCGAAGATGCCTGCGCAGGATGTAGAGACCGAGCGTCACGCCGCTGCCTCCCGTTTCCGGCGCCCGCGCGGGCGGGACAGGTAGGCGAAGCTGCCCGCCAGCAGCGCGAGGGGAATGACGTAGAGCAGCGGCCATATCTCGGGCGTCCGCTCCGCGGCGGAGACGGCTGCGATCCCGGCAGACCGGGCGCCGATCGCGAGGGCGACGGCGACCACGATCCGGCGCGACGATCCACCCCGCCGGAAAGGCCCGCCCAGAACGGCGGCGATCCCCAGCATCGGAAAGGCGAGCGCATAGAGCGGCTCGGACATGCGCTCATGCGCGGTCACGAACAGCTCGTCGCGAAAGGCGGTATTCCCGTTCCAGATCTTGTAGGGCGGATCGAGCAATGTCGCGATGCCGAAATCGGAAGCGCGCGGCCTCCGCATCACCGTCTCCTGCGTGGTCGGACCCAGATCGTAGGCGAAGCGGTCGAAGTCGAGCACGCTCAGCTGCCGCCCGGCATCGGCGAATTGCTGCGCGGCACCGTCGAACAGCACCAGCTGCAACCGCCCGTCGCCGCGCGTCAGCTGCGCCTGGCTGGCCGTGTAGGTGATCGACTGCCCCGGCTCGCGCGCATCGTGGATGAAGATGTCGAGCATCCGTCCTTCGGAATTCGCCTGCCGCAGATAGACGGTCACGCCGCTGACCGGATGGTTGAACTGCCCCTCGCGCAGCAGCGAGTTGGCCAGCTCCGCCTTCAGCGCCTCGCGCCGCTCGCGCAGCTCGCTCTCCGCCCGCGGGGCGAGGTAGAGCGTCAGCGCCGCCGTCAGCACGGTGGCGACCAGTCCGAGGTAGAGGGCGGGCCGTGCCATCGCCGCCGGGCTCTGACCCGCCGCGATCATCACCGTCAGTTCCGATTCCGAGTAGAGCCGGTTGATCGCGAACAGCGTCGCCGCCAGGGCCGAGATCGGCAGGACGATGCTCATCACATTGGGCAGCAGCAGCGCGGAGAGCTCCAGGAACACCGCCGCGGACTGGTTGTTGTTGACCACCGTATCGACGATGCGCAGCGACTGCGTCAGCCAGAAGACGCCCGTGAAGATCAGAGCGAAGAAGCCGAGCGGCCCCAGCAGCTGACCCAGCACATATCTGTCGATCTGGCGCATCGGGCGGGGCGGTCCTCGGGTCGGGCATCGGATGACCCCCTTGCTAGGCGGGCACCCCGGCCCGGTCAAGCGCGCGTCCTTGCCAACGGGGGCGCGCACGGTCTACCCCTGTCGCGACCCGACCGGGAAAGGACCCATCCATGACCGCACCGCTCGACATCCGCTTCATCGACATGGACATCGAGGCCATCGCCGCGATGGAAGGTCGCGTCGCCGTCCTGCTGCCGCCCGACGGCAAGATGGACAAGCTCGCCCGCCGCGCCAACCGCCTGACCCGCGGCACGATCGAGCGCCTGTCGCAAAGCCCCCGGTGGGAGAAGCTGGAGGAGGGCAAGCTGGTCGAGATCGCCATGCCCGGCGGCATGGAGGCGGACGCCCTGCTGGTCGTGAAGCTCGACCGGCGTGCGACGCCCGCACTGGCCCGCAAGGCAGGTGCCACGCTCGCGGGCGCGATGGGCACCGGGGCGCTGCACGTCCTCGCCGCCTCCTTCGCCAAGGCCGGCGACGTGAGCTACGGCCTCGCCCTGCGCGCCTACACCTTCGACGCGCACAAGAAGAAGGACGACGAGGCGCCCGCGGGCAAGGCGACTTTCATGGTCGCCAAGCCCGAGGCGCTGGCGGCGGAGACCGCCGACATGGCCGCCGTGGTCGAGGGCGTGTTCTTCACACGCGACCTGATCAACGAGCCGTCCAACGTGCTGGGCACCGAGGATTTCGCCGCGCGCCTTGCCGCGATGGGCGAGTTGGGGCTGGAGGTCGAGATCCTGGAGGAGGACGAGCTCGAAAAGCTCGGGATGCGCACGCTGCTCGCCGTGGGCATGGCCTCCGACATGCCGTCCAAGGTCGTCGTCATGCGCTGGAACGGCGGCGGTGACGAGGCCCCGCTCGCGCTGGTCGGCAAGGGCGTGACCTTCGACACCGGCGGCATCAGCCTCAAGCCCGCCGGCGGCATGGAGGACATGACGATGGACATGGGCGGCGCGGGCACCGTCGCGGGCGTCATGCGCGCGATCGCCCTGCGCGGCGCGAAGGCCAACGTCGTGGGCCTCGTCGGTCTCGTCGAGAACATGCCCGGCGGCAACGCGCAGCGCCCCGGCGACGTGGTCAAGTCCATGAAGGGCGACACGGTCGAGGTCATCAACACCGATGCGGAAGGTCGTCTCGTGCTGGCCGATGTGCTCTGGTACGCGCAGGACCGCTTCGCGCCTTCCGCCATCATCGACCTCGCCACCCTGACCGGCGCGATCATCATCGCCCTCGGGCACGAGCACGCGGGGGTCTTCTCCAACGACGACGATTTCGCCAGCCGCCTGCTGAAGGCCGCCCGCGACGAAGGGGAGGGCGCCTGGCAGCTGCCGATGGGTCCCGCCTACGACAAGAAGCTGAAAAGCCGCGTCGCCGACATGAAGAACGTGGGCGGGCGCGACGGCGGCTCGATCACCGCCGCGCAGTTCCTGCAACGCTTCGTCAAGGACGGAACGCCCTGGATCCATCTCGACATCGCGGGCACCGCCTCCACCAAGTCGGCCACCGATTTCGCGCCCGCAGGGGCCACCGGCTGGGGTGTGCGCACGCTCGACCGGCTGATCCGCGACGAGTACGAGGTCGCGGGCGACGCCGACGAGGGCTGATGGAGGTCCTGTTCTACAGGCTCGGCTCCTCGACGCTGGAGGCGACGGTCACGACCTTCGCCGAACGCACGCTCGCGCGCGGCGCTCGCATGGCCGTGCGCGGGACGGGGGCCGCGCGGCTCGACATACTCGACGCACATCTGTGGAGCTTTCGCGACGACGCCTTCCTGCCGCACGGGCAGGCGGGCGGGCCGCACGATGCCGAGCAGCCGGTGCTGCTGACCACGAAGGCGGAGGTGCCGAACGGTGCGACCACGCTGATCCTGTGCGACGGCGCGCGCGTGGAGACCGGCGAATTGGACGGGTTCGAGCGCGTCGCCCTGATCTTCGACGGCAATGACGACGAGGCGACCCGCATCGCGCGCGAGGACTGGAAGCGTGTGAGCGAAACCGGCCACACCGCCGTGTTCTGGGCCGAAGAAGAAGGCCGCTGGGTCGAGAAGGCCCGCTCGGGTTCTTGAGGCCAAGCCCCAGCCCCCGAGCCGGGGCCGCTCTCGATCCCGTGCGCCCGCGCGGAATCAAGCCGAAGGCGCCGCGCATCGGTCGTGCCAGCGGCACGCCTGCGGCGTGACTCGCCCCCCGGCACGGCGATTTGGTCGATGTAAAGGCGATACGGCGAGGTCTTACGGACTTGGCCGACATAAAGTGCCATGCTCATCGGGTTGAACGCCGCACCGCGGCCCGCCGACGCGCTCCGTCGCGCCCCTACCGCTCCAGCACCAGCCGGTCGCCCTCGATCACGATCCGCGCGAACCGGTCGAGATAGGCGAGCCCCAGCAGCGACTCGTCCATCTGGCCCTCGTTCACCACGGCCGAGACGTTGCGATCCTCGATCCCTTCGAGGGTGAAGCTCTCCAGCATGACCGGCGCCATGCCGACCACCCCGTTCGCCGTGCGCGCCTCGCCCGTATAGCGCAGGGTGTTCGGATCGATCCCGACCCGCCGCGCATCTGCCTGCGTCAGCACGATCAGGCTCGCACCCGTATCCACGACGAAGGGAACAGTGACACCGTTGATCTGCGCCCGTGCCGCGAAATGCCCGTCCGCCGTGCGCATCAGCACGACCGACCCGTCCCCGCGCTGTTCCTGCGTCGCGGGCAGCAGCGTGCCCTCCAGCAGATGCTTGTTCTGGTAGCCGAGGATCAGCGCCCCGAACAGCCCGCCCCAGACCGCCATGTGCTTGAGCGCCGTGCCCGCCCGCCCCGAATAGCCTGCCAGAACCGCACCGCCCAATGCCACGACGATGATGCCATAGTAAGCCGCCTGCGCGATCTGATCGCCGCTCATCCCACGACCCCCGCCGCGCGCAAGCCGTCGAGGATGAACTGCGTGGCGAGTGCGGCCAGCAGCACGCCGAGGATCCGGGTGATCACGTTGACGCCGACCTGGCCGATCAGCCGCTCCATCAGCCCCGCGATCAGGAACAGACCCAGCGCGATCCCCAGCACCAGCGCCATCACCGCGACCAGCACAGCTTGCGTCGCGAGGTCATCGGCCTGACCGACCAGCAGGACCATCGTGGCCATCGCCCCCGGCCCGGCCAGCAAGGGCAGGGCGAGCGGAAAGACCGACGGGTCGCGCTCCGGCTCCGGGTCATCCGCCTGGTTCGAGCGGCGCGGGTTGCGCTTCTCGAACAGCATCTCCACCGCGATCAGGAACAGCAGCACCCCGCCCGAGATCCGAAAGGCCGGCATGCCGATACCGACCGCGTCCAGCAGCGCCTCGCCCGCCAGCGCGAAGGACAGCAGGATCACGAAGGCGATCGCCACCGCGCGCACCGCGATGCGCCGCCGCTGCGCGCGACTCGCCCCCGGCGTCAGTGCCACGAAGATCGGCGTCAGCCCAATCGGGTCGATGATCACGAACAGCGTGACGAAGGCGGTCAGCGCGATCTCGATCATCCCGCCGCCTCCAGCTTCGAGGAGATGTCGAGCCAGATCGCCTCCGCGCGCTCCAGCCCGTCCATGATCTCGGCCCGCTTCTTTTGCAGCATGGCCTGACGCTCGGTATCGCCGCGCTCGTAGAGGCGTGGATCGGCAAGGCCGCTATCGACCTTCTCGCGCATCTCCTCCAGCTTGGCTATGCGGGCCTCGGCCTTGGCCAGCTCCGCCTTCAACGGCGCGGTACGGCTGCGCGGAGCGGGCTTCGGTTTCGGTGCCTCCGCCTTCTTCTCGGGCTTCGGCTTGCCGCCGCGCTCGGCCAGCAGCAGGCGACGATAGGCCTCCATGTCGTCCTCGAAGGGCACGACCGCGCCGTCCTTGACCAGCCACAGCCGGTCGGCCACCGCCTCCACCAGATGCGGGTCGTGGCTGACGAGGATCACAGCGCCCTCGTATTCGGTCAGCGCCAGCACCAGCGCCTCGCGGCTCTCGATATCGAGATGGTTGGTCGGCTCGTCGAGGATCAGCAGATGCGGCGCGTCGATCGTGCAGAGCAGCATGGCCAGCCGCGCCTTCTGCCCGCCCGACAGGCGGCGCACCTCCACATCCGCGATCTCCACCCCGATGCCGCCCGCCGCCAGCCGCGCACGCAGCTTGGCCGGGGCCTCCTCGGGCCTGAGGCGCCGCACATGGTCGAGCGGGGTCTCCCCCGCCATCAACTCGTCGAGCTGGTGCTGCGCGAAATAGCCGATCCTCAGCTTGTTCGCCGTCACCACCGTCCCGTCGCTGGCCCGCAACCGGCCCGAGATCAGCTTGGACAGGGTCGACTTGCCCTGACCGTTGGCGCCGAGCAGCGCGATCCGGTCGTCCTGATCTATCCGCAGGTCGAGCTTGCGCAGCACCGGCGGCCCACCATAGCCGACGCTCGCGTCGCGCAGATTGACGATGGGCGGCGACAGCTCCTCGGGCGAGGGGAAGGAGAACGCTGCCACGCTCGTCTCCACCACGCCCGCGATGGGCTGCATCCGCTCCAGCATCTTCACGCGGGACTGCGCCTGCTTGGCCTTCGACGCCTTGGCCTTGAACCGGTCCACGAAGCTTTGCAGATGCGCGCGCTGCGCGTCCTGCTTCTTCTTGGCGGCGACCTGCTGCTCCAGCTTCGCCCGACGCATCGCGTCGAACTGGTCGTAATTGCCCTGATAGTAGGTCAGCTTCTGCGCATCGAGATGCAGGATCCCCCCGACTGAACGGTTGAGGAGCCCCCGGTCGTGCGAGATCACCAGCGCCGTATGCGGATAGCGTTGCAGGAACGTCTCCAGCCAGACAGTGCCTTCGAGGTCCAGATAGTTCGTCGGTTCGTCGAGCAGCAGCACGTCGGGCTGGCTGAACAGCACCGCCGCAAGCGCCACCCGCATCCGCCATCCGCCCGAGAAATCGGCGCAGGCCCGCGCCTGCGCCTCGGTGTCAAAGCCCAGGCCCATCAGGATCGACGCCGCGCGCGCCTCCGCCGAATGGGCCTCGATATCGGCGAGCCGGGTGTGGATCTCCGCGATCCGCGTGCCGTCGGTGGCGGTCTCCGCCTCCGCCAGCAGGCCCGCACGCTCGGTATCGGCGGCCAGCACCGTGTCGATCAGGCTCACATCGCTCGCCGGGGCCTCCTGCGCCACGCCGCCGATGCGCGCCTGGCGCGGCACCTCGATCTCCCCACCGTCGAGCGCCCACTCCCCGCGGATCAGCCGGAACAGCGTGGTCTTGCCGGTGCCGTTGCGCCCGACCACGCCGACCTTGTGCCCGGCGGGAATCGTGGCGGAGGCCCCGTCGAACAGTCGGCGGCCTTCCAGCGTGAAGGTGATGTCTTTGATCGTCAGCATGGGCGAGCGATGGACCAAGCCCCGCCGGGTGTCAATCGCGCGCCCGCACGCCGGGTCTTTATCCCCCGCGCGACCCATGCTACGGGGCGCGCAATTCTCAACGACAGGAGGCCCTCATGGCCGTGCAACGCACCTTCTCGATCATCAAGCCCGACGCGACCAACCGCAACCTGACCGGCGCGATCAACGCCAAGCTGGAGGCCGCGGGGCTGCGCATCGTCGCGCAAAAGCGCATCCACCTGACCAAGGCGCAGGCCGGCGTGTTCTACGGCGTCCATGCCGAGCGTCCGTTCTACGACGAGCTGTGCGAATTCATGTCCTCCGCGCCCATCGTGGTGCAGGTCCTCGAAGGCGAGGACGCCATCGCCAAGAACCGTGAAGTGATGGGTGCGACCAACCCCGCCGATGCGGCCGAAGGCACAATCCGCAAGGAATTTGCCCTGTCGATCGGCGAGAACTCGGTCCACGGCTCCGACGCGCCCGAGACGGCGGCGGTCGAGATCGCCTATTTCTTCTCCGGCCTCGAAATCGTCGGCTGAAGACCTGCGGCCTTCGGGCCGCGACCGAATACCGGGGCAGGGCGCATCACCGCGCCCGCCCCACCCCCCCGGCGCGTGAAGTTTTGATGACACCGCGCCTTCTTTCTTGCCTCTTTCCCCGCCTCGCGCCAATCCGCCGGGTATCGACCCAATGGCGGAGGTTTCCATGACCGTCTATGCGCTCAACGGCCTCGGCCGCATCGGCAAGCTCGCGCTGCGCGCGCTTCTGGACCGGGGCGCTCAGATCGCCTGGATCAACGACGCGACCGGCGATCCGGCCATGCACGCGCATCTGCTGGAATTCGACACGGTACACGGGCGCTGGCCCGCCGATTTCGCGCACGATGCGGACAGCGTCACAATCGACGGGACCCGTCTGCCCTTCGTCGGCACGGGTGACCTCGCCGCCCTGCCGCTCGACGGGGTGGACGTGGTCATCGATTGCACCGGCACCTTCAAGACCGAGGCCGCCCTTGCCCCATATTTCGACGCGGGCATCGAACGGGTCGTGGTCAGCGCGCCGGTCAAGGACGGAGACGCCGCCAATATCGTCTACGGCGTCAACCACGACATCTTCGATCCCGCGCGCCACCGCATCGTCACCGCCGCCTCCTGCACCACCAACTGCCTTGCACCGGTGGTGAAGGTCCTGCACGAGGGCATCGGTATCGCCCACGGCTCCATCACGACCATCCACGACGTCACGAACACGCAGACCATCGTGGACCGCCCGGCCAAGGACCTGCGCCGCGCCCGCTCGGCGCTCAACTCGCTGATCCCGACCACGACCGGCAGTGCCATCGCGATCACGCTGATCTACCCCGAGCTTGCAGGACGTCTCGACGGCCACGCCGTGCGCGTCCCGCTGCTCAACGCCTCGCTGACCGACTGCGTGTTCGAAATGCAGCGCGAAACGACTGTCGCGGAGGTCAACGCCCTTTTCGAGGCCGCCGCCACCGGCCCTCTCGCGGGCATCCTCGGCTGCGAGGCGCGGCCCCTCGTCTCTGCCGACTACGTGAACGACACGCGCTCCTCGATCGTCGACGCGCCCTCCACGATGGTGGTGAACGGCACACAGGTGAAGGTCTACGCCTGGTACGACAACGAGATGGGCTATGCCCACCGCCTCGTCGACGTGGCCCTGATGGTCGGAGCGAAAGGGTGAGCGACCGGCCCTCCGGCCTGTCCGCCTACATCGCCGTCACAGCGGCCTATTGGGCGTTCATGCTCACCGACGGCGCCCTGCGGATGCTGGTGCTTCTGCATTTCCACACGCTCGGCTTCAGCCCGGTGCAGCTCGCCTTCCTCTTCGTGCTCTACGAGGTCGCGGGCATCGTCACCAACCTCTCCGCCGGATGGATCGCCGCGCGGTTCGGGCTGGTCTCGACGCTGCGGGCAGGGCTGGCGATCCAGGTCGTGGCCCTGGTGGCGCTGGCGGGTCTCGACCCCGACTGGGCGGTCGGCCTCTCCGTCGCCTATGTCATGGCCGTCCAGGGGGCGAGCGGCGTGGCCAAGGACCTCGCCAAGATGTCCTCCAAGTCGGCGGTCAAGCTGCTGGCACCCGAGGGGCAGGGCGGCCTCTTCCGCTGGGTGGCACTGCTGACCGGATCGAAGAACGCGGTGAAGGGCGCGGGCTTCCTGCTCGGCGCGGCCCTCCTGTCGCTGATCGGCTTCGTGCCCTCCGTGCTGGCGATGGCCGCGGCGCTGGCCGTCATCCTCGCAGCCATCGTGCTCGCCATGCCCGATGGCCTGCCGACCGGACGGCGCGATGCGAAGTTCCGCGAAATCCTCTCGGACTCGCCGAACGTCAACTGGCTCTCGGCTGCGCGCGTCTGCCTGTTCGGGGCACGCGACGTCTGGTTCGTCGTCGGCATCCCGATCTACTTCTACGCCGTGCTCTCGGACGGAACCGAGGACGGCAACCGCACGGCCTTCTTCCTGATCGGCACCTTCATGGCGGTGTGGACGATCCTCTACGGCGCGGTGCAGGCCTATGCGCCGCGCATCCTGAAGGCCCGGAGCCGCCCGGATGCCGAGATGGTCCGGCTCGCGCGCCCGCTCGCTGCGATGCTGGCCGCGGTTCCCGCCGTCCTGGCCTGCGCGGCACTTGCCAGCGGCGAACCTGCCATCTGGCTGACCGTCACGCTGGTCGCAGGGCTCCTGATCTTCGGTGCGATCTTCGCACTGAACTCCGCGCTGCATTCCTACCTGATCCTCGCGTTCACGCGGACCGACCGGGTGACGATGGATGTCGGATTCTACTACATGGCCAACGCCGCGGGCCGCCTGATCGGCACGGTGCTGTCGGGCGTGACCTACCAGGCAGGGGGGCTGTCCCTCATGCTGGCCACCGCAACGATCATGCTGGTAGCATCGGCCATGTTCGCACGCAGGCTCGATCCTGATTGCGGGACCTGACACAACCAACACTATCAAACCCAGCATAATCATAATTATGTAAATTTTGCATGGCCGAAAATGATTGACGTCGATCATTCTGTCGTGCCACGTGGCGCCATGAGCAAGTTACCGACATTGCAGGACGTCGCCGATGCTGCCGGGGTGAGTTACGCCACCGCCGATCGCGTCCTGAATGCGCGCGGCAACGTCGCTGCGAAATCGGCCGCGAAGGTTCGTAAGGCGATCGAGACTCTCGGCTATGTCCGCGACCGCAATGCCGCCAACCTGTCGCGACGGCGACGCATGGCGTTCCGCCTGCTGCTGCCCGACAGCGCCGGAGGTTTCTTCGAGACGATCCGCGCCGCGATCGACCGTCAGAAACCGCTTCGCGCCGCACAGCGGATCCAGCTCGAGATCGCGAGCTATACCGGCTTCGATCCCGTCGCTCTCGTCCGCGAGATCGATGCATGCGATCCCGCGGAAATCGATGGCGTGGCCGTCGTCGCGACGGATGCCCCCGAGGTGACACGCGCCCTGGTGGAACTGCGCGGGCGCGGCGTGCCGGTGGTCACGCTGGTCTCCGACACCGATCCTGCGGCACGCGCCGCCTATGTCGGCATGGACAACGTCGCGGCCGGTCGCGCCGCGGCGCGCTTGCTCGGGCTGTTCCAGGCAGGCCGACGCGGCGCGATCCTGCCCGTTCTGGGGGATGCCAAGTCGCGCGACCATGCCGACCGTCTCGCCGGGTTTCGCGAGGTGGTCGTGCGCGACTTTCCGCACCTCTCGGTGCTCGACCCTGTCGAGAGCCAGGACGATCCGACCCGCGTCGAAACCCTCGTGACCGCCGCCTTGAGATCCGATCCTCCGGCCGCGATCTACTCCATCGGCGCGGGCAATCGCGGCCTCGTGTCGGCGCTGCAGCATGTCCCGGTGCGTCCCCGCATCGTCGTGCACGAGCTGGGCGCCGTCTCCCGACAGGCCCTGGAACGCGACCTCATCGATGCCGTGATCGACCAGAATCCCGCCGTCGAGGTGGCCGAGGCGCTGGACCTTCTGACCCGACTTGCCGACGGCACGGCGCAGCCCGCGCTGCCGGCCGACCTGACCCCGCGCATCTATCTGCGCGACAACCTCCCCGAGCTTTCAGGAGATGCTCCATGACTTCCTATTTCGGCGATCTCGCCCCGCTGCCCGTCGATCCCGACGGCGATCTCAGCTTCCGCCATTACGATCCCGAAGAGGTCGTGATGGGCAAGCGGATGGAGGATAACCTCCGTTTCGCAATCTGTTACTGGCACAACTTCGTGTGGGACGGGAACGATCCCTTCGGCGGCCAGACCTTCCAGCGGCCCTGGTTCGCGGCCGACGACATGGAGATGGCCAAGGCCAAGGCCGATGCCGCCTTCGACATGTTCCGCATCCTGCGCGTGCCCTATTTCTGCTTCCACGACCACGATGTGCGGCCCGAGGGCGCCTCGCTGCAGGAGAGCCACGCACGCCTCAACGAGATCGCCGACTATTTCGAGGCGAAGATGGAGAACGGGCCGAAGCTTCTGTGGGGCACGGCCAACATGTTCTCCAACCGCCGCTTCATGGCCGGGGCGTCGACCAATCCCGACCCGGACGTCTTCGCCTACTGCGCCTCGACCGTGCGTGCCTGCATGGACGTGACACACCGCCTCGGCGGCGAGAACTACGTCCTGTGGGGCGGGCGCGAAGGCTACGAGACCCTGCTCAATACCGATCTTTCCCGCGAGATGGAGCAGATGGGACGCTTCCTGTCGATGGTGGTCGAGTACAAGCACAAGATCGGCTACGAGGGCACCATCCTGATCGAGCCCAAGCCGCAGGAGCCGACCAAGCATCAATACGACTACGACACCGCGACGGTCTACGGCTTCCTCAAGCGGTTCGGGCTGGAGAACGAGGTGAAGATGAACCTCGAACAGGGCCACGCCATCCTCGCCGGACACAGCTTCGAGCATGAGCTGGCAATGGCCAACGCGCTCGGCATCTTCGGCTCCATCGACATGAACCGCAACGACTACCAGTCGGGCTGGGACACGGACCAGTTTCCCAACAACGTGCCCGAAGTCGCTCTGGCCTATTACGAAATCCTGCGTGGTGGCGGCTTCACGACCGGCGGCACGAATTTCGACGCGAAGCTCCGGCGCCAGTCGCTCGACCCGGTCGACCTGATTGCCGCCCATGCCGGTGCGATGGATGTCTGCGCGCGCGGCTTCAAGGCGGCGGCGCGGATGTACGAGGACGGCGTGCTGGAGGCCGCACGCGCCGAACGCTATGCCGGCTGGGACCGGCCCGAGGCGCAGGCCATGCTTGCCGAGGGCGCGACGCTCGACGCCATCGCCGACCGGGCCGAGGCCGCGGCGCTCGACCCGCAACCCGTCAGCGGACGGCAGGAGCGGCTGGAGAACATCGTCAACCGCTACGTCTGAGGCCCAGGCCTCACTTGCGGATGTCGATCGCCTCTTCGGTCAGCAAGGGCGTGTAGTCCCTGCCCCGCCACACAGGAATGCCCATCGCCCTCAGATCGTCGAGGGCGGCGGCGACCTCCGGGGCCGGGGTGGGATCCGCATCGCGCATCAGCACACGCCGCACGCGGCCCGGCCAGCGTGCGGCGGCATCGCGATAGACCTCCGCATCGTGCTGGCCGCTGTCACCGATCAGCACGAAGCCGAGGCCCGGATGCGCCTCGAACAGCCGGTCGATCTGCAGGCCCTTGTGATCGCCATGCGTGCCGCTGATGAACTGCGTCTCGCTGACGCCGAGATCGCGCAGGAACAGCGGCCCGCGCACCAGCCCCGCGCGCTTGAACAGCACCGTCTCCAGAAAGGCGTGCAGGTTCCAGGGCGAGGAAGAAACGTAATAGACCGGGTTGTGATCGTCATGCAGCCGCTCGATCAACTCGACCGCATCGGGGAACACCTTGCGCGTCAGGGCCGAGCCGGTCAGCGACGTCCACAGGTTGCGGAGGATCGAATAGGCCCCCGTCTCCATCATCGTGTCGTCGATATCCGAGATCACGCCGTAATCCGCGGCAGAGTTGTTCACCAGCACATCCGCCAGCGTATCGCTGCTGTCCACGCCCGGAATCGTCAGCGGGATCGCGTGCCAGCCCGGATCCAGCTCCGAGCGGGGCACGTCGAGCGTGAAATACCCCTCCTCGTCCGTGACGACCGTGCGGTTGAAGGTCACGGCGCGCACCGGCACGCCCGCCACCTCGTTGGTGAAGAACAGCGACAGCATCTGCCGCAGGTTGGTGAACCACCCGTGCCGCGGGTCGGGCTGCGTCCGCCGCAGGCCGATCAGCACCCGTCCGCGCAGAATCAGCCGAGTCGGCGTCGCGTAGCCCAGATAGGCGTCGATCACCGGCGGCTTGTTCGGTGCGACCGGGATCAGCGGATCGAGCGCCCGCTCCAGCCAGATCGCAGTGCGGTGCAGGGTGGTTTTCATCATGCGGTCGGCCATTCGCTTCGGGGATTGCGACACGATCTAGCGCCTCGGCCCCGGTGACAAGCCCCCTGCCCCTTACTTTGTCGTGCGCCATCGCCTAGATTGCGGTCGACCAACTCCCTGCCCGAGAAGCCGAGATCCCGATGCCCCGCTCCCCCCGCCGGACCCGCCGCCAGGCCCGCCCCCGCACGTCGCTCGTCCAGCGCTGGCGCGGCAATTTCCTGACCGGCCTCGTCATCGTGGCCCCCATCGGGCTGACGATCTGGCTGATCTGGACGGTCATCACTTTCATCGACGCGACTGTCGTGCCCTTCGTGCCGCGCGCCTACAATCCGGCGACCTATCTCGGCAACGACGTGCCGGGTTTCGGCGTCATCATCTTCCTCTTGTTCACCGCGATCATCGGCTACCTGACCAAGGGCCTGGTCGGCCGCTCGATCCTGCGCTGGTCCGAAGGGTTGGTGGAGCGCACACCCATCGTCGGCAGCGTCTATAACGGCATCAAGCAGATCGCCGAGACGATCTTCAGCCAGTCGGGCACCTCGTTCAAGCAGGCCTGCCTGATCCAGTACCCGCGCGAGGGCCTGTGGGCCATCGCCTTCGTCTCGACCGACACGCGCGGCGAGGTGATGCAGAAGATCCCCGAGGAGGCCGCCGTCTCCGTCTTCCTGCCCACCACGCCGAACCCGACCAGCGGTTTCCTGCTGTTCGTGCCGCGCAAGGACATCGTCTTCCTGGAGATGTCGGTGGAGGACGCGGCCAAGCTCATCATCTCCGCCGGTCTCGTCACCCCGCCGACCGAGGCCGAGCGGGCCGCAGGCGTGCGCGTCGCCAACCGGCGCGGAGAGCCGATCGCGCGGCGCAGTCCGGCCTGAAGCGTTCAATTCGGCTGCCAGCTTCTCGAGCCGCGCATCGTCGGGCCGCGGCATGGCAATCCAACGGTTTTGCCTCGCACTTTATGCCAGCAAGGTCCGCAAGACCTCACCGCAGCGCGCCTTCA
The DNA here is from genome assembly GCF_032464675.1 of Roseobacter sp. HKCCA0434. Lineage (NCBI taxonomy): Bacteria > Pseudomonadati > Pseudomonadota > Alphaproteobacteria > Rhodobacterales > Roseobacteraceae > Roseobacter > Roseobacter sp. HKCCA0434. The sequence continues at coordinate 264,985 of NZ_JAWDKL010000001.1, forward strand.
TCTACCAAATCGCCGTGCCGGGGGGCGGCCTGACGATGCGCGGCGGCCTACGGCCTTGACGTCGCGCGAAGCGCAAGCCGCGATGAAAAGAAAGGGCGGGCCCCACGGCCCGCCCTTTTAGCTCAGTCGCAAAAGCGGATCACTCTTCCTCGACCCACCACACATCCGGCATGAACCCGATCCAGTAGCCATAGATCGGCAGGTTCTCCTCCGGGTAGTGCAGCTCGTCCTTGTGCGCCACGCGCACGATCGGGTCGAACCAGAACGGGATCGCGTAGCGCCCCGTCGTCAGCACCCGGTCGAGCGCGCGGGTCGCCGCCTGCAACTCCTCGGGGCTGGTCGAGCCGAGCATCGCCTCGATCATCGCATCCACCGCGGGGCTGTTCACGCCCGCATAGTTGCGCGAGCCCGTGGCCTCGACATTTTCCGATCCCCAGTAGTTGATCTGCTCGGTCCCCGGCGAAAGCGACAGGCCCCAGGTATGGGCGATCATGTCGTAGTCATACGTGTCCAGACGCTCCGCATATTGCGCGCTGTCGACCAGCGACACGTTCATCTGGATGCCAAGCTGCTGCAATGCCTCGGCATAGATCGCCGTGACCGCCTCGTTGGCGGAGGAGCTGATCAGCACCTCGAACTCGAACGGCTCGCCCGCCTCGTTGCGCAGCACGCCGTCCTGCAAGGTCCACCCCGCCTCGGTCAGCAACTGCTGCGCCGCGCGCACATTTCGCCGGTTGCGCAGGTCGTCCGTGCCCATCGGCAGTTCGTAGGCGCCCAGCACGTCCTCGGGCAGATCGTCCATATAGGGCTCGAGCAGCGCCGCCTCGGCCTCGCTCGCCTCGCCTTGGAAGCCCAGGTCCGAGTTGTCGAAATAGCTCTGGATTCGCTGCGGCTGGCCCGCATTCAGACGCTGATTGATGAACTCGAAGTTGAACAGGTGCAGCATCGCATCGCGCACCCGGATATCCGAGAAGATGTCCTGCCGCGTGTTGAACACCAGCCCCGCCATCCCCGACGGGCGCTCGTGCGGCACCTCCGACTTCACCACATCGCCCCGCTCCACCGCCGGGAAGTCGTACTGCTCGTCCCAGCGCGCGGCGGAATATTCGACGTAATAGGACGTCTCGCCCGAGGTGAAGGCCTGCCAGACCGCCTCGCTGTCGCCGAAGAACTCGTAGCGGATGGTGTCGAGATTGTGCCGCCCGACATTGAACGGCAGATCGGCGGCCCAGTAATCGGGATCGCGGTCGAACTCGATATACCGACCCGGCTCGAAGTCCCCGATCGTGTAGGGGCCAGAGGCGATGAAGGGCCGCAGCGAGCTCTCGGTGAAGTCCACCCCGTCCCAGTCCGCCTTCTTCAGGATCGGGCGCAGGCCCAGGATCAGCGGCAGCTCCCGGCTCTCGCCCGTGGTGTCGAAGCGGATCGAGCGCTCGCCCGTCTGCTCGTAGCCCGTCACCCCGGCCCAGCCCGAGCGGTAGCGCCCGTGCCCCTGCTCGCCCAGCGTCTCGAAGGACCAGATCACATCCTCGACCGTGACCGGCGAGCCGTCGGAGAATCGCGCCTCGGGGTTGAGGTGGAATTCGATCCAGTCGCGGTCCTCGCTCATCTCCACCGATTCGGCGAGCAACCCGTATAGGCTGAACGGCTCGTCCCAGTTTCTACCCAAGAGCGACTCCGCCACATGCGCGCGCGCGCCATAAGGCGCATTGCCGCGCTGGATGAACGGGTTGAGGCTGTCGAAGGTGCCACGTCCCCCCTCGACCAGCGTGCCGCCCTTGGGCGCGTCCGGGTTCACGTAGGGCAGATGCTCAAAATCTGGTGGCAGCGCAGGCTCTCCATACATAGCGATGCCATGCTGCGGCTCGGCCAGACCTGCGCTCGCTGTCAGGACGATTGCCAGCGCTGCTAAACTCTTACGGGACATTTTCACACCATTTGCCTGTTTCTCACCGATTGATTTCGGCCAGCCTAGCCGTCCGTCCACCCCGGCGCAAAAATTCTCTTTGTGTCCACCCGCACCGATCCCTATATTGAGGGCACTGCTCGATAGGTTTCTTGCCTGTATGAAACCTGCCTCAATACTGGACCCCCTCGCGTGCGAGGGGGTTTTTTTTGGCCGTTAACCGAAACTTCGGCCCCCCTGACCTAGATAGCCGGGATGGGGCCGTGCATACCGGCCCCGGCAGTCAAAGCAGAGGCACCACGATGCTCGACTTCATCGACCAGGCAAGTTTCATGGCGCATGGCTACTGCCTGCTCTGGCAGCCGTGGCTGGTCACGCTCTTCGCAGGCTCCGACCTGATGATCTTCGCGGCCTACAGCGCCATTCCCCTCGCGCTCGTCAGCTTCCTGCGCCAGCGCCCCGACCTGGCGGAACGACGGGTCGTACGGCTCTTCGCGGCCTTCATCCTGCTATGCGGCACGACGCACCTGCTCGGCATCGTCACGCTCTGGTTCCCGGCCTATCCCGTGCTCGGCGTCCTCAAGTTCGCCACCGGCGTCGTGTCGATCGTCACCGCGATCGTCCTCTTCCGCATGATTCCGCGGCTGGTCCTGCTGCCCCATCCGCGCGATCTGGAGGGGGCCAACGCCAAGCTGCGCGACGAAATCGCGGCGCACGAGGCGACGTTGGAGGAGTTGCGCGCCATGCAGCGCAATCTCGAAGGCCTCGTCGACGACCGCACGTCCGAGCTCGACCAGTCCAACCGCCGCCTGCGCGTGCTGATGCGCGAGATGGCCCATCGCAGCCGCAACCTCCTGGGCGTGGTGCAATCCATCGCACGGCAGAGCGCGCGCTTCGCCCCCGATCTCGACCGCTTCGTGCCCCAATTCGGCGCGCGTTTGCAGGTGCTGGCCGAGGCCACGAACGAGATGGCGACGACCGAGGACCAGCGCGAGACCGATCTCGGCGACGTCCTGCGTCGCCAGATCGCGCCCTACGAGATGAGCTATCCCGAGCGGATCACGCTCGATGGTGCGAAGATCAGCGTTGGGACCGAAATCGCGGGGCAGATCGCCCTGGTCGTGCACGAGCTTGCCACCAACGCCGTCAAATACGGCGCCCTGTCGCAGGAGCGAGGCCGGGTCCGCCTCGGCTGGCGGTCGGAGGAGGACGGGGCGCTGACGCTCGACTGGACCGAGGAGGGCGACGGCCCGGCCGATCTCGACGCGGCCTCGGCCAATGGCGGGTTCGGAACCATGCTGCTGACCCGCGCGGTGCCCGGAACCCTCGATGCGCGCGAGGTCTCCTACGAGCCGACACCGACCGGCCTGCGCTACCGCCTCGTCATACCGGCGAGCGCGCTGCACCCCACCGGCCCCGCCGACAGCCAGACGCCGGACGCGATGGAGGCCGAACCGGGGCCCGACCCCCTGCCCCAGCCGATCTGACCTCCGGCGACCAACGCCTTTTCGGCTGGCCTTCGCGCCCGCAGCAATTAGATGGTGCCCCGACACAGCGAAACCCGTCGAAGGAGCATCCCATGTCGGTCAAGGGCAAGGTCGCCATCATCACCGGATCGAATTCGGGCATCGGCCTCGGCGTGGCCGAGGAACTGGCCCGGCTCGGCGCGAAGGTCGTTCTCAACTCCTTCTCCGACAGCGACGAGGACCACGCGCTGGCCGAACGGATCTCGGGCGAGCACAACACCGGGGTCGCCTATATCCAGGCCGACATGTCCGACCCCGAGGCGACGCGCGCGCTGGTCACGAAGGCGCACGCGAAATTCGGCCGCGTCGACATCCTCGTCAACAATGCAGGCATCCAGCACGTCGCGGGCATCGATGAGTTCCCGACCGAAAAATGGGACGCGATCATCGCCATCAACATGTCGAGCGCCTTCCACACCACCGCCGCCGCGCTGCCGCTGATGCGCGAACAGGGCTGGGGCCGCGTGGTCAACATCGCCTCTGCCCACGGCCTGACCGCCTCGCCCTACAAGTCGGCCTATGTCGCCGCCAAGCACGGCGTCGTTGGCATGACCAAGGTCGTGGCGCTGGAGACGGCGCAGGAGCCGATCACCGCCAACGCCATCTGCCCCGGCTACGTGATGACCCCGCTCGTGGAAAAACAGATCCCCGAGACGATGGAGAAATACGGCATGGACCGCGAGACGGCGATCAAGGAGGTCCTCCTCGCCCGCCAACCGTCCAAGGAATTCGCGACGACCCAGCAGATCGGCGGCACCGTCGCCTTCCTGTGCTCGGACGCGGCGGCGCAGATCACCGGCACGACGATCAGCGTGGACGGCGGCTGGACCGCGCTCTGATCCGGACCCGAGCCGGGGGACCAGTCCCCCGGACCCCGCACAAGCCGGGGGACCAGTCCCCCGGACCCCGCCCTTAGCCGGGGGCCAGCCCCCGGACCCCCTGGGGATACTTGATCGAAGAAGAAGGAGCGGCATGGCCTCCAAGACCATCAATCTCGCATTGCAAGGCGGCGGCGCGCATGGCGCGCTGACCTGGGGCGTGCTCGTCCGTCTGCTGGAGGAGGAGCGGCTCGACATCGAGGGCATCACCGCCACCTCCGCGGGCGCGATGAACGCGGCGGCGCTGAAATGCGGCTGGGTGACGGATGGCCGCGCGGGCGCGATCGCCAAGCTCGACACCTTCTGGCGCGCGGTGGCCGAGCGCAGCCCGGCCTCCAACCCGCTGATGCACTGGCTGCAGGTCGTGAACCCGATGCTGGGCATGGGCCTGACCGCCTTCCAGACCGGCCCGGGCTATTTCGCGGGCGAGACGCTGACCCGCGTCTTTTCGCCCTACGACTTCAACCCGTGCAATTTCCACCCGCTGCGCGACCTGATCGGCGAGTTGAACTTCGCCTCGATGGATGAGCCGGAGGGGCCGGACCTCTTCATCTGCGCGACCAATGTGCGCACGGGCAAGATCAAGGTGTTCCAGGGCGAGGAGATCTCGACCGACGCCGTGCTCGCCTCCGCCTGCCTGCCTACCCTGTTCCAGGCGATCGAGATCGACGGCGAGGCCTATTGGGACGGCGGCTATATCGGCAACCCCGCCCTCTTCCCGCTGTTCTACGAGACCGAGACCCGCGACATCGTCATCGTCCACATCAACCCGATCGAGCGCGACGAGGTGCCGGTGCGCGCCACCGACATCCTCAACCGGATCAACGAGATCAGCTTCAACTCCTCCCTGCTGCGGGAGCTGCGCAACATCGACTTCGTCAAGCGGCTGATCGAGGACGGCGTGCTGGCGGGCACGCGCTTCAAGGACGTGCTGATCCACTCGATCCGCGACGACGACACGATGGCCGCGCTCGGCGTGGCGAGCAAGCTGCAACCAGACCGCACCCTGCTCGAAGATCTGCGCGCCAAAGGCTACGCCGCCGCCGACACGTTCCTGCAAGAGAACTGGCAGAACCTCGGCAAACGCTCCTCCGTCGATCTGCGCGCGATGTTCGAGTGAGCGTCAGTCGAGCCGCGTGACCCACAGAATCTCCGCATCGTCGTCGGAGATCGAAATTACGTTGTGCCCCATCGCCGCGTCGTAATAGGCGCTGTCGCCGCGCTGCATCTCGACCGGCTCGTAGAACTCGGTGAAGAAGCGGATGCGCCCCGTCAGGACGTAGAGGAACTCCTCCCCGTCATGCCGCACCCAGCCGTCGAACGCCTCGAAGCTGCGGGCGCGGATGCGGGCGCGATAGGGCAGCATCGACTTGCGTACCAGCTCCGCGCCCAGCAACTCGTGCTCGTAGGTCGCGGTGATCAGCGGCCGCCCCTCGCCGCGCCGGGTGATCGTGCGCCGCGCCAGCGCCCGGTCGTCGGACGGGGGCGTGAAGAGCTGCGGCACGGAAATCCCCAGCCCCCCCGCCAGCTTCTGCACCGCGTCGAAGGTCGGCGACATCTGCTCGTTCTCGATCTTCGACAGCGTCGAGCGCGCGAGCCCCGCCTGCTTTGCCGCCTGCTCCAGCGTCCAGTTGCGCGCCTTGCGCAGCGCGCGCACCCGTTCGCCCAGACGCAGCGGCTCGGGGTTTTCGGTCGGTCCGCTCGCACGGCCGATTTCCAGGACGGAGGGGCGTTTTTCGCTCATCCGCGATGAGATAGGACATGGACGCGCCCCGCACAATATGGGAGCCAAGGCCATGCCCAGCCTTCATCGCGACACCCCGCCCCCCTGCCCCGCGCCCTTCAACATGGCCGAACACGTCATGCAGGCCGGGCGCGCCACCCCCGACCGCACCGCGCTCGAGATCGTGGAGACGCCCGGAACCGTGGCCGAGCGCTGGACCTTCGGCGAACTCGACACCGCCATCGGACGGGCGGCGGGTGCGCTCGGCGCCGCGGGGGTCGCACGCGGCGACCGGGTGGCGCTGCGGCTCGGCAACAGCGTCGACTTCCCGCTCGCCTTCTTCGGCGCGCAGCGGCTGGGCGCGGTGCCCGTGGCGCTCTCGGCGCAACTGACCGCGGCCGAACTCGCACCGATGCTCGCCGACTTGCAGCCCTCCCACGTCGTGCGCGATCCTGACCTGCCACTGCCGCCGCTCGACATTCCAATCCTCGACCCCGCCGCCTTGCGGACGGGCGACGACATCCCGGCGGTCGAGACCCGACCCGATGACCCGGCCTATATCGTCTTCACCTCCGGCTCATCCGGTCGTCCGCGCGCCGTTGTCCACGCACACCGGGCGGCGCACGCACGGCGGATGATGTGGCACGACTGGTACGGGCTGACGCCCTCCGACCGGATGCTGCACGCGGGCGCGTTCAACTGGACCTTCACGCTCGGCACCGGGCTGACCGATCCCTGGGCCGCGGGCGCGCAGGCGATCATCTACACCGGCCCGGTCGAGGCGGACACGCATGTCCGGCTGATCGCAGAGCACGCGCCGACGATTTTCGCAGCCGTTCCCGGCCTTTACCGCCGGATGCTCAGACAGCCGAACCTCGCAGCCGCGACGCGCTCGCTCCGGCACGGCCTCAGCGCGGGCGAGGCGCTCGCTCCCTCCCTGCGCGCCGCCTGGCGGCAGGCGACCGGCACCGATCTGCACGAGGCGCTCGGCATGTCCGAGGTCTCGACCTATATCTCCTCCTCCCCCGACCGGCCCGCGCCAGAAGGGGCGACCGGCTGTCCGCAGACCGGACGGCAAGTGGCGGTGCTGGGCGAGGACGACCAGCCCCTCCCGCGCGGCGAGGCCGGGGAGCTTGCCGTCCACCGCTCCGATCCCGGCCTGATGCTCGGCTATCTCGGCGGCGACCCGCTGCCCGAGTGGTTCCGCACCGGCGACCGGGTCGAGATGGGGGCGGACGGGGCCATCCGCTATCTCGGACGGCTCGACGACCTGATGACCGTCGGCGGCTACCGCATCTCGCCGCTGGAGGTCGAGCAGGCGTTGACCGCCTGCGACGGCGTGGCCGAAGCCGGGGTCTGCGCCATCCGGCTGTCGGACGACCTGTCGATCCTCGCGGCCTTCCTGATCGGCACTCCGCGCGACGTTAGCGAGGATCTGGCCGCGCGTCTTGCATCCTACAAGCGCCCCCGCCACATCCAATGGGTCGCCGACCTGCCGCGCGGCGCGACGGGCAAGCTGAACCGCCGCGCGCTGCCCGCCCTCTACGATCCGAAAGGAGCGCCATGACCCGCCTCGACATCCTCTCCGACCCGATCTGCCCGTGGTGTTATATCGGCAAGGCGAAGCTCGACGCGGCGCTGGCCGCGACCCCCTACCCGTTTGAGATCACCTGGCGGCCCTTCCAGCTCAACCCCGACATGCCGCCCGAGGGCATGGATCGCCGCGCCTACCTGAACGCCAAGTTTGGCGAGGAACGCGCAACCGCCTTCTACGCGCAGATCGAGCAGGCCGCGCGCGACGCGGGGCTGGAGGTGAATTTCGACGCGATCGAGCGGACGCCCTCCACCATCGACGCGCACCGCGTGATCCGCTGGGCAGGCCAGACCGGCGACCAGGGCGCGCTGAAGGACGCCCTGTTCCGCGCCTATTTCGTCGAGGGCAAGGACATCTCAGACCGCGACCTCTTGGCCGAACTGGGCGCCGAGGCAGGGCTGGAGGCCGACGTGACCCGCCGCCTGCTCGACGGCGACGCGGACGTGGCCGAGGTGAAGGCCGAGGATGCCGAAGCCCGCCAGATGGGCGTGACGGGCGTGCCCACCTTCCTGATCGGCGGGCGCTACGCGGTGCAGGGTGCGCAGGACACGGCGACATGGGAAGGGATCATCGCCGACCTGTCGGCGGCGCGCGACCAGATGACCGAAGGCGGCGCGAGCGCGACTTGAGCCGAGGCATGAAAAAACCCGCCACGCGGGCGGGTTTCCTCAATTCAAGATGAGGGAGAGATCAGTTGTTCTCTTCTGCCTCTTCGTCCACCTCGGGCTCGCCCGCGGTGTTGTCTTCGCCTTCCGCGGCTTCTTCCTCGGGGCTCTCGACGTCGATGGTCGGGACGGTCACGGTGGTCTCGCCCACTTCCACGTCGCCGGCTTCCACGTCGAACTCGGGGGCCTGGCCGCCGGTCACTTCGACTTCGGGCATTTCAGCTTCCTGCGTCTGGTCGACGTCGAAGAAGAAGAACAGGCCCAGCACGACCAGCACGGCGACGATGATTCCGATAACGACTTTCATTTTGTGAATTCCTTGGTGTTTGTTGCGTTCGTGGGACTGAAACGTCGCACCCGCGTCTTGGTTCCGCACCTGCTCACGATTTCGCGAGGCGCGCGAGGTCGCGCGCGATGGTGTAGGCCCCGTTGATTCGCGCCGCCTCGTCGGGCCAGTTGCGCTGCACCACGACCTTGTTGTCCTTGATCTTGGCCCGGCCGTTCTGGTCCTGGATGAACTGCACCAGCCCCTGCGGCGAGGCGAAGCGGTTCTCGTGGAACTGCACGGTCGCGCCCTTGGGCCCGCCATCGATCCGTCCGATATTGGCCTTGCGGCACATCGCCTTGATCCGCACGACCTTCAACAACGTGTCGACCTCCGGCGGCAGGTCGCCGAAACGGTCGATCAGCTCGGCGGCGAACCCTTCCAGCTCCACCTTCCGGTCCAGCGTGGAAAGACGCCGATAGAGCCCCAGCCGCACGTCGAGATCGGGCACGTAGGCCTCGGGGATCAGCACCGGCACGCCCAGATTGATTTGCGGGCTCCACTGGCCATCGTCCGACAGCCCCTCGCCCTGCCCCGATTTCAGCTTGGCGATCGCCTCCTCCAGCATGTCCTGGTAGAGCGCGTAGCCCACTTCCTTGATCTGCCCCGACTGCTCCTCGCCCAGCAGGTTGCCCGCCCCGCGAATATCCAGATCCTGCGACGCCAGCGCGAACCCAGCGCCGAGACTGTCCAGCGACCCCAGCACGCGCAGCCGCTTTTGCGCCGCGGGCGTCAGCTTCTTGCGCCGCTTGGTCGTCAGATACGCATAGGCCCGGATCTTCGAGCGGCCCACCCGCCCCCGGATCTGGTAGAGCTGCGCCAGCCCGAACATGTCCGCGCGGTGCACGATCAGCGTGTTCGCCGCCGGAATGTCGATGCCGGACTCCACGATCGTCGTGGCCAGCAGCACGTCGTATTGCCCGTCGTAGAACGCGTTCATCCGGTCGTCGAGATCGCCCGCCGCCAGCTGCCCATGCGCGGTGACGAAGCTGACCTCGGGCACCTCCTCGCGCAGGAACGCCTCGATCTCCGCCAGATCCGTGACCCGCGGCACGACGTAGAACGCCTGCCCGCCGCGATATTTCTCCCTGAGCAGCGCCTCGCGCACGGTCAGCGGATCGAATTCGCTGACATAGGTGCGGATGGCGAGGCGATCGACCGGCGGCGTGCCGATGATGCTGAGCTCGCGCACCCCCGACAGGCTGAGTTGCAAGGTCCGCGGGATCGGCGTCGCCGTCATGGTCAGCACATGGATGTCAGAGCGCAGCTCCTTCAGCCGCTCCTTGTGCTGCACGCCGAAATGCTGCTCCTCGTCGATGATGAGCAGGCCCAGATTGGCGAACTTCACCTGCTTGGCCAGCACCGCATGCGTGCCCACCACGATCTCGATCTCGTTGCGCGCCAGCCCCTCGCGCGTCTTGGCCATCTCGGTGGTGGAGACGAAGCGCGACATCTGCCGTACCTTCACCGGCAGGCCCCGGAAGCGCTCGGCAAAGGCCTTGTAGTGCTGCCGCGCCAGCAGCGTGGTGGGCGCGATCACCGCGACCTGTACGCCGGACATCGCCGCGACGAAAGCCGCGCGCAGCGCCACCTCGGTCTTGCCGAAGCCGACATCGCCGCAGATCAGCCGGTCCATCGGCTTGCCCGCGCCCATGTCGTCGAGCACGTCGGCAATGGCCGACAGCTGGTCGTCCGTCTCCTGATAAGGAAAGCGCGCGCAGAACTCGTCCCACAGCCCCTCGGGCGGGGTCAGCACCGGCGCGCGGCGCAATTCCCGCTCCGCCGCCACCTTGATCAGCCGTTCGGCGGCGAGCTTGATCCGCTCCTTCAGCTTGGCCTTCTTGGCCTGCCACGCGCCGCCGCCCAAACGGTCGAGCAGGCCTTCCTCATGGCCATAGCGGGTCAGCAGTTCGATATTCTCGACCGGCAGGTACAGCCGCGCATTGTCGGCATATTCCAGCGCGAGGCATTCATGCGGCGCGCCCGCGGCGGTGATCGTCTCCAACCCGTGATAGCGACCGACGCCATGCTCGACATGCACGACCAGATCGCCGGGCGCGAGGCTGGTGGCTTCCGTCAGGAAGTTGTCGGCCCGCTTCTTGCGCCGCCCGCGCCGCACCAGCCGGTCACCCAGCACGTCCTGCTCGGCGATCACCGTCAGGTCCGGCGCCTCGAACCCCGATTCCAGCCCCCAGATGGCGAGGTTCAGGCTACCCTTGCCGCCCGCATCCGACAGCCGCTCGATCATCTTCGCGTCGCGCACGTCGCTATCGGCCAGCAAGGTCGCCATCCGCTCCCGCGCGCCCTTGGAATAGCTCGCGACGACCACCGCACCGGCCTTGCGCCGGTCAGAGATGTGGCGGGCCAGCGCGCCGAACAGGCTCAGATCCTCGGCCTGCCGCTCGGGCGCGAAGTTGCGCCCCGTCCGCGCGCCCGCATCCGTGACGCCGGGGCCGGAGGGCGTCGGGTTCGGGCTGAACTTGCGCACCGCCCGCGCGTCGAGCGCGTCGGCCCACGCCCCCTCGTCGAGATAGAGCGCCTTGGGCGGCAGCGGCTTGTACGCCCCGTCGCGGCGGCCCTTCTTCTCATCCAGCACCTCGCGCCGCGCGCGGTAATGATCCTCGATCGTCTCCCACCGCGCCTCGCGCGCGGGCTCGACCTGATCGTCCAGCGTCACGGGCGCGTCCGGCAGATAGTCGAACAACCGCTCCATCCGCTCCTGGAACAGCGGCGCCCAGTGTTCGTAGCCCTGATGCTTGCGCCCCGCGCTGACGGATTCGTAGAGCGCATCCTCCGGCCCCGGCTGGCCGAACATCTCGCGATAGCCGCGGCGGAACCGCTCGATGGCCGGTTCGTCCAGCACGACCTCCGAAACCGGGGCCAGCTCGATCCGCGCGATCTCCTCGGTCGTGCGCTGCGTGTCGGCGCGGAACCGCCGCACGCTGTCGAGCACGTCGCCGAACAGATCGAGCCGGATCGGCCCGCTCGGCCCCGGCGGATAGATGTCGATGAGGCCACCGCGGATCGCGTAATCCCCCGGCTCCGTCACCGTCGAGGTCTGCGCGAACCCCATCCGCGCCAGCCAACCGCGCAAGGCGCCCTCGTCGATCCGCGATCCGGCGGTGGCGGTAAAGCTCGCCCCCGCCACCTGCGCGCGCGCGGGCACCCGCTGCATCGCGGCATTCAGCGTGGTCAGCACCACCGCCGGCCGGTCGAACCCGTCCGCGAGCGTCGCCAGCGTCGCCATGCGCGTGGCCGAGATCTCAGCCGCCGGCGAAATCCGGTCGTAAGGCAGGCAATCCCAGGCCGGGAACTCCAGCACCGGCAGTTCGGGGGCCACGAAGGCGAGCGAGGTCCGCATCGCCGCCAGCCGCACGTCGTCGCGCGCCACGTGGAGGAGCGGCCCCCCCTCGCGCTGCACGTACTCGGCGATCAGCCGCGCGTCGTGGCCCTCGGGCGCGCCGCCGACGAGGACCGTCCCGCTCTGCAAGGGGCCGCGATCTTTCATGCCCGCGCAGGTAGCCCGCCGGGCGCGCGCCCGCAAGGGCAAGCTACCATCCGACCAGGCTCTCGCGCTGCAGGATCGTCAGGATCGCCAGCGCGCTCGCCAGAACCAGAGAGCCCAGTCCCGTCACCTGGTTGAGGAACCTCCGCCAGACCAGCGCGCGCCGCAGGTCGTGACCGCTCAGCCCCGTCCGCTCCACCTTCAGCGCCAGCCGGATATCCCCAATCTCCGCCACGATCATCGGCAGCGCGATGGCGAGGATCCCGCGCGAGAGTTCGTTATTGTAAAGGAACGCCGCGGTCATCAGCCCGCTCAGCAGGAAGGTCACGATCCCCGCGATCCATACGCCCCCCCGCCCGCCGAACGAGGCGAAACGCGCGCCCATCGCCGCCGCGATCCGGTCCACATCCTCCGCCCAGCGACCGCCGCGCTTCTCCGCCCGCGCCACGCTGTCGAAGGGGATCCCGATGGTCCAATGCGTCCGCGACGACCAGGCCAGCGCCAGGAACAGCCAGTACCAGAAGGACGAGAAGGTCCCGAAATCCAGAAACTCTCCCAGCAACTCGCCCATCCGCCTCACTCGATCCAGTCGGCAACCATAGGCGCGAACGCCCCGCCGTCCAGCCAATTCCGCTTGAGAGCGGCCCGCCCCCCATGCGACAACCCCGCCGCAGACAGGAGACCGCCATGCCCCATCCCGCCGCCCCCTTCCCCATGACCCGCCCGCGCCGCCTGCGCCGCACCGACTGGATGCGCCGCCTGGTGCGGGAGACGCGGCTGAGCGTCGACGACCTCATTTGGCCGGTCTTCGTGGTGGACGGCGAGAACCAGCGCCAGCCCATCCCCTCCATGCCGGGCGTCGAGCGGGTCAGCCTCGACCTGATCGGCCAGCTCGCCAACGACGCGGCGGGCCTCGGCATCCCCTGCATGGCGCTCTTCCCCTATACCGACCCTTCGGTGAAGACGCCCGAGGCCGAGGAAGCCTGGAACCCCGACAACCTCGTCAACCGCGCGACGCGAGAGGTCAAGCGGCAGGTCCCCGATATCGGCATCATGCTCGACGTCGCCCTCGATCCGTACAATTCGGACGGCCATGACGGCCTGGTGCGCGACGGCGTGATCCTCAACGACGAGACGCTGATGGCGCTGGAGAAGCAGGCCCTCGCCCAGGCCGAGGCGGGCGCTGACATCCTCGGACCCTCGGACATGATGGACGGCCGCGTCGCCATCATCCGCCAGGCGCTGGAGCAGAACGACTTTTCCGACGTCGCCATCCTCAGCTACGCCGCGAAATACGCCTCCGCCTTCTACGGCCCCTTCCGCGACGCGGTGGGCGCGACCGGCGCGCTCAAGGGCGACAAGAAGACCTACCAGATGGACCCCGCCAATACCGACGAGGCATTGCGCGAGGTCGCCATCGACCTCTCCGAAGGGGCCGACATGGTGATGGTGAAACCCGGCCTGCCCTATCTCGACATCTGCAGCCGGGTGAAGCGCGAATTCGGCGTGCCGACCTATGCCTACCAGGTCTCGGGCGAATACGCGATGATCCAGGCCGCGGCACAGAACGGCTGGATCGACGGCCAGCGCGCCATGCTCGAGTCCCTCGGCGCGTTCAAGCGCGCGGGCTGCGACGGCATCCTCACCTATTTCGCGCGCGAGGTCGCGACCCTGATGGCCGAGGAGGCAGCGGAGCTGTGATCTCCGGGACGTGACGGCAGGCGATCTGGCCTCCCGCGCGGGGCGTCTTATGTAAAAGGGGTGTCCCACCCCTGCCCCCGCGTGCCGCCATGCTCCTCTTCGACCTCACCGCCCGCACCGCCCTCCTGCCGATCCTCGCGGCACAGGCCTTCCAGATCCGTCGCCGCGCGCTGAAATTGCCCGAGGCGGACGGCGCCCGCACCGGCCACGCGGGCACGGGGCGGCCCCTGCGGGTCCTGATCGCGGGCGACAGCTCCGCCGCCGGGGTCGGCGTCGACGTGCAGGACAAGGCGCTGAGCGGCCAGCTCGTCCGCGCGCTCTCGGGCTCCTACAGCATCGACTGGACCTTGCAGGCGAAATCGGGCGACCGCACCGCCGACACGCTCGCCGCACTCGAAGCGATGGCCCCCGCGCAGTTCGACGTCGTGGTCCTCTCCGTCGGCACCAACGACATCACCCATTCCGTGCCGCTGCCGCTCTGGCGCGCGCGCTACCGCCGCCTGCGCGCCCTCCTGCGCACGAAGTTCGGCGCGCGGCTGATCTACGTCTCCGGGATGCCGCCGATGGAGGATCTGCCGATCCTGCCCCATCCGCTGCGCTGGACCGTCGCCCGCATCGCCCGCCGCTTCGACAGCGCCCTGCAGGCCGATCTCGCCACCGAGCCCGACACCCGCTACGTCCAGCTCGAAATCGAGGCCCCCGAGATGCTTGCGGAGGACGGCTTCCACCCCGGCGCGCCGATCTACACCGCATGGGCCGACCGGATCGCGGGCATGATCTCGGCCGAGCCGACGCCGCTGCACTAGCCCGCTTTCACTTCCCTGAAATATCCCCGCCGGAGGCATCCGAGGGCAGCCACCAAGCGCTTCATGGCGTCACATGTCGAGCGCGTGCGCCTTCAACGTCTCGAAATCGCACACGGCCAGCGCTTTCTGGTGCGTCGCCTGCAGGCTGACCTTCGGCGCGCAGCCCTCGTCGGCCGCCTGCGCCCAGCGGCTCGCGCACAGGCACCAGGCATCGCCCGCCTTCAGCCCCGCGAAGCCGAATTCGGGCCGCGGCGTGCTCAGGTCGTTGCCGACATATTTCGAGAAGGCCAGGAACTCCTCCGTCATCACCGCGCAGACGGTGTGCGACCCGGTATCCTCCGCACAGGTGTCGCAGGCGCCGTTGCGATACCACCCCGTGACAGGATCGCCGCCACCGCAGGCCAGCAGCTTCTGGCCGAAGACGTTGAGGCTCTCGTCCATCAGGCCATCACCCCCGTCGCCTTCTCCGCCGCCGCGCGGATGGCGCGGATGTTCTCGCCATAGGGCGCGGGATCGGCGACCGATCCGCCCTTGAACACCGCCGAACCCGCGACCAGCACGTCCGCCCCCGCCGCCGCCACCAGCGGCGCCGTCTCTGGCGTCACGCCGCCGTCGATTTCGATATGCACCGCGCGGTTGCCGATCATCTGCCGCAGCTCGCGCACCTTGCCGGTCATGTCGATGAAGCTCTGCCCGCCGAAGCCGGGATTGACCGTCATCACGCAGATCAGGTCGATCTCGTCGAGCACATGGGCCACGGCGCTCGCCGGGGTCGCGGGGTTCAGCGCCACGCCCGCCTTGCAGCCCAGCCCCCGGATCGCCTGAAGCGAGCGGTGCAGATGCGGCCCCGCCTCGGCATGGACCGTGATGATGTCCGCCCCGGCCTGCGCGAACCCGGCAAGGTAGGGATCGGCGGGCGCGATCATCAGGTGCACGTCCATCACGCCCCGGATATGCGGCCGGATCGCGGCGCAGGTCGCGGGGCCGAAGGTGATGTTCGGGACGAAATGCCCGTCCATCACATCGACATGGATCCAGTCAGCGCCCTGCGCCTCGACCGCCGCGCATTCCGCGCCGAAGGCCGCGAAATCGGCGGCGAGGATCGACGGGGCGATCTTGATGGAACGGTCGAAACTCATGGGGCGGCCCTCCTGTTGCTCGCGCCCTACCTAACGGCAGAGGCCCCGCGCTTCAATCGCGCGGGGCCTCAACCTCAGGTGGTATCGCGGGCAAACTGCCATACGCTTTCCATACGCGTGCCATACGCATGGCAGACCGCGAATTTCGGCGGATTACTCGGCGGCGACCGGCGGCTCCTCATCGTCCGATTTCGGGGTCGCATCGTCCATGACACCCGCGATCCCGTTCTCCATCGAGATGCCCAGCTCCTCGCCCAGCTTCTTCATCGCGGGCAGTTGCAGCGCCATTCCCATGATCGAATCCATCGCCTGATTGACCGGAGTTCCGCCAGTGTTCGCAGCACCTTGCCCGCCATTGTTCATGCCGGTGACCTGGTGGATCTTGATGGAGTCGATCTTCTCCGCAGGCTTGACCATCTGCTCGACGATCTTCGGCATCGCCTCCAGCCGCGCCAGCGCGATCTTCATGTCGACGATGGCCGCGCTGAGCGCATTCTCCGCCTCGGTAATCGCCCGCTGACCCTCCGCCTGCGCCAGCAGATCCGCCTTCTTCGCCTCCGCCCGGATCGAGATCGCATCCGCATCCGCCTGCGCTTCCTCACGCAATGCGGAGGCGCGGTCGGCGGCGGCGTCCTTCTCGGCCTGCGCCCTCACGCGCAGTTCCGTGGCGGCCCGCTCGGCCTCGCGCGTCGCCTCGATCAGCGCGATCTGCTTCTGACGCTCGGCCTCGGCCACCGCGCGGGCGGTCTCGATGGCCTCTGCGGCCTTCTTCGCCTCGGCGCGCGCGGTGTCCGCACTGGCGCGGGCGCGGCTCTCCTCCTCGGACTTCGTCGCGATGATGATCTGGCGTTCCTGATCGGCGACCTCGACCTCGCGCTCCTTGGCGATCTCGGCGGCGCGGATCGTCTGCTCGCGCGCGATCTCCGCCGCCCGCACCGCGCGCTCCTTGGCGATGCGCGCTTCCTCGCTGTCCTGCTCGGAGGCAGCACGGCGGCGCGCGATCTCGGCCGACTGGGCGGCGCGCAGGGTTTCGAGCTCCTGCACCTGTGCGATCTTCGCCTGCTCCTCGTCGCGCTCGATATTGTACTTCTCGCGCTCGGCGATCATCGCGGCGCGGCGCACTTCGACCTCGGCCTCCGCCTCGATACCCGCGCGCTCCTTCTTGGAGATCGCGATGACCTCGGCGAGCTTGCGCATACCCACGGCGTTGAAGGCGTTGTTCTCGTCGAGCGCCTCGAACGGCGTCTGGTCGAGCGCGGTCAGCGAGACGGACTCGAGCTCAAGCCCGTTCTTCAGCAGGTCTTCTGAGACGGCGTTCTGCACCTCCTGCACGAATTCGGCGCGGTTCTCGTGCAACTCGTCCATCGTCATGCGTGCCGCGACCGAGCGGAGGCCGTCGATCAGCTTGCCCTCGATCATCTCGCGCAACTGGTCGACATGGAAGGTCCGGTCGCCCAGCGTCTGAGCAGCACGGCTGACCCCGTCCTCGGTCGCGTTGACCGAAACGTAGAACTCCACGCCCACGTCGACGCGCATCCGGTCGCGGGTGATGAGCGCGGCCTCGCCGGTCCGGCCGACCTCCAGCCGCAGGGTCTTCATGTTGACGTAGGAGATCTCGTGCAGCATCGGGATGGCGAGGATGCCGCCATCCATGATGACCTTCTTCCCGCCGGAGCCGGTCTTGACGATCGACACCTCGCGGGTCGTCCGACGGTAGAGCCGCGCCCAGACGAAACTCAGGATGAGAAGGACCGCGACGACGACGCCGACGAGGGTGAGGATCAGGGTAAGTCCGTCCATTGGGTATCTCCTTGTTGTTCTGGTTCAGTCTTTCAGCGGGGCTGCGGTAAACACGCCACCTTTGCCGCGCATGACGAGAATGTCCGTGCCTTCGGCGATCTCCGCCTCCCCCGGCAGGGGGACGACGCGGATATACTGGATGTTGCCATAGGCGTCGCGGACGCGGGCCTGCGCGGGGCTTCCCTCGCGCGCCGTGCCGCCGGTGACGACACCGTGCCGGCCGCCCAGCCGGTTGCGCGACACGGCGGAGCTTTCCGCCTTCGGCAAGTAGCGCAGCACCAGCGTGCCGACCTCGCGGGCGAAGAGCAGAGCCGCGACCAGCGCCACCGGCACGGCGATCCACATAGGAGCGGGCGCATCCGCGATAGCCTCGGCCAAGTATTGCACGACCAGCCCGGACATGCCGAACCCGGCGAAGACGCACGCAAGCCAGACGAGGAACGGCACGGCGCCGAGGCCCAGCCAGGACAGCAGCCCGCTCGTGTCCAGATCCGGGTCGGCGTCCACGTCGAAATCCGCATCGACGTCGAGATCGACATCCATGTCGACATCCCCACCCAGCAAAGACCCACCAAGTAGAGACGAGACGACTTCGAGCGCCAAGATCAGCAGCAGAAGTCCCAGTGAAATGACGAATGGGCGCAGTTCCGCCCCTGCGAGACTCTCGATCACGCGCCGTTCTCCCTATTGTCTGTATACATCTGTATATCGTGTAACGGTTGCGTGATTACAAGATGCAAGCCCCACTATTTCGTGGCGAAGCCGTTGAGGCGCCGGATAAGGCTAGACGTGTCCCAGCGCCCGCCACCCATGTCCTGTACCTCGCCATAGAACTGATCGACCAATGCCGTGACCGGCACGGACGAGCCATTGCGCCGCGCCTCGGCCAGCACGATGCCCAGATCCTTGCGCATCCAGTCCACGGCGAAGCCGAAGTCGAATTCGTCGGCGAGCATCGTCGTGCCGCGATTGTCCATCTGCCAGCTTCCCGCCGCTCCCTTGCCGATGACGTCCAGAACCGCCTGCCCGTCGAGTCCCGCCTTCTGCGCAAAGTTAAGCCCTTCGCCCAAAGCTTGCACGAGTCCTGCGATACAGATCTGGTTGACCATCTTCGTTATCTGCCCCGCGCCCGACGGGCCGAGCAGTTTGCAGGACTTCGCGAAGGCGTCGATCAGCGGTTCCGCACGGGCAAAGGCGTCCTGCGCGCCGCCACACATGACGGTCAGCTGGCCATTCTCGGCCCCCGCCTGCCCGCCGCTGACCGGCGCGTCGATGAAGTGGAAGCCGGCGCCGCGCGCCGCTTCGTCCAGTTCCCGGGCGACCTCGGCCGAGGCGGTGGTGTGGTCGACGAAGACGGCATCCTTGCTCATCCCGGCGAAAGCCCCGTCCTCGCCGGTCGTGACCGCCCGCAGGTCGTCGTCGTTGCCGACGCAGGCAAAGACGAACTCGGCGCCATCCGCTGCCTGCGCGGGTGTATCCGCCGCGCGTCCGCCATGCTGCGCGACCCAGTCCGCCGCCTTCGCACCGGTGCGGTTGTAGACCGTCACCTCGTGCCCCGCGCCCGCGAGATGCCCTGCCATGGGATAGCCCATGACCCCCAGTCCGATGAATGCGCAACGTGCCATGACGATCCCTTTGCCTGACGTTCGGGCACAGGTTTCCGGGCCGCATTGAACCGAGTCAAGGCCGCTGCTAAGCCTGTCGGGCCGCGACGGGAGGGACACATGCGCAAGGTTCTGAAATGGGGAGGCCGGATCTTCCTCGGCGCCCTGGCCCTTCTGGTCCTCGCCCTCGGCGTGGCCTACTACCTCGCCTCCGGCTCGCTGCCCGACTACGAGGCGGAGGTCGAGGTCGCGGGGCTGAGCGGCCCGGTCGAGATCGTGCGCGACGCCCACGCGGTGCCCCATATTAGCGGCGAGACCGACGAGGACGTCTATTTCGGCCTCGGCTACGTCCATGCCCAGGACCGGCTGTGGCAGATGACGATGCTGCGCCGGACCGCGCAAGGCAGGCTCAGCGAGCTCTTCGGCGAGGCGACCTTCGAGACGGACGTGCTCTTGCGCGCGCTCGACATCTACGGCGTCGCGCGGGAGATGGTCGGCAACCAGAGCGCAGAGACGCAAGCCGCGATGCGGGCTTACGCGGCCGGGGTGAACGCGCGGCTCGAACAGGTCCGCGAGGACGCGCTGGGACGCGGCGCGCCCGAATTCTTCCTGTTCTCCAGCGGAATCGCGCCCTGGACCCCGGCCGATTCCGTCGCCGTCAACCGGATCATGGCGCTGCAGCTGTCGGGCCACGCAACCTACGAGGTGCGGCGGGCCGAGCTGTCGCTGCTGCTCGACGAGGAGCGGCTGCGCGACCTGCTGCCCGAGGCCCCGCGCCTCGCCGGTCTGTCCGGCCCGGATTTCGCCGAGCTGTTCCCCGGTCTCGACCCGGTCCCCGCGCCCCTGCCCGAGCGGCACGCCTTCGATCCCGTCGCGCCCTACGGCATGGCGGGCGCCTCGAACGCCTGGGCCGCCGATCCCGACCGCTCCGCCTCCGATGCCACGTTGCTGGCCAACGATCCGCATCTGGGGCTGAGTGCGCCGTCGATCTGGATGCTGGCGCGCCTCGAATTTCCCGGCGGCGGCGCGATCGGCGGTACCATTCCCGGCCTGCCGGGCATCATCGCGGGACGCAATGCCGACTTCGCCTGGGGCCTGACGACCGCCTACACGGACGATCAGGACATCTATATCGAGGAGCTGGATCCCGAGGACCCCTCCCGCTACCGCACGCCCGATGGCTGGGCCGAGATCGAGACCCGCGACGTGCTGATCGGCGTGGGCGACGCGCCCGCGCGCACGGTCACGCTCGGCCGAACGCGCCACGGGCCGATCCTGCCCGGAGATGCGTTCGGCGCGGACCGCATCACGCCTCCGGGCCACGTGGCGGCCCTCGCCTGGACGGCGCTCGACCCGACCGATCGCTCGATGGACACTTTGATGGGCATGGCACGCGCCCGCTCTATCGAGGAAGGACGCGCAGCGCTCGACGGCATGATCGCGCCCAGCCAGAACTTCACGATGGCCGACCGGCAGCGGATCGCGCTGCATGTGGGCGGTCGTGCGCCGCTGCGGCAGCCCGGCCACCAGGGCCAGGGGCGGATGCCCTCGCCGGGCTGGGTGGCGGGCAATGACTGGCAGGGCTATGTCGACCCGGACGAGATGCCGCAGGACTATGACCCGCGGTCCGGCATCCTCATCAACACCAACAACCGCACGACGTCGCGCGCCTATCCCTACCATCTCAGCCATGTCTGGGGCGACACGCAGCGCATCCAGCGTGCCCGACGGCTGCTGACCGAGCGGGAGTTCCACACCGCCGACAGCTTCGTCGAGGCGCAGGTGGACACGATCAGCCAGACCGCGCGCATCCTGCTGCCGTTGATCGGGCGCGATCTGTGGTGGACCGGCTCGCCGGTCGACGACGACGCGCTCGCGCCGTTGCGCCGCACCGCGTTGGAGCGTCTGGCCGACTGGAACGGCGAGATGTCCGAACATGGCCCCGAGCCGCTGATCTACGCCGCCTGGGTGCGCCACCTGCAACGCCATCTCGTGCGCGACGAGCTGGGCGGCGCGATGGCCGACCGGATGACCCGGCTGGAGCCGCTGTTCATCGAGCGTGTGTTCCGCGACATCGATGGAGCCGCCGAATGGTGCGACATCCGCACCTCGGATGCGACCGAGACCTGTTCCGACATGGCGCGCCGCGCGCTCGACGATGCGTTGGCGGAGCTGCGCGACGCGCAGGGCAGCCGGGTCGAGGCCTGGAACTGGGGCGAGGCGCATCTCGCGATGCAGGAGCATCAGGTCCTGCGACAGGTCCCCGGACTTTCCTTCCTCGCCTCGATCATCCAGCCGACGGGCGGCGGCGACAATACGCTGATGCGCGGGCGCCTCGCGGGCGACGGCGACAATCCCTACGCCAACGTGCACGCCTCCGGCCTGCGCTTCGTGGTGGATTTCGGCGACCCGGAGAACTCGCGCTACATCATCTCGACCGGGCAGTCGGGGCACCTGCTGTCACGGCATTACGACGACCTGTCGGTGCTGTGGCGGCGCGGGGAGTACATCCCGATGACCCTGGACATGGGCCGGGTCCGAGCCGAGGCGATCGGCACCACGCGGCTGCTGCCGGGGGAGTGAGGGTTTCGCGAAGAAGCTGAAACACGCGCCTGCTGTATCCCGAGCGCGGAATCAAGGGCGAAGCCCGCCGCGCATGGCCGGGCCGCCCCCGGCACGGCGATTTGGCTGATGCAGGCGCGCAGCGGTGGGGGCGTGCGGAACTGGCTGGCATAAAGTAGCCATGCTCGAACGGAGGATCGCCGCACCGCGGCCCGCCGATGCGCTCTGTCACGCCCCGGCCGTGAGCCGGGGCAGAGTAGATCGACGCGGTCCCGGATCAGGTCCGGGACGTCTATTCGCGAGCCGCTCCGGCCTTGAGCCGGAGCCTCTCGCCTTAGGTCAGTCCAGCTGGTCCGCCCGCTCGATCACGGTTCCGAGGATGCCGTATTCCGCGGCCTCGCCCGTATCCATCCAGCGGTCGCGGTCGATATCCTTCATCACCTGCTCGACCGGCTGGCCGGTGGCGTCGGCGATGGTGCGGGCCAGACGCTCGCGCATCTTCTCGATCTGGTCGGCCTGGATGGTGATGTCCGTCACCTGGCCCCCGACCCCGCCCGAAGGCTGGTGGATCAGGAAGCGGGTATTGGGCAGGCAGTAGCGATCCTCCTTCGGCACCGAGAGGAAGATATGCGTGCCCGCGCTGGCCACCCAGCCGGTGCCGACGATGCGGACGCGCGGCTTGATGAAGCGGATCATGTCGTGGATCGTGTCGCCCGCCTCGACATGGCCGCCCTGGCTGTTGAGGAACAGGGTAATCGGCTCGTCGCTCTCACCGGCCATGGCCAGCAGCTGCCCTGCCACGCGCTTGGCCATCTTCTGATCGATGCCCTCGCAGATGATGAGCTGGCGGGTTTCGATGAGCCGGTCGATCACGGGATCGGACTGCTTGGTGTCTTTCTTGTCGTCGCTCATCGCGGGTCTCCTGAAATTGTCCGGCCCCATAGGTGCGTGTTGTCCGCGGAATGACAAGGGGCGGCGGGGGGATTTTGGCTCAGCCGAAGAGGCGGTGGCAGGTTTCGAGCGCGTCGACCAGCACGTCGACCTCCTCGGTCGTGTTGTAGAGGCCAAAACTCGCCCGGCAGGTCGCGCTGACGCCCATATGTTGCATCAGCGGCTGGCAGCAGTGATGGCCTGCGCGCACCGCGACGCCCTTCTGGTCGACGATCGTGGAGATGTCGTGCGGATGCGCGCCGCCATCCATGGTGAAGGAGAAGATCGCCCCCTTGCCCGGCGCGGTCCCTTGCACGTTCAGCCAGTTGAGCGCCCGGAACCGGTCGAGCGCGTAGTCGCGCAAGCCCGCTTCATGCGCGGCGATGTTCTCCATCCCAAGGCCCGTCATGTAGTCGAGCGCCGCCCCCAGCCCGATCATCTGCACGATGCCCGGCGTGCCCGCCTCGAACTTGTGCGGCGGATCGTTATAGCTGATCTCATCGCGCGTGACGGTGCGGATCATGTCGCCACCACCCATGAAAGGCCGCATCTGCGCCTGACGTTCCGCACGGATCCACACCGCGCCCGAGGCGGAGGGGCCGTAGAGCTTGTGCCCCGTGATGCAGTAGAAATCCGCCCCCAGCGTCGTGAGGTCCACCGGCATGTGGACAGTCGCCTGGCTGCCATCAACGGCCAGCGGGATGCCGCGCGGGCGCAGGATCTCGGCCACCGCGGCGATGTCCACGACCGTTCCCAGCACATTCGACATATGCGTCAGCGTCACCAGTTTCGTGCGCTCGGTCAGAACCTCGGCCACACGGGCGGGATCGAAGCTGCCATCGGCCTCGGGCTCGACCCAGACCAGCTTCACCCCCAGCCGCTCGCGCAGGAAATGCCAGGGCACGATATTGGCGTGATGCTCCATCACGCTCAGCACGATCTCGTCGCCTGCGGTGAGGTTCTCCATCCCCCAGCCATAGGCGATCAGGTTGAACCCCATCGTGGAGCCGGTGGTGAAGATCACCTCCTCCTCCGCCACACCGCCCAGGAAGGCCGCGATCTTGCCGCGCACCGCCTCGTAATTCTCGGTCGCGATGGTCGAGAGCGTGTGCAGCCCGCGATGGACATTGGCGTATTCGTGGCCATAGGCGCGCGTGACCGCGTCGATCACCGCCTGCGGCTTCTGCGCGCTTGCACCGTTGTCGAGATAGACCAGCGGCTTGCCGTTCACCTCGCGCGACAGGATGGGAAAATCGGCGCGGACCGCGTTCACGTCGTACATGGCAAACCTTTCCGGCGCGCGAAGCCTGGCTCCGCGCGCTGCGACCTTTCGGTCCTCGTTCTCGATGTCAGATAATGCCGCGCCCGCTCGCCACCAATGCGACGAATAGCGTCGCGACGGTCAGCACGCTGAGCACGAGGAAGATCGGCGCGACCCGCATCCGCTGCGCCTCGCCCAGGCCGCCGGAAATGAACCAGATGAATGGCACCAGGCTGACCCAGTAGAGCGGGATGACGTACCAGTCCGGTGCATCGGCGCCCTGCACCATCGCGAGACCCACGGTGATCAGCGCCACGGCGAGGCTGAACGGCGCCGCGACGAACGCGCCCCAGAACACGCCCGCCCGCGTGTCGCGGTAGCTGCCCTGCCCGCCGAGCGCCCGCAGCACGAAGCCCGAGATCCCGGCGAAGGAATACATCAGCGCCGTGCGGCCCATCAGGATCAGCACCAGCACGATGCTGACCTGCACCGGCATCGGGGCCGCGGGATGCGGGACCACGACGGTCTTCAAGGTCCAGGACAGGAACACGACGATATCGGCCATCAGCACGTAGAACAGCAGCCGACCCTCGGCCGGATCCTCCCGGATCAGCCGCCGGGTGGAGGTGCCCATGTCGCGCCACGCATCGACGATCCGCCAGGCCAGACCGGCATGCCGCTCCTCGTAGTGGCCATGCGTGATGTCGAACTCTTCGATCATGCTGTGATCGACCATGATGTGTCCTTTCCTCGCGTAGCAAGGAGCTTTCCATGCGAATGCGGTGAAAATCGGGCGCCGGTGAGGTCATGTCGTGGGCACCTGCAGGCTCAGCGCGAAGAGAACCGCGCCGATCGCCAGCATGACGAGCGCGACGGGCCAGGTCTTCGCGAAGCCCTCGGCCTCGGCCAGCGAGCCCGACCAGACATGGATCAGCATCAGCTGCCCCGCCATCCCGACGAGGAAGCTCGCCTCTCCCAACACACGCCCGCCGAGGATCACCGCGAGCCCCAGCAGAAGCGCCGAGAGCAGCGCAAAGGGAGCCGAGGCGAGCATCGCCCAGAACAGCGCCAGCGAGCCCCCGCGCCACCCGGCCTTGCCGCCGAACAGCCGCGCGACGAGATGCGATAGCGGCCCGACCACGATGCCCGCGACGATGACGCCGAGCGCGCCGAGCGCCACCTGGAACACGCGCGCGGCAATCAGCGCGCCGGCCGGCTGACCGCCCTCGGCCAGATCGCCGACCAGTTGCGCATTGGCGAGGTTGGCGATGCCATAGAGCACGCCTGCCACCATCAGATAGCTCGCCGCGCGCCCGCCCACGTCACCGGCGGCGATCAGGCGCGCCATGACGGGGCGCGGGCGGCCCCAGGCCTCCACGATCTGCGCCGTGATCGACATGCGTGTCAGCCCTCGGCGCGCCGGTCGAGCCAGGCGGCGATCCGCTCGCGCACCGCATCGGCCAGCGCGTCGTCGCCGATCTCCTGCACCGCCTCGTCGAGAAAGGCGATGACCAGCATGTTGGTCGCCGCCGCCCGCGGCACGCCACGGCTCAAGAGGTAGAACAGCCCCGTCTCGTCGAGCCCACCACAGGTGGACCCGTGCGAACAGGCCACGTCATCGGCGTAGATCTCCAGCTCAGGCTTGGCGAGGAAATTGCTGTCCTCGTCGAGCAGCAACCCCTGGCTGATCTGGTAGCCATCGGTGCGCTGCGCATCCTCCTTCACGAGGATCTTGCCCTGGAACACGCCGGTCGCGCCGTCCTTGAGCACCTTCTTGAACACCTGGCGGCTCTCGCAATCCACGGCGTCATGCGTGACGAACACGGTGTCGTCATGGTGGAAGCTGCCCTCGCCGATCGCGGCGCCTGCGACATGCGCCGCGGCCTCGTCGCCGGTGAACTCCACGACCTGCTCGTTGCGGGTCATCACGCCGTTCATCGACAGGGTGAAGGACTTGTAGGACGCGGTCGCGGCCAGCCGCGCGAAGGCGGCGGTGAAGACCTGACGGTCATGGTCCCGGCCCTGGACACGGACGTGATCGAAGGCACCGCCCTCGGCCACTTCGACCTCCATCACCGAATTGACTCGCGCGCCTGCGACGCCCTGCTCCAGCACGGTCAGCGCGGCCCCGGCCTCGACCTTCACGATGTGGCGCAGCACCGCGTCGGCGCTCGCATCCTCGTGCAGGTAGTCGATCAGCACGGGCTTCGTGACCTTCCCGGTCGCACGCAGCACCACGCCCTGCCCCGCGAAGGCAGTGTTGAGGATCGCGAACTCACGCGGTACCGGCATCTGGCCGCGCGCCTCCAGCACGCCGAACAGGTCCTTCGCCCAATGGATGTCTGTCGCCAGCGCATCCGAGAGCGTCGCGACCTCCAGCCCCTCGCCCGCCAGGTCGTCCGAGCGATCGGGCGCGAACACCCCGTCGACGAACACGATCCGCAGCGCATCCACGCCGTCGAAGACCGGCTCATGCGGTGCGGGCGTCACCGCGTTCGGCACGTCCTGCGACAGCAGGCCGGGATTGGTGAAGCGCCAGTACTCGTCCCGCCGCTGCGGCGCGCCGGTCGCCGCCAGCCGCGCACGGGCATCGGTGCGCACGGCCTCGGCCCAGCCCGCACCGCCCGCGGGGGCGGCATGCCGCGCGATCAGCGCATCGGGGGCGAGGCGGTTTTTCGCCTTGACCGCAACCATTTACGCCACCTCGTTCAGGATGTCGCCGTAGCCGTTGTTCTCGACCTCCAGCGCGAGTTCCGGCCCGCCGGTCTTCACGATTTTGCCGTCGGCCATGATGTGCACGACGTCCGGTTTGATGTGGTCGAGCAGCCGCTGGTAGTGCGTGATGACGAGGAAGGCGCGGCCTTCGTCGCGCAGCGCGTTCACGCCGTCCGCCACCAGCTTCATCGCGTCCACGTCGAGGCCGGAATCCGTCTCGTCGAGGATGCACATCTTCGGCTCCAGCATCGCCATCTGCAGGATCTCGTTGCGCTTCTTCTCACCGCCCGAGAAGCCGACATTGACCGGACGCTTCAGCATTTCCGCGTCGATCTTCAGGCTCTTGGCCTTCTCGCGCACGACCTTCAGGAACTCGCCCGCGGACAGCTCCTCCTCGCCACGCGCCTTCCGCTGCGCGTTCACCGCCGTGCGCAGGAAGGTCATGTTGCCCACGCCGGGGATCTCCACCGGGTACTGGAAGGCGAGGAACAGCCCCTCCGCCGCCCGCTCCTCCGGCTCCATGTCGAGGATGTCCTCGCCCGCCAGCGTGGCCGAGCCGTCCGTGACCTCGTAGCCGTCGCGACCCGACAGCACGTAGCTCAGCGTCGACTTACCCGAGCCGTTGGGACCCATGATCGCGTGGACCTTGCCCGCCTCGACGGTCAGATCGACACCCTTGAGGATCTGCTTGTCCTCTTCCTCGAGCTTCACGTGCAGGTTCTTGATTTCCAGCATAGTCTCTATCCCAGTTTCACCGCGGTCCCGCTGACGCTCACCATCAGCATTCCGCTTTCCTTTCCCAGGACCTCGTAGTCGAGGTCCACGCCGATCACCGCGTCGCATCCCATGCGCGCGGCCTCGGCCTCCATTTCCGACATCGCGATGTCCCGCGCCTTGCGCAGCGAGCCCTCATAGGCCCCCGCGCGCCCGCCGATCACGTCGCGCACGCCCGCGAAGAGATCGCGGAACATGTTGGCGCCCATGATGGCCTCGCCCGTGACGATGCCGTGATATTCCACGATGCGACGGCCTTCGATGCCGTTGGTCGTCGTGACGATCATGCGCTCGGTCCCTTGCCCTGCGGTCCGTCGATCTCCGCATCGTATTCGTAGAAGCCGAAGAACCCGCCCAGCCAGCCATGCACCACATGGAACAGCGCGCCGAACAGGGCCGCCTTCAACGCGGCCTCCAGCGCGATGGCGAAGGTGGTGCGCGTCGACTCCTCCAGCAGCATGTCCGCAAGGAAGCTGAGCACGAAGTAGATCACCACGGCGATGATCGTGGCGGGGAAGTAATGCCTCATCTGTCGTCCTCGTCGTCGAGATGCACGTCCGGCCCGTGCGGCCCGTCTTCCTCCGCCTGCCGCTCCTGCGAGACATCGCGGGAGGAATAGGCCCAGAGGATCCCCGCCCCGACGATGACGACCCCGATGATGGTCATCAGAACGATGGTACTGCCTGCCATGTCTCTCACTCCTTCGGATCTGCCTGTAGCCGGGCTTGGGCGGCCCGACGCCTTGCACGAAGCGAAATGTGGCCTAGCCCACCGACCCTTCCAGCGAGATCGCGACCAGCGCCTGCGCTTCCATCGCGAATTCCATCGGCAGGGCCTGCAGCACCTCCTTGCAGAAGCCGTTGACGACCAGGGCCACGGCCTCCTCCTCGTCCATGCCGCGCTGGCGGCAATAGAACAGCTGGTCGTCATCGACCTTGGAGGTGGTGGCCTCGTGCTCCACCCGGCTCGAATTGTTCTTCACCTCGATATAGGGAACCGTGTGCGCGCCGCACTTGTCCCCGATCAGCAAGGAATCGCACTGGGTGTAGTTGCGCGAGTTCTTCGCGCGTGGGTGCATCGAGACCTGCCCGCGATAGGTGTTCTGCGCGCGGCCCGCGCTGATCCCCTTCGACACGATCCGCGACTTGGTGTTCTTGCCCAAGTGGATCATCTTGGTGCCGGTATCGGCCTGCTGCAGGTTGTTGGCGATGGCGATCGAGTAGAACTCGCCCTGGCTGTCATTGCCGCGCAGGATGCAGGACGGGTATTTCCAGGTGACGGCCGATCCGGTCTCCACCTGCGTCCACATCACCTTCGAGCGGTCGCCACGGCAATCCGCGCGCTTGGTCACGAAGTTGTAGATGCCGCCCTTGCCCTCCTCGTCGCCGGGGAACCAGTTCTGGACGGTGGAATACTTGATCTCCGCATCCTCCAGCGCCACCAGCTCGACACAGGCCGCGTGCAGCTGCGCGGTGTCGCGCTGCGGGGCCGTGCAGCCTTCGAGATAGGAGACGTAGGAGCCCTTGTCGGCCACGATCAGCGTGCGCTCGAACTGGCCGGTATTCTCCGCATTGATGCGGAAATAGGTGGAAAGCTCCATCGGGCACTTCACACCCTCGGGCACGTAGACGAAGGACCCGTCCGAGAACACGGCGGCGTTGAGCGTCGCGTAGTAGTTGTCCGACTGCGGGATGACCGAGCCGAGATATTTCTTCACCAGCTCGGGGTGATCCTTGATCGCCTCGGAGATCGAGCAGAAGATCACGCCGGCCTTGGCCAGCTCGTCCTTGAAGGTCGTGCCGACGCTGACGCTGTCGAAGACGGCATCGACGGCGACCTTGCGCCCCTCGGCGGCAGCCTCCTCCGCGCCCTCGACCCCGGCGAGGATCATCTGCTCCTTCAGCGGAATGCCCAGCTTCTCATAGGTGGCCAGCAGCTTGGGATCGACCTCGTCGAGCGATTTGGGCTTCTGCACCATGCTCTTGGGCCGGGCATAGTAGTACTGGTCCTGGAAGTCGATCTTCGGATAGTCGACCATCGCCCACTCGGGCTCGTCCATCTCGACCCAGCGGCGATAGGCCTCCAGCCGCCAGTCGAGCATCCACTCGGGCTCGCCGTTCTTTTCCGAGATCAGGCGCACGATGTCCTCGGTCAGCCCCTTGGGGGCGTATTCCATCTCGATCTCGGTTTCCCAGCCATACTTGTACTTCCCGGCGAGCGACTGCACCGCGGCGACGGTCTCGTCCTCGACGCCCTCTTTCGCCCGTCCGATATCGACCTGTGCTTCGTCCAATGCAGCCATCGTGCCGTTCCTTTCCTCGGGCCCCGCGGGGCCTCATATCCGTGTCACGCCGCGCGGGCGCGGAATTTTGCGTGTTGCCGCGCCCAGGCGGCGACGAACCCGTCCACCTCGGCCCGCATCGTCGTCGGCCCCAGCGAGATGCGGATCGCGCTGCTCGCGGCGTCCGCATCGAGGCCCATCGCGCGCAGGACGCGGCTCTCCTTCACCTTGCCGCTCGAACAGGCGGAGCCTGCCGAGATCGCGAAGCCCGCGAGGTCCATCTGCATCACCTGCGTCTCGCCCCGCCAACCGGGCACGGCGATGCATGTGGTGTTGGGCAGCCGCGCGGCCCCTTCGCCGACCAAGATAAGGTCGGGGGCCGCATCCCTCAACGCGCTTTCTAGAATATTTCTAAGTTCGGCGACCGCCTCCCAGCGCCCCGCGTCCAGATCGGCCTGCGCCGCTGCCGCGGCGGCACCCATTCCCGCGATGGCGACGACGTTCTCGGTCCCGGCCCGGCGTCCCATCTCCTGCCCGCCACCGCGAAGCTGTGCGGCAACGTCGAGGCCACGGCGCAGGATCAGGGCGCCCGCACCCTTCGGCCCGCCGAATTTGTGGGCCGAGATCGCGGCCATTTCCGCCCCCGACCAAGAGAAGGCGAAAGGCACCTTGCCGACCGCCTGCACCGCGTCGGTGAAGGCCAGCCCCTCGGGCAGGTCCTGCAGCACGCCCGTCTCGCTGTTTGCGGCCTGAAGCGCGCTGCGCTCCGGCTCGGCGACCGTCACGCGGCCCGCCTCGTCCACGGGCACCGCGCCATCCGTCCAGGCGGCCACGCAATCATGCTCGATCGCGGCCCCGGCCAGGTCACGCCCCGCCAGCGCCAGCGATGCCGCCTCCGTCGCGCCGGAGGTGAAGACGATATCCGCCTCGCCCGCGCCCGTCGCCTCGGCCACCTGCGCCCGTGCCCGCTCCACGATCGCCTTGGCCGCGCGCCCCTCGGCATGGACCGAGGACGGATTTCCCAGCACGTCCATCGCCGCGATCATCGCGTCGCGCGCCTCGGGCCTGAGCGGGGCCGTGGCGTTCCAATCGAGATAGGCGCGGCTCATTCGTCCACCATCTCCAGCAGTGCGGGCACCGCCGGACAGGGCGCGAGCTGGTCGCCGGTGATGTCGCTCAGCCGCGTCTGGTGCAGGAAGACATAGACATGCGCCGATAGCTGCTCCCACAGCTTGTCGGTCAGTGCCAATTCCTGCGTTCCGCCCGACGCACCCTTCACCCCGGCGCCGCGGGTCAGCGCGTTCATCGTCTCGTCCACCGCGGACAGGATCTCGCTGACCCGGATGGTGTCGGCATCGCGGCCCAGCCGGTAGCCGCCGCCGGGGCCGCGCACGCTGTCGACCAGCCCCGCGCGGCGAAGTTTCACGAAAAGCTGTTCGAGATAGGCGAGGCTGATGTCTTGCCGCTCCGAGATCTCCGACAGCGTCGTCAGCACCTCCTGCGGCTGCCGGGCGAGGTCGGCGAGCGCGATCATGGCGTAACGACCCTTGGTGCTCAGCTTCATGTCCGGCTCCGCTATTGACGCGACGCGCGGCAGACTATACCTGCCACGGCTTGAAAAGAGCCATCCACGACGCTCTTTAGAACTGTTCTAGAATTTCCGACCGGAAGCGTCAAGCATTCCCGACCGGACCACGACAGAGAGGTCGCATCCC
Organism: Roseobacter sp. HKCCA0434; assembly: GCF_032464675.1. Taxonomy (NCBI): domain Bacteria; kingdom Pseudomonadati; phylum Pseudomonadota; class Alphaproteobacteria; order Rhodobacterales; family Roseobacteraceae; genus Roseobacter; species Roseobacter sp. HKCCA0434. The sequence continues at coordinate 296,395 of NZ_JAWDKL010000001.1, forward strand.
ATGCCCGAGGTGATTTTTCCCGGACCCGAAGGACGGCTCGAGGGACGTTTTCACCCGCAAAAGAGCAAGGACGCGCCGATCGCCATCATCCTGCACCCGCACCCCAAATTCGGCGGGACGATGAACAACAAGGTCGTCTACAACCTCCACTACGCCTTCCACGAGATGGGCTTCACCGTGCTGCGCTTCAATTTCCGCGGCGTGGGGCGTTCGCAGGGCGAATACGACCAGGGCATCGGGGAGCTCAGCGATGCGGCCTCGGCGCTCGACTATCTGCAATCGCAGGCGCCGAACTCGCGCCAGTGCTGGGTGGCGGGCTTCTCCTTCGGCGCGTGGATCGGGATGCAGCTGCTGATGCGGCGGCCCGAGGTCGCGGGCTTCATCAGCGTGGCCCCGCCCGCGAACATGTACGACTTCACCTTCCTGGCCCCCTGCCCCTCCTCTGGCCTCATCATCAACGGCGACGCGGACCGCGTGGTGCCGCCCGCCGACGTGACGGGCCTGGCCGAGAAGCTGCAGCAGCAGAAGGGTATCACCGTCACGCACCAGACGGTGCCGGGTGCCGGTCACTTCTTCGAAAGCGGCATGGACGAGATGATCGGCTCGGTGAAGGACTACGTGACGCGCCGCCAGGCCGAGCCGAACATCCGCTGAGGGCTCAGAACGGGATGCGGAACGCCGCGCCCGGCCCGTTCAGCACCGCGACTTCCGAGCCGAGCTGACGCGCCAACGTCTGCACGATGGTCATGCCGAGCCCGGAGCTCTGATCGAGGTCGAAATCCTCGGGCAGGCCAACCCCGTCGTCGCGATAGGTCATGGTCCGCGTCTCGCCATCCTCCAGCACGACGCGGATCTCGCCGCTGGCACGCCCGTCGAAGGCGTATTTCAGCGAGTTCGTCATCAACTCGTTCACCGCCAGGGCCAGCGGGATCACGTCGCGCGACTGGACCATCATGTCCTGCGGGGCGACGCATTCCACGACCAGATCGACCTCGCCGGCCAGCGCCTCGGTCACGTCCTGCATCAGCTTCGAGAAGTGGTGGCCCGCATTGACGGTCCCGCCATCTTCCGAGCGATACATCGCGCCGTGGATCGCGCCCATGACGTGAAGCCGCGACTGCACCCGGTCGAGCACGCCGATCACCGCGTCCTCCTGCGTGCGCCGCCGCTCGTAGCGCACCAGCGAAGCGAGGAGGTTAAGGTTGTTTGCGACCCGGTGGTTCACCTCGCCCAGCAGCATCTCCCGCACGCTCAGCGACAGCGTCAGCTCCGCCAGCGCCGCCTCGCGCGAGGTGACGTCGCGGATGGTGAGCACGCAGCCGAGCACGCCGCCCGCCGCATCGTGGATGCGCCGCGCGGAGCCTTCGGCGGTGATCGTGGTCCCGTCCGGGCGGCGGATGTCCCACATCTCGTTCTCGACGATCTCGCCGTCGCGCACGGCGCGAGCCAGCGGAAGTTCCGCCGACGGGTAGGGCGTGCCGTCCCGGCGGTAGAGCCCGTAGGTCTCGGAATAGTCCTCGGTCTCGACCCCGAGCTCCGCCACCCCGTGCAGCGTCGCCGCCGTCTTGTTGACGAAGACGATCGTCCCGTCGCTATCCGTCAGGATGATGCCCTCGCCAAGCTGGTCCCAGGCTTCCGCCTGCAACCGCGCCAGCTGTCCGTCGCCCATCTTGGAGCGTTCCTTCTCAAAAATGCGCCCGCGGGCGTTATCCCGCCGGTTGCGCCGTCTCCACCACCTTCACGAACCAGGATGCGCCGATCGGGCTGATCTCGTCGTTGAAGTCGTATTCGGGATGGTGCAGCCCTGCGCCGCCCCCGCCCCCGAGGAACAGGTATGCACCGGGACGGCGCTCCAGCATATAGGAAAAATCCTCCGCCCCCATCATGGGCGCAACGTCGGTATCCACCGCATCCTCGCCCGAGATCGCCCGCGCCACGCCGGCGGCGAACTCGGTCTCGGCCGGATGGTTCACGGTGACCGGGTAGCCGCGCTGGTAGTCGAGCGTGGCCTTCGCGCCATGGGCGGCCGCGATGTTCGACGCCACCTCCTCCATGCGCGCGATCACCAACTCGCGCACCTCCTCGTCGAGCGTGCGGACCGTGCCGCCCAGCTCCGCCGTCTCGGGGATCACGTTGTGGGCCGAGCCGGAATGGATCGTGGTGATCGACAGCACCGCGCTTTTCAGCGGATCGGTGTTGCGCGCGACGATCATCTGCAGCCCTTGCGCGATCTGGCAGGCGACCAGCACCGTGTCGATGCCCTGATGCGGCATGGCGGCATGCGCGCCCTTGCCGGTCACGGCGATGGTGAAGGTATCGGCCGCCGCCATCAGCGGGCCGGGCCGGGTGTGGAAGGTCCCCACCGCCTCGCCGGGATGGTTGTGCAGGCCGTAGACCTGCCCGATCCCGTATTTGTCCATGATGCCCTCGTCGCACATGGCGAGGCCTCCGCCGCCGCCTTCCTCCGCCGGTTGGAAGATCAGCGCGACGCGCCCCGCGAAGTTGCGCGTCTCCGCCAGATACTTCGCCGCGCCCAACAGCATCGCGGTGTGCCCGTCATGGCCGCAAGCGTGCATCTTGCCATCGACCTTGGACTTGTAGCCGTTGTCGTGCACCTCCTGGATCGGCAGCGCGTCCATGTCGGCGCGCAGGCCCACCGTCGGGCCGTCGCCGCCCTGCCCCTGGATGATCGCGACCACACCGGTCTTGGCGATGCCGGTCTCGATCTCGTCCACGCCGAATTCCTTGAGCCGCTCGACCACGAAGGCCGACGTTTCGTGACAGTCGTAGCCTAACTCGGGATTCGCGTGGATGTGGCGACGCCAGGTCTTCATGTCGTCGTGGAACTCGGCGATGCGGTTGATGATGGGCATGGGGGTCTCCTGAAACGGCATTTGCCCGCAGCTTCTGCCTCGCCCCCGGAAAGGTCAAGCGGGCTGCCCCTTGCCGCTCGGACCCTTGCGGATCTGGCGGCATCCGCGCAGGGTCTCGCCCATGAAACCGAACCCCGACCGCATCCGCTCCGACGAGATCGTCCTGAATGGCGGCGCCTCCCTCGACCGGCTGGTGGAGATCATGGCCCGCCTGCGCGCGCCCGATGGCTGCCCCTGGGACCGGGAGCAGGACTTCGCCTCCATCGCCCCCTACACGCTGGAGGAGGCGGCGGAAGTCGCGGACGCCATCGCCCGCGACGACATGCCCGAGCTGAAGGGAGAGCTGGGCGACCTCCTGTTCCAGGTGATCTACCACGCGCAGATGGCCGACGAATCAGGTCATTTCACGCTGGCCGAGGTCATCGAGGGCATCTCCGACAAGATGGTCCGCCGCCACCCCCACGTCTTCGGCGACGCGCCCGGGCGCGACGCCCGCGCGCAGGTCGCGGATTGGGAGCGGATCAAGGCGGAGGAACGTGCGGCGGCGGGCAGGACGCGGACCCGCACACTCGACGGCGTGGCGCTCGGCCTGCCCGCGCTGACCCGCGCGGTGAAGCTGCAGAACCGCGCCGCACGCGTCGGCTTCGACTGGCCCGAAACGGTGCAGGTGCTCGACAAGTTGCTGGAGGAATCGCGGGAGCTGGTGGAGGCGCGCGACACCCTTCCCCATTCCGAGCAGGTGGCCGAATTCGGAGATCTGATGTTCGTGATGGCCAACCTCGCCCGGCATCTCGACATCGACCCCGAGGCCGCGCTGCGCGGCGCGAATGCCAAGTTCCAAAGGCGATTCGAAGCCATCGAGGACGCTCTGGCCGAAGATGGCCGTGCGCCCGCGGAGTCGGATCTCGCCGAGATGGACGCGCTCTGGACCGCGGCGAAGCGGGCCGAGCGCGACGCGCCTCAGTCCTGAGGCATCCGCGCGTGGCGCAATCCCTTGATGGCCGCGCTGTCGGACGCCTCGCCCCGCGGGGCCCTGCGTGCCGTGCGCGACCCGTTGCCCCGGACCAGCGTCATCAGCAGGACGAACGCGCCCAGCGTGAGGATCACGAACTGCACCTGGTCCGCCGACATGCCGAGCGCCCGCGTCATCGCGTTCACCTGCGCGGAGAGGTAGAGCAAAACTTCCTGGGTCGGGTCCATCCTGGGCACTCCTTGATCCGTAACCTGACGCCGCGACACCCCCACGATGGCGCCTGACAACCTTTGCGTGTATTCACGGTAGCGATAAACCTGAAGTTGTCCACTCCCTCTTTGCGCAATCGGGGTGCGTCATGTAGTCAGACCGCGACGCATCACAGCATGAGCAGGAGCAGGAGCCCCCATGACCACGATTATCGACATCATCGGACGCGAGATCCTCGACAGCCGCGGCAACCCGACGGTGGAGGTCGACGTCTATCTGGAGGACGGCTCGATGGGCCGCGCCGCCGTACCCTCCGGCGCCTCGACGGGCGCGCATGAGGCGGTGGAACTGCGCGACGGCGACAAGGGCCGGTATCTGGGCAAGGGCGTGACCAAGGCGGTCGAGGCGGTGAACGGCGAGATTTGCCAGGAGATCCTCGGAATGGACGCGACCGAGCAGGCGCTGATCGACGCCGCGCTGATCGCGCTCGACGGGACCGAGAACAAGGGCCGGATCGGCGCGAACGCGATCCTCGGCGTCTCGCTCGCCGTAGCCAAGGCGGCGGCGGAGGCAACGGGCCTGCCGCTCTACCGCTATGTTGGCGGCACCGCGGCACGGGTGCTGCCGGTGCCGATGATGAACATCATCAATGGCGGCGAGCATGCCGACAACCCGATCGACATCCAGGAATTCATGGTGATGCCCGTGGGCGCCCCCACCTGCGCCGAGGCGATCCGCTGGGGGGCCGAGATCTTCCACACGCTCAAGAAGGAACTGTCGGCGGCCGGCCACAATACCGGGATCGGCGACGAGGGCGGCTTCGCCCCTGCGCTGTCCTCGACGCGCGAGGCGCTCGACTTCATCATGACCTCCATCACCAAGGCGGGCTACACGCCCGGCGAGGACGTGTTCCTGGCGCTCGACTGCGCCTCGACCGAGTATTACGAGGGCGGCAAGTACGAGATGAAGGGCGAGGGCAAATCCCTGTCCAGCCAGGAGAATGCCGACTACCTGGCCGAGCTGGTCGACGCCTACCCGATCATCTCGATCGAGGACGGCATGGCCGAGGATGACTGGGAGGGCTGGGCCGCCCTGACCGCCAAGATAGGCGACCGCGTCCAGCTGGTCGGCGACGATCTGTTCGTGACCAACTCCAAGCGGCTGAAGCGCGGGATCGAGGAGAAGGCGGGCAACTCGATCCTCGTCAAGGTCAACCAGATCGGCTCGCTCTCCGAGACCATCGAGGCGGTGGACATGGCGCACCGCGCGCGCATGACCTCCGTGATGTCGCATCGCTCGGGCGAGACCGAGGACGCGACCATCGCCGACCTCGCCGTGGCGCTCAACTGCGGGCAGATCAAGACCGGATCGCTCAGCCGCTCGGACCGGCTGGCCAAGTACAACCAGCTGATCCGCATCGAGCAGGAGCTGGGCGAGACCGCGATCTATGCGGGCCGCTCGATCCTGAAGCGCTGACGGCGCTGCGTCCCTGCCGGGGGAGCCCCCGGCGGGGATATTTCTGGGAAGTGAACGCGGTTTCCCCGCGGGGAATGGGTCAGCATGCCTGCCCGTTTCCGCGCGGGGAAATCAGCGGCGATAGATCGTGACCATCCGGTAATCCTTGCGCGGCCCCTCGACCCGCCACTCGGCCCGCCATTCGTGCGGCAGGTCGAAGAGGTAGCGCACGTCGTAGCTGTCGGGGTCGCAGAAGTGATGCGCCTCGGTCCCGCTCACCGCCGGGTCGAAGGCGTGGAAGAAACGGCCGTCCTCGAAGCGCACCTCGATCAGGCCGTCGCTTGCGTCGTAGCGGTAGCGGCGCGTGGCCTTGAAGGGGGGCAGGCCCGCGAAGCGCAGCTCACCTTCCTCCAGATAGTCGAGGCCGCCGCGCGCCGGCGTGAAGGTGCCCTGCCCGGTGAAGCGGCCCGTCCAGTTGCTATCGAGGTCGAACACGTCGCGCGTGATCGTCCAGTGCCCGGTGAAGGGCGCGAGTGGACCTGTCATGTCGCCCTCCCTTGTTTGCGTGGGCTGAGGGGTCTATCACCCGCTCGACCCCTGAAACGCAAGGTGAGCCCGCGATGATCCCGAGATATTCCCGCCCCGACATGGTCGCCATCTGGTCGCCGGAGACGAAGTTCCGCATCTGGTACGAGATCGAGGCGCATGCCTGCGACGCGCAGGCCAAGCTCGGGGTGATCCCTCAGGCCAATGCGGATGCGGTCTGGCGCGCGAAGGATGTCGAGTTCGACGTCGCGCGCATTGACGAGATCGAGGCGGTGACCAAGCATGACGTCATCGCCTTCCTGACGCATCTGGCCGAGCATGTGGGGGCGGAGGATGCCCGCTTCGTCCACCAGGGGATGACCTCGTCGGACGTGCTCGACACCACGCTGAACGTGCAACTCGTACGCGCGGCAGATATCCTTTTGACGGATATGGACAATCTTCTCGCCGCACTCGAACGCCGGGCGCGCGAGCACAAGGATACGGTGCGCATCGGGCGCAGCCACGGCATCCACGCGGAGCCGACGACGATGGGTCTGACCTTCGCGCGGTTCTATGCGGAGATGGATCGGAACCGGACTCGCCTGCGCGCGGCGCGGGAGGAAGTGGCGACCGGGGCGATTTCGGGGGCCGTGGGCACCTTCGCCAATATCGACCCATTTGTTGAAGAATACGTTACCGAGAAGCTCGGCCTGCGGCCCGAGCCGATCTCGACCCAGGTGATCCCGCGCGACCGGCACGCGATGTTCTTCGCAACGCTGGGGGTCATCGCCTCCTCGATCGAGAACGTGGCGGTGGAGATCCGTCACATGCAGCGGACCGAAGTGCTTGAGGCCGAAGAGTTTTTCTCGAAGGGGCAGAAGGGCTCCAGCGCGATGCCGCACAAGCGCAACCCGGTGCTGACCGAGAACCTGACGGGTCTGGCGCGGCTGGTGCGCATGGCGGTGATCCCGGCGATGGAGAACGTGGCGCTGTGGCATGAGCGGGATATTTCGCATTCCTCCGTGGAGCGGGGGATCGCGCCGGACGCGACGGTGACGCTGGATTTTGCGCTGAACCGGCTGACGCAAGTCATTGATAAGCTTGTGGTCTACCCGGATAACATGCTGGCCAACATGAACAAGTTCCGTGGCCTCGTCATGAGCCAGCGCGTACTCCTGGCGTTGACGCAGGCGGGGACGAGCCGGGAGGATGCCTATCGCCTCGTGCAGCGCAACGCCATGAAGGTCTGGGAAGAAGGCGCTGATTTCAAAGAGGAATTGCTGGCGGATGACGAGGTGCGCGCGGCGCTGAGCGCCGAGGAGATCGAGGAGAAATTCGACCTCGGCTATCACACCAAGCATGTCGACACGATCTTCGAGCGGGTGTTCGGAAGAGGTTAACGAACGGGGCCCGGCGCCGAAAACGAGCGGTCTGCCCTGCGTATGGCACGCGTATGGCATGCGTATGGCAGCCTGCCCGACCTTTTCGCGTTAACCTTTGAAACCCGGCGGGGCGATCGGACGTAGCTGAGACATGAGACAGCTTCTGATCGCCCTGCTCTTCGCCACACCGCTCGCGGCACAGGATGCGCACGAGATCGCCTTCGATGCGCTGGAGGGCGGGACGTTCACGCTCGGCGACTTTCCCGGTCAGACGCTGCTGGTCGTCAACACGGCGTCGTTCTGCGCCTATACGCGGCAATACGAGGGGTTGCAGGCGCTCGACGATGCGCGCGACGACGTGACGGTGATCGGGCTGCCGACCGACGATTTCGGCGGGCAGGAATATGACAGCGGGGCGGAGGTCGCGGACTTCTGCGATGCGATGTTCGGCATCACTTTCCCGATGAGCGATATCGTGCGGACCCGCGGCGGCGGGGCGCATCCGTTCTTCGCCTGGGCGGAAGCGCAGGGCGGGCGGGAGGCGGTGCCGCGCTGGAATTTCCACAAGTGGATCATCGACGCGGACGGGCGGCTGGTCGCCAGCCTGCCGACGCGGGTGACGCCCGGATCGAGTTCGATAGCCGAGGCGTTGGACTCGGCGCGTTGAGATTTTGCCTTTTGCCGCACCGCACCCTATATTGTGCGGTGCAGTATCAGGAGGCAGTCATGCCGCGTAACCCGTTCGACCCGTTCAATGTGATTCCGCTGTGGAGCCTTCAGCAGAAGGCGGCCCTGTCGGCGATGCAGACGATCCAGAGCCGCGTCGGCCTGATGGCGCGCGGTGCGATGACCCCCGTCGAGGCGACGGCGATGTGGGCGGAGAAGCCCGCCGCCTTCGCCGTCGGCTACCAGGATGCGGCGATGGCCTTCGCGCGCGGCGAGGGCATGTCGGCGATCCTGCAAGCGGGGCTCGCGCCCGTGGCCAAGGCCTCGGGCGACAATGCGAAACGGCTGGGGCGTCGCCGCTGAGCGATCAGCTTTCGGCGACGAGCTGGGCCTTCGCCTCGATGTCGGACTGGGCCATCTTGGCGCGCAGGTCGGCCTCGGACACGCGGTCGCCCAGGTCTTCCTTGAGCTTGCGGTAGACATCCTCGTCCCCGGCTTCGGCGAAATCGGCCTTGATGACATCCTTCACATACGCCGCCGAGCGGTCGGGCTCGTAGTCCATCAGGCCCGCCGCCCAGAGGGCGAGGATCTTGTTCCGGCGCATCTCCGCCTTGAACAGCATCTCGCTGTCATGGGCGAATTTCGCCTCGAAGGACTTCTTGCGATCGTCGAATGTGGGCATCGGATCCTCCCCTGCCTCGTTGTTCTGCTTGGGTTCAATGTGGGTGGGACGGGGCGCTTGCGCAAGGAAGACGGCAGAATCCTTGCCGCCGGGGGCCTGCCCCGTTATGAGACGCGCAACCGGGCGCCGGCGCGCCCGAACGGACAGGTTTGGAGTTGCTCATGGCCCGCCGCAGGATGGTGTACGAAGGCAAGGCGAAGATCCTCTACGAAGGGCCCGAGCCTGGCACGCTGATCCAGTTCTTCAAGGACGACACCACCGCCGGGAACGGCGAGAAGCACGAGCTGGTCGACGGCAAGGGCGTGCTCAACAACCGGCTGAGCGAGCATTTCATGACCGGCCTAGCCGGAATCGGGGTGCCGACGCATTTCATCAAGCGGCTCAACATGCGCGAGCAGCTGGTGCGCGCGGTCGAGATGATCCCGCTGGAGGTCGTGGTGCGCAACGTGGCCGCGGGCTCGATGTCCAAGCGGCTGGGCATCGAGGAGGGCACCGCCCTGCCCCGGCCGATCATCGAGTTCTACCTCAAGAACGACGAGCTGGGCGATCCGTTCGTCAGCGAGGAGCACATCATCGCCTTCGGCTGGGCCAGCCAGCAGGATCTGGACGACATGGTGAGCCTGGCGCTGCGGGTGAACGATTTCATGTCCGGCATGATGATGGGCGTCGGCATCAAGCTCGTGGACTTCAAGATCGAGATCGGCCGCGTCTTCGAGGGCGACTTCCAGCGACTGATCGTGGCCGACGAGATCAGCCCCGACAGCTGCCGCCTGTGGGACGTTGAGACGGGACAGAAGCTCGACAAGGACGTGTTCCGGCGCGAGCTGGGGGACCTCAGCGAAGCCTATACCGAGGTCGCCAAGCGGCTGGGCGTGATGCCGCGCCAGAACGGCAGCACGAACGGGCCGAAACTGGTGCATTGATGGAGCGGGTCTGGGCGATCCTCTCCCATCCCGCGCTCGCGGTGCTGGCGGGCGGCTACCTGATGGGGGTGAGTTTCGCGCGGACCTTCTTCGGCGTGGAGCCGGGGCCGGTGGTGACGGGAAGCCTCTTGTGGATCGGCGGCGGCATGGTCGCGGTGACGGTCCGGAACGTGATGGAAAGGTCGGGAAAGACATGAAGGTTCGCGTGGATGTGACGCTGAAACAGGGCGTGCTCGACCCGCAGGGCGAGGCGGTGCGCCACGCGCTCGGCGCGCTGGGGTTCGACGGTGTCGAGGGCGTGCGTCAGGGCAAGGTCATCGTGCTCGACCTCGCCACCGAGGATGCCGAGCTGGCCGAGGCGCAGGCCGCGCAGATGGCCGAGAAGCTGCTGGCCAACACGGTGATCGAGAACTTCACGGTCACGGTGATCTGAGAATGCGCGCGGCGGTCCTGACCGACTGGCGCCGGCTGGAGATCGAGGACATCCCCGCGCCGGACTGCCCGGCGGACGGGGTGGTGCTCGACCTGCTGGCCTGCGGCCTCTGCCGGTCGGACTGGCACGCCTGGACCGGGGGCGATCCCGTCCCCCTGCCCCATGTGCCCGGCCACGAGTTCTGCGGCACGGTGCGCGAGGTGGGGCCCGAGGTGCGCGACTGGCGCTTGGGCGACAAGGTGGTGGCCCCCTTCATCCTGGCCTGCGGGCGTTGCCCGTCCTGCCGGCGCGGCGAGCAAACCACCTGTCCCGACCAGATCGTGCCGGGCTTCACCACCGCCGGGGCCTTCGCCGAAGCGATCGCGGTGCCGCGCGCGGACGTGAATCTCGCCCGGTTGCCCGAAGGCATGGACCCGGCATTGGCCGCGGCGCTGGGATGCCGCGTGACGACCGCCTGGCACGCGCTGACGGATCGTGCGGCGCTTGCCCCCGGCGAGTGGCTGGCCGTGCACGGAATCGGCGGCATCGGGCTCGCCACGATCATGCTGGGCCGCGCACTCGGCGCGCGGGTCGTGGCGGTGGACGTGGTGCCGGAAAAGCTTGCGCTGGCCGAGGAGCTGGGCGCGACCACCCTGCCCGCCGAGGGCTCGGTGGAGGCGATCCGCGAGGTGACGGGCGGCGGCGCGCATGTCAGCGTCGAGGCGCTGGGCATCCCCGCGACGACCGCCAACTCGATCCGCTGCCTGCGCAAGCTGGGCCGCCACGTGCAGATCGGCATGCCGTCGGGCGATCACCTGACCATGCCGGTGCCGATGGATGCGGTCTATTCCGGGCAGCTGGCACTCTACGGCACGCGCGGGATGCCCGCGTGGAAATACCCGTCGCTGTTCGCGCTGATCGAAGGCGGGCTCGACCTGTCGCCGATGATCGCGCGGCGGGTGGGGCTGTCGGACGCGCAGACCGAACTGGAAGCCTTCGACGGGCCTGCGCCGCCGGGTGTCGCCGTCATCACCGATTTTACCGTTTGAGGAGCCGGACATGAAAGCCGCCGTCATCACCTTCCCCGGATCGAATTGCGATCGCGACATGCAGGTCGCCTTCGAGCGCGCGAGCGGCCGCGCACCCGTCAATGTCTGGCACAAGGAGACGGTGCTGTCCGACGGGCTCGATATCGTGGCGGTGCCGGGGGGCTTTTCCTTCGGAGACTACCTGCGCTGCGGCGCGATCGCGGCGCGCGCGCCGATCATGAACGCGGTGGTGGATTTCGCGCTGCGCGGCGGGCTGGTGCTGGGCGTGTGCAACGGCTTCCAGATCCTGATCGAGGCGGGACTGCTGCCCGGCGCGCTGATGCGCAATGCGGGCCTGAAATATGTCTGCCGCCCGCAGGCGCTGCGGGTCGCGACCCATGACAGCGTCTTCACCGCCGGGTTGGGCGAGACGGCGACCTATGCCATCGCCCATCACGACGGCAACTACATCGCCGATCCCGAAGGGCTGGCGCGGCTGGCGGGCGAGGACCGGATCGCCTTCACCTACGAGGGCAACCCGAACGGCTCGCTCAACGACATCGCGGGCGTGCTGAGCGAGAACCGGCGGGTGCTGGGCATGATGCCGCATCCCGAGCGGATGAACGATCCCGCACTCGGCGGCACGGACGGCGCGGCCTTCTTCGACGGGCTGGTCGCGTCGCTCGAAACGGCCTGACCGGCGGCGCGGTCGGGTTTGGATATTTGAACGAATCCGAAGGAGCAATGTGTGCCCCCGAACAGGCTGGCTTTTGGCCGGGTTCCTGCGCGAGGGCACATCCTTCGGCTTCGGCGGTCATCGGCTTCCCAGCCTGTACCGCGCGCTGACCGTCGCACAGCAATCCTTTCGGATTCGTGAAAATATCCCCGCCGGAGGCTCCGACCCTCTCAGGCCGCGCGCTGTTCGACATGGGAAAGCGCCTGCTCCACCAGGTCGATCCCTGCGCCGTCGCGATGAGCGCCTTCGCTCAGGGTACGTCGCCACGCGCGGGCGCCGGGGCGGCCGGTGAAGGCGCCGAGCATGTGGCGGGTGATCTGGTTGAGTCGGGTGCCCGCGCTCAGCTCCGCCTCGATATGGTCGTACATGGCGCGCACCGCGTCCTCGGGGGCCACGGGGGCCGTGTCCGCGCCGAAGATGCGGCGGTCGGCATCTGAGAGGATGCCTGTCGGGTCGTGATAGGCCGCGCGGCCGATCATCGCGCCGTCCATGCCTTTCTCCAGCTCCGCCTCTGCCGCGTCGAGCGTGGCGAGGCCGCCATTGATCGACAGGTGCAGCGACGGGAAGAGCCCGCGCATCCGGTGCACCAGGTCGTAGTCGAGCGGCGGGATGTCGCGGTTTTCCTTGGGGCTGAGACCCTGCAGCCAGGCCTTGCGCGCGTGGATCGTGAAGCGGGAGATCCCGGCGGCGGAGACCCGGGCGAGGAATTCGGGGAGCACGTCTTCGGGGTGCTGCTCGTCGACGCCGATGCGGCATTTCACTGTGATCTCGGTGTCTTGCGCCGTGTCCTTCATCGCGGCGACGCACTCGGCCACGAGGCCGGGATCGCGCATCAGCACCGCGCCGAACGCGCCGGACTGCACCCGGTCGGAGGGGCAGCCGCAGTTGAGGTCGATCTGGGGGTAGCCGAAAGGGGCCGCGCGCCGCACCGCTTCGGCCAGCACCTCGGGCTCGGAGCCGCCGAGCTGCAGGGCAACGATGCCCTCGCGCGGGCTTTTGGCGAGCAGCCGCTCGGGCTCGCCGTGCACGATGGCGCGGGCGGTCACCATCTCGGTATAGAGCAGCGCGTGCCGACTGAACTGCCGGTGGAACAGGCGGCAGTGGCGGTCGGTCCAGTCCATCATGGGGGCGACGGACAATCTGGCGTGGCGGGTCAGTTGCATGGTTTCGTATCTTCGGACTGGCGACGGCTGCCGTGTCGTGGCCCGTCGGAGCCTGCGGTTTCTTCGTTGCTCTTTAGCCGATATGTGGCCGGGAGGGAAACCGCCCCCGGCGGATGACGGATGGTTGCCGGGAAGCGCCGGGAGGGGGGGGCGGTCGCGACGTCAGAACGCGTCGCGCAACTCCTTCAGGCCCGCGCGCATCACGCCGACATCCGAGCCGACGGCGAGGAACTCGACGCCGTCGCGCGCGTAGCCTGCGGCGAGCGTCCGGTCCGATGTCAGGATACCCGCGGCGCAGCCTGCGGACCGGATGCGCCGCAGGGCGTCATCTATGACCGCCTGCACCTCGGGCGCGCCCGGACGGCCGACGAAGCCCATGTCGGCGGCGAGATCGGAGGGGCCGATGAAAACGCCGTCGATGCCGTCCAACGTCAGGATATCGTCGAGCGCGGCGATGCCAGCCCGGCTCTCGACCTGGAGCAGCAGGCAGATCTGGTCATTGGCGCTGTGCAGGTAGTCGGGAACCGCGTTGTAGTCCGATGCCCGTGCCAGCGCGGCCCCGACGCCGCGCAGGCCCGCGGGCGGATAGAGCACCGAGCGCACGACCTCGCGCGCCTGGTCGGCGCTTTCGATCATCGGGACGAGCAGGGTCTGCGCGCCGATGTCGAGCATCTGCTTGATCTCGGCCCGGTTGTCGTCGCGGGTGCGCACGACCGGGTGGGAGCGGGTGCCGACGGCGCGCAGCTGGGCCAGCACGTCGCGCAGGCCGTTCGGGCCGTGCTCGCCGTCGATCACCAGCCAGTCGAACCCGGCCCCGGCGCAGAGTTCGGCAACCGAAGGGTCGCCGAGCCCGATCCAGAGGCCGATCTGCGTGTCGCCGGACTTCAGCCGGGCCTTGAAGGCGTTCACGGGGGCGGGCATAGCGTGGCTCCTCAGTCGAAGGAAATGGAGACGGAGCCGAAGGATCCGAAATCGGCGTCGATCGTGGTTCCGGGCGGACATTCTAGTGGCGCGATGAAGCTGCCCGACAGGATCACCTGCCCGGCTTCGATGCGCTGACCGTATTGACCCATGCGTCGGGCCAGCCAGACGATGCCCATGACCGGGTCGTCGAGGACCGCGGCGCCGAGCCCGGTCGCCTCGACCATGCCGTTCCTGCGCACGATGGCGCCGGTCCAGCGCAGGTCGACGGCGCCCGGTGCGTGGCGCGCGGCCCCCAGCACGATCCCGGCATTGGCGGCGTTGTCGCCGACCGTGTCCTGGATGACGCGGGCCCGTCCGCTCTCGGGGTCCTTGCGCAGGGTGCGGGTATCGAGGATCTCGAGGCTGGGGGCCACGGCCTCGGTCGCGGCGAGCACGTCCTCGCGCGTGACGTCGCCGTCCAGCGGGCCGTTCATCACGAAGGCGATCTCGGCCTCGACGCGGGGCTGGATGAAGCGCCCGGCGGGCACGGTGTCGCCCGACCGGAACAGCATGTCGTCGTAGAGAACGCCGGAATCGGGTGTGTCGATGCCGAGCGCGTCCTGCATCACCTTCGAGGTCAGGCCGATCTTCCAGCCGATCACCTCGTGACCGGCCTTGAGCTTGCGCGCCATCTGCGCGGTCTGGACGGCATATGCATCGTCCAGCGTCATGCCGGGATGGCGCATCGACAGGAGGCCGATCTGCCGTCCGGTGCGCTCGGCCTCCATGAGGTCGGCGGCGGCGGTGGCGATCTCCTCGGGGGTCACGCCTCGTCCTCCACGCCGTTGCGCAGGATGCCGATGCCCTCGGCCTCCACCTCGATCACGTCGCCGGGTTTCAGCCAGATCGGCGGTTCGAACCGCGCGCCCGCCCCGGTGGGCGTGCCGCAGACGATCACGTCGCCTGCCGCGAGCGTGGTGAAGGTGCTGACATAGGAGACGATATAGCGGAAATCGTACATCATCCGGCCCGTGCGGTCCTGCTGGCGCACCTCGCCGTTGACGCGGGTCTCCAGCTTGATGTCGTCGAGCTGGCCGGCATCGGTGAAGGGGACGATCCACGGGCCGATCGACCCGCTCCGGTCCCAGTTCTTGCCTTGCGTGACGTTGAACTTCGCATGGCGCACCCAGTCGCGGATCGTGCCTTCGTTGCACAGCGTGATCGCGGCGATGTGGTCGTAGGCGTCTTCCCTCGCGATCCGGCGGCCGCCCTTGCCGATCACGATGGCCACCTCGCCCTCGTAGTCGAGCTGTTCGCTCTCGGGGGGGCGTACGAGGTTCCGGCCGTGGCCCACGAAGGAGCGCGGGAAGCGGATGAACATCGACGGGTAGGATTTCGCGTCCGTCGTGCCGTCCTTGTATTCCGCGTTGCGGTCCGGGAAGTTCACGCCGATGCAGATCAGCTTCTCGGGGGTCGCGATGGGGATGAGGAAGGTCACGTCCTCCTCGCGGAAATCGGCGGAGCGACCCTCGGCGGCCGCGACCAGTTCGGCCAGTGCGCCTGCTTCGACGACCTCCTTCAGCCCCTTGAAGCGAGGCGAGAATTCGGCGGTCAGGTCGATGATGCCCTCATCGGTGACGACGCCGTAGCGGTCGGCCCCGTCGGCTTTGAAGGCGGCTAATCTGGCGGCGGTCATGGGGGCCTCCTCGGGCGGTTGCGGCGGGACGGAGAGCGAGGGGCGCGGCGTGCGGCACCCCGCCCTTCACGGGGCGATGATCGGCGACGCGCCCAGGGTCGACTCTGAGGTGTCGAGCCCCTCGAAGACCGAGCCGTTCTCGAACCACGATTTCGGCGCGGGCGCGCCCCAGAGCGTCTGGCGCTGCGGGTCCTTGAGGTCCCACCGGATCGCTTCGAGGTCCGGGTCGACCGTCTGGTAATCGGAGCAGTAGATCTCGATCCGGTGGCCGTCGGGATCGAGGATGTAGAGGAAGAACGCGTTGGAAATGCCGTGCCGTCCCGGACCGCGCTCGATATTGGCGACGTAGCCGGTGGTGGCCATCAGGTCGAGCAGGTCGATGATGTTGAGCGGCGTCGGCACCCAGAACGCGGTGTGATGCAGGCGCGGGCCGGTGCCGTTGGTGAAGGCGATGTCGTGCACGCCGCCCTTGCGGTGGGTCCAGGCGGCCCAGAGCCGCCCGCTTTCCTCGTCCTCGGTGTACTCGGTGACGCGGAAGCCGAGCTGGTTGTAGAAAGACACCGCCTCGTCGACATTGGGCACGAAGCAGTTGAAATGGTCGATGCGCAGCGGCTTCACGCCCTTGTAGAGCGCGTATTTCTGATGGATCGGCTCGAGCCGGTCCATCTTGAAGTAGAACTCGATCGGCATGCCCAGATGGTCATGGGTCGCGAGCGTCCGGCCCTGATGGGCGCGCTCGACCCATTCCGTGCGATGGCCCTGCCCCTCGAACCACGCCTCGGCCTTGTCCAGCTGCTCCTCGTCATAGACCTTGAAGGACAACGATTTGACATGGGCCGTGTCGGACTGGCGCAGGACCATGCAGTGATGGCCGCGCTCCTCCATCGCGCGCAGGTAGAGGGTGCCGTCCTCCTCGTCGGTGACCTGCAGGCCCAGCGTGTCGACATAGAAGGCCCTCGACGCGGCGAGGTCGGTCACGCCAAAATCGACGTGGCTCAGCCGGATGATGTTGAACGGCGGGTACAGGTTCGGGGCCGGAATGGGCATGGTCTCTCTCCCTTCGGGATGTCGTGGGCGGCGCGATCAGCCGCCGAGCCGGGGAATCTTGTGGCTGGCGCGGGGGAAGCTGACATTGACGGTCTCCATGTAGAAATCGAACGACCAGTCGCCGCCGTCGCGGCCGATGCCGCTGGCCTTCACGCCGCCGAAGGGCGTGGGCAGGTGGCGGATGTTTTCCGAGTTCACCCACATCATCCCGGCCTCCAGCGCGTCGGTCATTCGCATGGCGCGGTTCAGATCGTTCGTCCACAGATAGGCGGCCAGCCCGTATTGCACGTCGTTGGCGAGCGCCAGCGCCTCCTCCTCGTCGCGGAACGGGATCGCGGTCAGCACCGGGCCGAAGATCTCCTCCTGCGCCACGGCCATGTCGTTGGTGGCCTGGGTGAAGAGCGTCGGCGCGACGTAGCAGCCTTCCTCGCCGACCTTCGCCCCACCCGCCGCGATCGTGGCACCTTCTTCGCGGGCCCTGTCGAAATAGGACAGGACCTTGGCCTCGTGCTCGGGGTGGATCAGCGGCCCGACGACGGTTTCGGGGTCGAGCGGATGGCCGACCTTGATGCGCTTGGCGACCTCGGCCACGCGGGCGGTGAAGTCGTCATGGATGGTGTCCTGCACCAGCAGGCGCGAGGACGACGTGCAGCGTTCGCCGTTCAGCGAGTAGATCATGAAGGTCGCGGCATCCACGGCGCGGTCGAGATCGGCATCGTCGAACACGATGACGGGGTTCTTGCCGCCCAGCTCGAAATGCACGCGCTTGAGGGTCGGGGCGCCCTGCGCCATGATCCTTGAGCCGGTGCGGCTTTCGCCGACGAAGGCGATGGCCTTGATGTCCGGGTGCTCGGTCAGGCGTTTGCCCGCCTCCTCGCCGAAGCCGTTGACCACGTTCAGGACGCCCTTGGGCAGGCCCGCGCTCTCGGCGATCTCGACCAGCAGTTTGGCGGTCATCGGGCTGAACTCGGCGGGCTTGTGCACCACCGTGCAGCCCGAGGCGAGTGCCGGGGCGATCTTCCACGTGGACAGCATGAAGGGCGTGTTCCACGGCGTGATGACGCCGACAGGCCCGATCGGCCGCCGGGAGGTCGTGTTCATCTGGGTGGGCGTGCGGGTGACGGCGCCGTCCTCGGCATGGGGGGCCTGATCCGCGAAATAGCGGAAATTGGCCGCGCCGCGGATGGCCGCCTTGGACATGAAGCGCAGCGCCTGGCCGGTATCCATGCATTCGGTGAAGGCGACTTCCTCGGCGCGGGCCTCGATGGCCTCGGCCACCGCGATCAGGATCTTGCGACGCTCGGCGCCCGGCATCCTCGACCAGGCCGGGAAGGCGGCGCGGGCCGCGGCGACCGCCTCGTCGATATCCGCCTCCGCGCCCCTCGCGACGCTGGCCAGCGTCGACAGGTCGACCGGCGAGATGGTCTCGAAGGTCTCGCCGGACCTCGCGGGCACGCTCTCGCCGTCGATATGGTTCATCACGCCATCGGCGGCGAAGCGCGCCATGTAGTCCCTGGCCTTGGCGAGGTTGGTCTCGAGGGTCATCGTTCAATCCTTCTGCGAAAGCGTAGCCTTCTGCGAAAGCCGATCATGGATCGGCGTATCCTTCCAGCTGAGCGCCGGGTCAGAGACCCGGATCTCCAGCGATAGGGCGAAATGCGGCGTGGCGAGCACCGGGGCGAGCGCGGCCTGCGCGGCGGCGAACAGCGCGTCGCCCGCCTTTCTGAGGGCGTCGGTCGTGCGCCCTGCCCCGACGGTCAGGGTCATGGCGAGGAAGTCGTTCTCTGACAGCCCGTCGGCGACGATTGCGATATCCGCGCGATGGGCGCGCACGCGGATCCCCGCGAGCGGAAAGATGCCAGCCCCGACCATCGCGCCGTGCAGCGCCTCGCAAAGCGTGCGCAGGCAGGCCCGATCCTCGAGGCCCGCGGAATACTCGACGGACAAATGCGGCATGGGTCCTCCTCAACCTTAATTTAACATGTTAAGCATTGCCGGGCTTGTCAACCTCGTCGTTTTCCATGAGTTCTGACCCTACGCCGAGGGCCCGACATGTCGAACACGACCGACGAAGACGCATTCGAACTTTCCGCGACGCGGCGCACGCTGCCGATCGCGTTGCTGCGGGCGCGCGAGTTGCTGATGGAGCGGTTTCGCCCGATCCTGTCGGAGCGCGGGATCACCGAACAGCAATGGCGGGTCATGCGGGTCCTGCACGAGACCGGCGAGGCCGACGCGTCGGAGATCGCCGAGAAGGCCTGCATCCTCGCCCCATCGCTGTCGCGCATCCTCAAGACGCTGGAGGCGAAGGGCCTGATCACCCTGCACCGCGACCCGGAGGACGGACGCCGCACGCTGAGCCGCCCGACCGAGGCGAGCGCGGCGCTGATCCGCGAGATCACGCCCGAAAGCGTCGATATCTATGCGGATGTCGAGGCGAAATTCGGCCGGGAGAAGCTCGCGCGGTTGCTCGACGATCTCGACGCGCTGGTCGGCGCGCTGGAGGATCGGGGCTAGGCCTTGGGTCCAATCCCGGTTGCGCCGGAGCAGCCGGGTTCGACAGGCCAGACCGGCGACCGGCGCGGTTTCCGGGTTGCCATGTGATTTGATTGTCCGCCCGCAACGCCTCGGCGCGAGATTATCGTCGCGCGAATCCCGGAACTGCGATATCCATGAACTTAACATGTTCAATACCTGGAGGCCGCAGGACGGGAGGTGAGGATGCCCGATGACGGCGTGATTATCGACGGCGCCCGCAGCGGCGGGCAATCGGCGATCGGCGGGGTCGCGTCCTCCGGTCCGGGGAGCGGGTCCTGCGGGGAGGACCCCTCCGACGAAACCGAGATGCAGTCTCCGTAAGCTGAGATGAGACGCATGGAACAATTCGACTACATCGTCGTCGGCGGCGGCTCCTCCGGTTGCGTGATGGCCTCGCGGCTTAGCGAGGATCCGGGCGTGAAGGTCCTGCTGATCGAAAGCGGTCGCAAGGACAGCAATCCCTGGATCCATATCCTGGCGACCTTTTTCAAGGTCGTCCACAAGGGCGTCGACGTGATGCACTATGTCGGGGAAAGATCCGATGCCGTGAACGGGCGCGAGAGCGTCGTCGTGCAGGGCCACGTGATCGAAGGCGGCAGTTCGGTGAACGCGATGCTCTACGTGCGCGTCCAGGCCGAGGATTACGACGGCTGGGCACAGGACGGCAATCGCGGCTGGAGCTATTCGGGCGTGCTGCCCGCCTTTCGCGATCTCGAGAACAACATGGAGATCGCCGACGCGTTCCACGGCACCGAAGGGGAGCTGCGCGTCTCCGAGACCGGCTATCACCACCCGTTGAGCCGCGCCTTCATCCGCGCCGCGCAGCAGACCGGCCTCCCCTACAACCCCGATTTCAACGGGGCGCGGCAAGAGGGCGTGGGCTTCTACCAGACCACGACCCATGACGGGACGCGGTGGTCGGCGGCGGCCGCCTTCCTGCGGCAGGCCGAGACGCGTCCGAACCTGAAGATCATGACCGAGACCCGCGTCGCGCGGATCCGGTTCGAGGGCGATCACACCACCGGCGTCGAGCTGGAGGACGGCACTGCGATCGGCGCCGCCAGGGAGGTCGTGATGTGCGCGGGCGCGATCGAGCCCCCGCGTCTGTTGCAACTGTCGGGGATCGGCGATCGCGCGCATCTGGCCGCGCATGGCATCGACGTGGTCGCGGACCTGCCCGGCGTGGGCGAGAACTATCAGGACCACCTGGAGGTCAACGTCCAGTGCTACACGAAGGACCCGATCTCGTTGTATCGTCACGACAAGGGGCTGAAGGCCGCCTGGCACATGTTGCAATACCAGGCCTTCAGATCCGGCATCCTGACGTCGAACGTGGTGGAGAGCAGCGGGTTCATCGACGTGTCCGATGCCGGCCTGCCCGACCTGCAGTTCCACGTCATTCCGCTGATGGTCGGCTGGGTCGACCGCGCCCCGATCGAAGCGCACGGCATGTCGATCAATCCCTGCTGCCTGCGCCCGCGGTCGCGCGGATCGGTCAAGCTGCGCTCGGGCGACCCGAAGGACAAGGCGCTGTTCGATGCGGGCAGCTTCTCGGATCCCGAGGATCTGGAGGTCATGCTGCGCGGAACCAGGAAGGCGATCGAGATCTACCGCGCCCCTGCACTGGCCAGCCTGGTCGAGGGTTTTGCCCGGCCCGCGCCCGAGGCGCTCGAAGATGACGACGCCTTGCCCGACTTCATTCGCAGCAGCTGCAAGACGGTGTTCCATCCCGTCGGCACGGCCAAGATGGTCCCGGACAGCGACAGGATGGCGGTGGTCGACACCGAGTTGCGGGTGAAGGGCGTTCGCGGCCTGCGCGTCGCGGATGCGTCGATCATGCCGCGGCTGGTGTCGGGCAATACCAACGCGCCCGTGATGATGATCGCGGAACGTGCGGCGCGGTTCATCACGGGCAAGGAGACGCTGTCGGCATGACGGCGCCGTTCGCGCGGGAGGATGCGGTGCGGGAGGGACGATTACCGGGGGCTGTCGCGGTCGCGATCTATGGGTCGGGCATCGGCCGACCGATCGCGGATGGGCGTCGTTCCGGGGGCATGGCCTCGCGACAGGCTTGCCGGTGGAGTGGAGACGGGCAATTGCATCGGGCGGAGAGAAAGCGGGCCCGCTTCGCCTCGTGGTATGGAGTGGCATCTGCCGGGCTGGTGCCGCGACATTCAGTCCGAGCCTATGCATCTTCGACGCGATGGCCGCGATTGCTCGGATCGTTTGGTTTCTCGCGGGGCCCTGCCCTGTCTCGCCGGGCAGATCGTCCGGGTCTGGTCCCGGCGATCGTACCCCGGCCCGGACGGGGGGATCGCCGCTTCGTGACACGATTTGCGCGGGCTTGCCGCGCCCTGCGTTGGAGGAGACCTTGCAGTTTCACCTGAACGGCTTTCGGCCCGGCGATCCGGATCTGAAGGAGGCGGCCCCGCGGGACGCGCGCCCGCTCGACGTGCTGATCGTCGGCGCGGGACCCGCGGGCCTGACACTTGCCGCCTACCTGTCGGGCTTTCCCGAGATCCGCACCGCGATCGTCGAGCGCAGGAGCGGCCCGATGGAGAAGGGCCAGGCCGACGGCGTGTCCTGCCGGTCGATGGAGATGTTCCAGTGCTTCGGCTTCGCCGAACGCGTGATGCGCGAGGCTTACTGGGTGAACGAGGCGACCTTCTGGAAGCCGGACCCCGACGCGCCGGACCGCATCGTCCGCACGGGCCGCGTGCAGGATGTCGAGGACGGGCTGTCCGAGATGCCGCATGTCATCCTGAACCAGGCGCGTGTGCACGACATGTACCTCGACGTGATGCGGAGTTCCCCCACCCGGCTGGAGCCGCTCTACGGTCGCAGTGTCACGGGGCTGGAGGTCGAGGATGACGCCGTCTCGGTCACGCTCGACCATGCGGGGCGCGCGGAAAGCGTGCGCGCGCGCTACGTCGTCGGTTGCGACGGCGCGCGCAGCACGGTGCGCGGGGCGATCGGTCGCAAGCTGGTCGGCCAGGCGGCACATCAGGCCTGGGGGGTCATGGACCTGCTGCTCGACACCGACTTCCCGGACATCCGGTTCAAGAGCCTCATCCAGTCCGCCGACGAGGGCACGGTGCTGGTGATCCCGCGCGAGGGCGGATACCTCGTGCGGCTCTATGTCGAGCTCGATGCGCTGAACCCCGAGGAGCGGGTGTCGCACCGGAATCTGGAGGTCACGGACCTGATCAGCGCCGCGAACCGCATCCTTGCCCCCTACTCGATCGAGGCGGCCGAGGTGGTCTGGTGGTCGGTCTACGAGATCGGCCAGCGGATGACGGACGCGTTCGACGACGCGGCCGGGGGCGACGACCGCGCGCCGCGGGTCTTCATCGCGGGCGACGCCTGCCATACCCACAGCCCCAAGGCGGGCCAGGGTATGAACGTGTCGATGGGCGATGGCTTCAATCTGGCCTGGAAGCTGGTCTCGGTCCTGCGGGGACAGGCGGATCCGTCGCTGCTGAAAAGCTATTCGCGCGAGAGGCGGGCGGTCGCCAAGGCGCTGATCGACTTCGACGAGGAATGGGCCCGGTTGATGAGCGCCCCGCCCGGGTCCCGGTCCCAATCGAAGTTGCAGCACTATTTCGCGCAGCATGGCCGCTATACTGCGGGGGTGTCCGTCCGCTACGAGCCGTCCGATGTAATCCTGGCGGATGACGCGGCCCCGCTCGCGCGCGGTTTCTCGACGGGGATGCGGCTCCATTCGGCACCCGTCATCCGGCTCGCGGACGGGCGCCCGATGCAGATCGGTCACGTCCAGAGAACCGATGCGCGCTGGCTGCTTCTGGCCTTCGCGCCCGCGGGACCGCCCTCGGCGCAGCGCGATGCGCTGGCCCGGCTGTGCGACGCACTCGCGTGCGAAGGCGGGCTGCTCGATGCGATCACCCCGGAAGGGGCCGATATCGACGCGGCGCTGGACGTGCGCGCGGTGCTGCAATGCCACCATACGGAGCTCGCGATTACGGACATGCCGCGGCTGCTTTTTCCCAGGAAGGGCCGCCTCGGCCTGCGCGATTACGAGAAGGTCTTCTGCCCCGACCCGCGCGCAGGCGACATATTCGAGATGCGCGGCCTCGACCGCGAGGCGGGGTGCATGGTGCTGGTGCGCCCGGATCAGTACGTCGCCGGTGTCCTGCCGCTCGGCGACGTGGCGCGGCTCTCGACTTTTCTCACCGGCATCCTGACCGGGTAGCGCGGGGCGCGCGGCGTCACGCGGTCAGCACGTCCCCCCTGCCCGCGTACATCGCCGTGACCCGCTCGGCGTAATTGCTGCGCAACGCCCGTTGGTTCAGGGAGCCCTTCTCGGTGATCTCGCCCTTGTCGAAGCTCGGGTCCTCCTCCAGCACGGTGGCAAGCCGGACCCGCGCGGCGGAGCCCGTCGCGGCCGCGGCGGCCTCGGTCAGCTTCCGGGACAGGGCCGCGTGGCGCGCGGCCGGGTCCATCCGCCGCGCCTTGTCCGACAGCAGCAGCAGCGCGCCCAGCCGGTCCTCGTTCTCGCCCACGATCACCGCGTCGCGGATCAGGCCGTCCATCGCATCGACCAGCGCGGCGCGCACCGCGCCGACGGCGACCCAGGTGCCGGTATTGAGCTTGAAGTTCTCGGCCACCCGACCGTCGAAGAAGAAGCCCTTGGAAAAATCCTCGGGGTCCGCCGGGCGCAGCGCGTCGCCCATCATGTAGTACCCCTCCTCGTCGAAGGCCTCGGAGGTCCTGGCCGGGTCGCCGAGATAGCCCGGCGTGATGCTGGGCCCCTTGAGGCGCAGCTCCAGCTTGCCACCGTTGGGCACCAGCTTCATCGAAAGACCCTTCGCCGGGACGCCGACATTGCCGGATTTCTCCTGCACCTCGGTGCAGGCCAGCGCGAAGGGCGCGGTCTCGGTCGCGCCGAGGCTGGTCGCGAGCAGCACCTCCCGCCCGGTGGTCCTGCGCCCGATGGCCCGAAGGCGGTCCCAGGTCTGCTGCGCCATGCCCGCACCAGCGTAGAACATCATCGACAGCCTGGCGAAGAAGGTCTCGGCCAGCGCCGCGTCGGTCTCCAGCTCCTCGATCAGGCGATCCCAGCCGACGGGCACGTTGAAATACCAGGTGCACGAGATCTCGCGCAGGTTGCGCAGCGTCTCCTCGATCGCGCCGGGTGCCGGTTTGCCGTCGTCGATGTAATAGGTCCCGCCATTGGTCATCACCAGATAGGACACCTTGTTGCCCGCCGCGGTGTGGTTCCAAGGCGCCCAGTCCAGCACCACCGGGGGCGTGTGCTGCACGAAGCGGTAGCAGTCGCGGACCATCGCCTCCATCGCGCAGATCATCCGGTTGGTGTTGATGACCGCCTTGGGCGATCCGGTGGAGCCGGAGGTGAAGAGGTATTTCACCACCGTCTCGCCCGTCACCGCGGCGCGGGCGGCGTCGGCCCCGGCCGGATCCGTCGCCAGCAGGTCGCGATAGGCGGTCGCGCCGTCGGGTACGTTGTCGAGGGCGATGACGTGGCGGCCCTCCGCCGCAATGGCGTCGAGCGCCGCCGCAAACGCCGCGCCGTCCTCGACGAAGAGCGCGCCGGGGTTAAGTGTGCCCGCGATGTCCTTCAGTTTCGCATGATCCTTCGATACCAGCGAATAGGCCGGCGAGATGGGGGCATAGGGCACGCCGGTATAGAAGCACGCCGCCCCGAGCAGCGCGTGTTCGAGGGAGTTGCCGGACATGATCAGCAAGGGGCGGTCGGGGCCCAGTCCCAGCGCCAGCAGCGCCGCGCCGAGCCGCCGCGCCGTGTCGCGCGCGTGGGCATAGGAGATGCGGATCCAGTCGCCATCCGCCCCGCGTCGCGCGATCCAGGTGTGATCGGGGGTCGCATCCGCCCATTTGTCCAGATAGTCCGCCAGCGTCGGCAGATAGGCGGGCAGATCGCCCGTCTGGCGCATGATGACGGTGCCGTCGTCGCGGGTCTCGTAGTCGAAGGACGGATTCCAGAAATCATCCGCCACGGAATGCTGCAGGTTCATGACGCGGGGTCCTCGTTGGGAGACTGATCTAGCGCGGGGCCATGCGGATCGCGCCGTCGAGGCGGATGACTTCGCCGTTCAGCATGGAATTCTCGGTGATATGGGCGACGATCGCGGCGTATTCCGCGGGCGCGCCCAGCCGCGACGGAAACGGCACCTGCGCGCCGAGCGAGGCCTGCACCTCCGCGGGAAGCTCGTCGAGCAGCGGCGTCAGGAACAGACCCGGCGCGACGGTGCACACGCGGATGCCCTTGTCCGCGAGGTCGCGCGCCATCGGAAGCGTCATGCCGACGATGCCGCCCTTGGAGGCGGAATAGGCGACCTGGCCGACCTGCCCGTCGAAGGCGGCGACCGAGGCGGTGTTGACGATCACGCCGCGTGCGCCGTCGGCGTCGACCGCCTGCGCCGCGACCATCCTGGCGGCGGCCTGCGAGGCGCAGTTGAAGCTGCCCATGAGATTCACGCGCAGCGTCTTTTCAAAGAGGCCGAAATCATGGGCCTGGCCGCGCGACACGGTCTTGGCGGCCCCGCCGATGCCTGCGCAGTTCACAAGGACGCGCGGGGTGCCGAAGGCTTCGGTCGCCGCGTCGAGACCTGCCGCCACCGAGGCCGGGTCCGACACGTCGACCCGGACGAACCGCCCGCCGATCCGTGCGGCGTGGGCCTCACCCTTCTCCGCGTTCATGTCGAACAGTGCGACCCGCATTCCGTTGCCCGCCAGCCTTTCGGCGGTGGCGGCGCCGAGGCCCGAGGCCCCGCCGGTGACGATGGCGCAATGGCCGGTCCAATCCTGCATGCTCAGGCCTCGCTCTCTCTGATTTTCCGAAGCACTCCGTTCAGCGTGTCGAGCTCGTCCGGGGTCAGATCGGACAGGAGCGTCTCCTCGTGGGACCGGACGACCTCGCGGGCGTGAAGATAGGCGGTGCGGCCATCCTTGGTGGCGGCCAGCGCCTGCACACGCCGGTCGCCGGGCACGGGCATTCGCGCGACGAAGCCGCGTCCCTCCAGCTCGTCGACGATCGCGACCAGACCCGAGCGTTCGATCCCCAGCTTTCGGGCCAGCTCGCTCTGCGTGATCTGGGGAAACTGGACGATGAGCGACAGCGCGGAGAACTGGCGGGGGCCGAAGCCGTGGCGGCCGAGGGCACGGCGGAAATCGGCGCTGAAGACCAGATAGGCGCGCTTGAGATTGTAGCCGACGAACCCCTCCAGATCGCTCTCGCGGTCTTCGGTCAGGCTTCGCGACTGGGTGGCGGCGGTCGCACGCGGCATGATGCACCTCGGTTCTTGCTTTCCCGTCCTCGATACGACAGATTGTTTACTTAGTAAACGATTATCGGGATCACAGATCATGAAACTTCCCAGCCCGAAACTGGACCATGTCTGCACCCTTCTCGTGGAACTGGACGAGATCCGGCACATGGGATCGGGCCGCGCCGGGCAACGGCGGATCATCCCCATCGTCGGCGGCACGGTGACGGGCGAGGCGCTGTCGGGCCGCATCCTGCATGTCGGGGCGGACTGGCAGACGATCTTCGCGAACGACATGGCCGAACTGGACACGCGCTACGCGATGGAAACCCATGACGGCGCGATCATCGAGATCGTGAACTATGGCTACCGTCACGGCCCCAGGGAGGTGATCGAGGCCATCGGGCGCGGCGAGCAGGTGGATCCCGAAAGCTATTACATGCGCACCCATGCCCGGCTGGAAACCGGCGATGCGCGCTACGAATGGGTCAACAGGACTCTGTTCGTCGGCCTCGGCGCACGCAATGCCAGTAGCGTGCAGGTGGAGCTTTACGCGCTGCGCTAGGCGGGTGCCTGGAGCGTGGCTCGGGCGGGCTGCGCTTGCCTTGCAGACTGCTTGCGAGACTATCCGAACTGCCCGTTCTGGGCGCGCGGCGCCCGGGCGGAGCGATCTGCGAGCTCTGGATCTCGCCGCCGTGATCGTCGGGTGCGATGCAGAACCGCGACCACCACGACATCGCGCGGGACCGCCGAAACCCCTCAGGCCTGCGCGAGATCCCGTGTCCGTTTCGCCTGCATCATGTGGAAGCCGAGCAAGACGACCGCCCCGACGATCCCGACCCACATGACCGGCGCGGCCTTCCACATGATCATCAGGGCCAGCGCCAGACGGCAGGCGCGCTCCCACGACGGGATCGGGCCGAAATCGTAGCGTGCCAGCGCCGAGGCCACGAGGTAGAGCGCGAAGAGGAGCCGGGCCGAAAGCAGGGCGAGCTTGCCGTATTCGACCTCGCCGCTGTAGCCCTCGATCAGGATCTTGGCGCCGTTCTCGTCCGTGATCGTGACCGCCTCGGCGATCAGCAGAAGCTCCGGATACCAGGCGAAGACGAAGGGTATCGTGAACATGACGATGCCCACCCGCACGGCGGCGAAGCCGGTGCGCATCGGCTCCGCCCCCGTGATCGACGCCGCGGCGAAGGCGGCGACGGCGACCGGCGGCGTGATCGCCGAGGCCACCGCGAAGTAGAAGACGAACATGTGCGCGGTGAAGAAGCTGACCCCGAGCTTGGCCAGCAGCGGCCCCAGCAGCAGGGCGACGTTCACATAGGCCGGGACCGTCGGCATGCCCATGCCCAGCAGGATCGCGCAGAACATCGCGCAGGTCAGCGCCAGCATCAGGTAGAACCCGCCGACGATGCGGATCTCCCACCCGAAGAGCTCGATGACCTGCGCGGTCTCCAGCCAGGAGGTGACGGCGCGCGTCAACTCCCCGGTCAGGCCGCTTTCGTTCAGGAAGGCCGAGATGATCGACACCGCGAACAGCAGCAGGAACAGGCGCGAGATCAGGAGGCCCCCGTCGGCCAGGGATAGCAGGATCTTGGACGGTCTGGCGCGGGTCTCGGGGTCGAGGAACAGGAGCGGCAGGAGAACGGCCACCGCCCACCAGCCCGCCGAGACCGCATCGCCGGTCGAGTTGGTGATCGTCTGGATCACCCCGGCCGGCAGGATGGCGGCCAGCGCCCCCCCGCCGACGGCATCCTTGGTGGCGAGAAGCAGGAACAGGATGGTCAGGATCGGGGCGACGATGATGACCAGGTTCAGCCAGTCCTGCTTGTCCATGACCAGGTCTTCTGGGATGTCGCGCATCGCCTCGACCCGTTCGCGGCGGGCCTGGAACACCACGGCGAGGAAGATCGAGAAGAAGAAGAACATGGCCGGCAGGAACGCCGCCGTGATGACCTTGGTGTAGGGAACCGCGGTCAGCGCCACGAGGACGAAGGCCGCGACCCCCATCACCGGCGGCATGATCTGCCCTCCCGAGGAGGCGGCGGCCTCCACCCCTCCGGCGAACTCCCTGGAAAAGCCGTTGCGGCGCATCATCGGGATCGTCAGGCGCCCGGTCGACAGCACGTTGGTGACCGGCCCGCCGGTGATCGTGCCGAACATCGCCGAGGAGACGATGGCCGAATGGGCCGGTCCGCCGCGCAGGTTCCGCGTGGTGCGCACCGCCAGCTTGATCAGCGACGTGCCGCCCGCCGAGGTGCCGAACAGCGCCCCCAGGACGACATATGGGAAGACCTGGTTCACCACGATGTTCATGAACCGGCCCATGAAGCCGTCCGGCGTCACGAAGACATTGGTCGCCTTCTGCACGGCCGCCGCGACCGCGTCGCCGCCATCGGCGCCGAGCTTGGTCAACAGGAAGTTGTTGTCGGACAGGTCGAAGACCCAGATCAGCGCGGTGCCGACGGTGTAGAGGACCACCGCGCTGGCGACGGCCACCAGCGGCAGCCCCCACACCCGGATGTTGTAGAGGAAGAACAGCGTGATGATCGTGAAGAGCAGCGGAATCGTCCAGATGCCCAGACGCGCTTGGCAGGCAGGCACCTCGGCGTCGAAGGAGATGCCGGGGATGACCCCGGCGGACCGTTCGGCCGCTTCGCGGATCAGCCGCTCCCGCTCCCCGGTGATCTGGTCGATCAGGCAGACGGAGTCGATCTCCACCAAGAACCCGAAGGCCGCGAGGAAGGCCGCGATCAGCAGGCCGGCATCGAGCAGCAGGCCGAGCCATGCGCGGCCGGGCTTCTCGACCTTCCAGGCGCGGTAGACGCTGGCGTCCAGCGCCACGATCGTCATCATGACGAAGAAGACGGGCGGGTAGAAATACTCTGGCGGGAAGTTCGAGATACGGAAGAATTGCTGGCCGGTCAGATCACGTGCCAGATCCTGCAGACCCTCGATCTCGGGCAGGGTATTCACCATGCCGACACAGACCAGCACGAAGGCCAGCGCGATCGCGATGCGCCGCCCGAGTGGCTTGTGAACGGTCTGCGTGGTCATGGCTCGGCTCCCATCGTGGACACGGGGAGAGGTCGGCGAACCGACCTCTGCCAGATCATGGATCCGCGGTGTTCGGGATCAGGGGCGCAGGCAGTCCGCGACCATGTGCCCGGCCTCCTCGAAGGCCCGAACCGCGCCCGCGTGCATCTTCACCTGCACGGCGCTGCAGGCCCCTTGCGAGACGCCGTCGAGATCGCCGAAGCTGAGCATCAGATACGGCCCGCGCGGCGAACCCTCGACGAAACGCTGCTCGCCTTCGAGGAAGGCCTTGGTGATCTGGTAGGCGAGTTCCTCGTCCATCGACGCGTTCACGACCTGCCCGAATGCGGTGGCGAAGCTGTCGAAGCTGTCGTCATCGGTGACGATCGTGATGTCGTTGCCCGCATAGGCCGCGCGGAACTCCTCGATCGGCACGGAATAGGGTGCGTGACCCGGTGCCGCGAGGATCTGCTGGCCGAGCTCGCTGGCCAGAAGGTCGGAGGGCACGTCGAAGAGCGTGGTGCCGCCCGCCGCCGCGATGGCGATCTGGCGACCGGAGGGCAGACCTTCGGGGATGGTCCAGGCATCGACGGCCCCGCCGGTGATCGACGGCACGGTGTCGGGCCAGGGGCTTTGCACGCCCTCGTAATCCTCTCCATCCGTGGCGCCGCCGAGCAGCTGGACCATCGCCCGCCCCGATGTCAGCGCCGCGCCGCGCGGGGGGCCGTTCCAGATCCGCAAACCGTCGAGCGAGCGGATGTCCTCGACCGGGTTGCTGTTGTAGTAGCCGAAGATCTGGGCCGAGCCCGCGTTCCAGAAAAGCACCCTCAGGTTGCTGGCCAGTTCGGCCCCTTCCTCGGCGCCGACGCCGCTATAGGGCCCGATGCCGCGGGACAGCAGGAACGGAAGGATCAGCGGGGCGGGCGCCATGTCGAGCCGCCCCTCGGCGACCGCCTGCACGGAATTCGTAAGGGTCGCGCCTTCGGTGATCTGCAGATCGGCGATGCCCGCGCTGTCGAGCACGGCCGCCAGCGTGGTGTCGATGTAATGCGGCGTCGACCCCGGCGTGGTCGTCTCCGCGGTCAGGGTCGTCTGTGCGAACGCCGCGAGCGGAGCGAGTGCAACGGCGGCGCCGAGAAGTGTCGTCTTTATCATGTTTTCCTCCCTTTTTTCCGCGCCTTCCCTCAAAGACACGCAAGCCCGTTCGTGTCGGACGATTCCGAGGTTTCCAGAAAATATATGACTTGTCACGTATTTTCGCAGACGGCAGTATCGGCAGGCAGGAGGAGAGGCGATGAACGACGATGTGAAGACGATGGCGGCTCAGGTCCGCAGGCGCATGGAGCGGGAGGGGCTGAACATCTTTTCGCGCCTGCCCGCGGTCTATGCGGCGTCCCGGACCCAAGGGCGCGAGTTCCTCGCGCATGGCGGCGGCCTGTCGATCCTCGAATGGCGCACGTTGTGGGACCTGATAGAGGCCGGACCTGTGACCATCCGCGAGATCGCCGCCATCCAGCGGGCCGATCAATCCCTGCTCAGCCGCGCCCTGCCCGACATGGCCAGAAAGGGATACGTCACGATGGAACGCGACACCCGCGACCGTCGGCAGACCATCGTCGCCCTGACCGATGCGGGCCGCGCGGCCTATGAGCGCGCCGCGCCCGTCATGGCCCGCCGTCGCGCCGCGTTGCGCGATGTCTTCTCGGAGGAGGAAATCCGGCTCTTCGCGGGCTACCTCGACCGGCTGGAGGAGTTCCTGCGCATCCCCGTCGACCAGATCCTGAGGGAGCATGGCATCGAGAAGGAGCCCGCCGAATGACCGAACGCCCCAACGTCCTGTGGATCATGGCGGATCAGCTCCGCTTCGACTACCTCAGCTGCTACGGCCATCCCCATCTGCATACACCCCATATCGATGCCCTCGCGGCCCGCGGCGTGCGGTTCACCAATGCCTATGTCCAATCGCCCGTCTGCGGGCCGTCGCGGATGTCGGCCTATACCGGGCGCTACGTGCGCAGCCACGGATCGACCTGGAACGGGATGCCGCTGCGCGTGGGCGAGCCCACCCTGGGCGATCACCTGCGCGAGGTCGGCGCGCGCGCCGTGCTGGTGGGCAAGACGCACATGACCGCCGATGCGGAGGGCATGGCCTGGCTCGGCATCGATCCCGACAGCGAGATCGGGGTGCGCGTGTCCGAATGCGGGTTCGAGCCCTTCGAACGCGATGACGGGCTGCACCCCGACAGTCCGCGGCAGAAATGGTCGGCCTATGACGACTATCTCGAGGCGCATGGCTATTCCTCGGACAATCCGTGGGAGGATTTCGCCAATTCCGGCGTGGGCGAAGATGGAGATCTGCTGTCGGCCTGGCTGCTGAAGAATTCCCGCCTCGCCGCGAACGTCCCCGAGGAACATTCCGAAACGGCCTACATGACGGACCGCGCGATCGACTTCATGACCGAGGCCC
Source organism: Roseobacter sp. HKCCA0434 (assembly GCF_032464675.1). NCBI lineage: Bacteria > Pseudomonadati > Pseudomonadota > Alphaproteobacteria > Rhodobacterales > Roseobacteraceae > Roseobacter > Roseobacter sp. HKCCA0434. The sequence goes on from NZ_JAWDKL010000001.1 coordinate 328,378, forward strand.
AGGCCGACGGGCGACCGTGGATGTGTCATCTGAGCTATATCAAGCCGCACTGGCCCTATATCGTCCCCGCGCCCTATCACGACATGTATGACGAGCGGCATGTCGTTCCGCCGATCCGGGCGGAGGAGGAGCGCGACACCGATCACCCGCTGCTGGCGGCCTACCTGCAGGCGCGGGTCTGCAGGAGCTTCGCCCGCGACGAGGTCCGCGAGCACGTCATTCCCGCCTATATGGGGCTCATCAAGCAGCTCGACGACAATCTGGGACGGCTGTTCGCATGGATGGACGAGGCCGGGCTGAGCGAGAACACGATCGTCGCCTTCACGTCGGACCACGGCGACTACATGGGCGATCACTGGATGGGCGACAAGGATTTCTATCACGAGATGGCGGTCAAGGTGCCGTTGATCGTCGCCGATCCGCGCCCGCAGGCGGACGCGACCCGCGGGCTCGTCTCGGACGCGCTGGTCGAGATGATCGACCTTGCCCCCACCTTCATGAATGCGCTCGGCTGCGCGGCCAAGCCGCATGTGATCGAGGGCCGCGACCTGACGCCGATCCTGCACGGCACGGACGGGTTCGCGCGCCATTACGCGATCAGCCAGCATGACTACCACTGGTCCGACATGGCGCGCCTGCTCGACCAGCCGCAGGAAGACGCGCATACCACGATGATCTTCGACGGGCGTTGGAAATACATCCGGTGCGAGGGTTTCCGCCCCGTGCTCTTCGACCTCGAGACCGACCCGCGGGAGGTGACCGATCTCGGCGCGTCGGAGGCCGAAGAGCATCGCGCGGTCCGCAGCCGGATGGAGGCCGCCCTGCTGGATTGGGCGACGCGCCATCACACCCGCATCACGGCCACGCAGACGGTTCTGGCGCGGCAGAAACGCGCCGCGGAGGAAGGCATCCTCATCGGGTTCTGGGATGAGGCGGAATACGAGGCCGCGACCGGCATCGCCTTCGACAGACTCGAACCCGCGGGCAAGCCCGGTCGCTGATGTCGCGGGGGCTGCGGCCCTCTGGATTTCCGGGACGGGCTGTGCCGTGATCGGCGTGACACCGGCCCGGTCGGGCGACACGGGTCGGAGGAGACAGGAGGAAGGTGACCGGCATGCAGTTCCATCTCAACGGTTTCAGACCCGGCAATTACGCGGTGCCCGACGCCGCGCGAGAGCCCTACCCCGACCCGCCGATCGAGGATCTGCCGCGCGAGGTCGACGTGCTGATCGTCGGCACCGGCCCGGCGGGTCTGACCATGGCGCGTCAGATGGCGGAGTTCGCCGATATCGATACCTGCATCGTCGACATGGCCTCCGGCCCCCTGCTGTTCGGGCGCGCGGACGGCATTTCCTGCCGGACGATCGAGATCATGGAAGCCTTCAACAGCTCGGAGATGGTGGTCAAGGAAACCTACCAGCTGAAGCAGAACACGTTCTGGGAGCCCGATCCGGACAACCCGACCCATATCAGGCGGAAGGAGAAGATCGCCGATGCGCGGGCGGGGCTGTCCGAATTCACCCACGGCATCGTCAACCAGGCGCGCCTGCACGAATTGCTGATCGACGGGATGGCCAACAGCGTGAGCGGCCTGCGACCACATTACAGTCGCGAGCTGCTCGATCTGCGGATCGAAGAGAGCCTGACGCAGGATCTGGACGCCTACCCGATCACCGCGACCTTCCGGCGGACCGACGACGCGGGCGCGGGCAGGACCGAGACCGTGAAGGCGCGCTTCGCGGTCGGCAGCGACGGCGCAAGAAGTCGTGTGCGCAAGAGCCTCGGCATCGCGCTGGAAGGCGATTCCGCGAACAAGGCCTGGGGGGTCATGGACCTTCTGCTGAACACGGATTTCCCCGACATCCGCGTCAAGAGCTTCATCCAGTCGCAGGACCACGGCGCGGTCATGACGATCCCGCGCGAGGGCGGATACCTGTGCCGGTTCTATATCGAGCTGGGCATGATCGACGCGGGCAAGCGCGCCACCGATCTGCACCTGACCGACCGAGACCTGATCGCCAAGGCGCAGAAGATCTTCCACCCCTACGAGCTGGACGTGAAGGAAGTGGCGTGGTGGTCGATCTACTCGGTCGGGCAGCGCATCGCGGACCGGTTCGACGACCGTGCGAAGGACAGCCCGGACACCGTCATCCCCCGCGCCTTCGTGGCGGGCGATGCGTGCCATACGCACAGCCCCAAGGGGGGCTGGGGTCTCAACACCTCGCTGCCGGACACGTTCAACCTCGGCTGGAAGCTGGCGGCGGTGCTTCAAGGGCGCAGCCACCCGCGGCTGCTCGCCACCTACGGGACGGAACGGCGCAAGGTCGCACAGCAGCTGATCGCGGCGGATCGCGAGTTGTCGAAGCTGATCGCGACGCGGCCCTCGGCGGACGACATGTCGGACCAGGCCCGGATCGACACGGCGGAGATCGAGGCCTTCATGAAGCGCCAGAGCGGTTTCGTCAGCGGCACCTCGATCGAGTATCCGCCGTCCTATATCAGCACCGGACAGGACAATCAGCACCGCGCGACAGGGTTCAGGATCGGGCAGCGCTTCCACTCGGCGGAGGCCGTCCGGGTGGCCGACGGGCGTACTTGCCATCTGGGGCATCTCGTCAAGGCGGACGGCCGCTGGCGGATCTTCCTGTTCGGCGGCAGCGAAGACCCCCGGTCGCCTTCGTCGGCGTCCTATGGGTTCGTCGAGTTCCTGGCCAACGACCCGGCATCGCCGGTGCTCCGCTACACGCCCGAGGGGGCCGATATCGACGCGGTGATCGACACCTATGCCGTGTTCCAGCAGCAGGACCTCTCGATGCACGATCTGCACGGCTACCTGTGGCCAGCCAAGGGCAAGTACGGGCTTCGGGACTACGAAAAGGTGTTCCACGCCCAGACGGGCAACGACGTCTACGACCTGCGCGGCATCGACCGCGACGCGGGCTGTGTCGTGATCGTGCGGCCGGACCAGCATGTCGCCAACATCCTGCCCGTGACCGCACACGCGGAGCTTTGCGCGTTCTTCGAGGCGTTCATGCTCGATCGGCCGTAACGTAATTTGGGGGGCGGTCGCCGAGCCGCGAGAGCTTTTCGCGACCATGCCCTTGCATCCCCGGTCGAGTCCAATGATGCTCCGGATCATCAGAAAAATTCAGGGAGATTTTTTCATGACCAAGCCAATCACCGCACTTGCAGCGGCGCTTCTCGTCTCCACCAGCCTCGGCGCGAGTGCCGAGACCCTGCGCTGGGCGCGCGCGGGCGACAGCCTAACGCTGGACCCGCATGCGCAGAACGAAGGCCCGACGCACACGCTGGCGCACCAGATCTACGAGCCTCTGATCATCCGCGACACCGCGGGCGAGTTCCAGCCCGCGCTGGCGACCGACTGGGCGCCCAGCGAAGAGGATCCCAACGTCTGGGTCTTCAACCTGCGCGAGGGTGTGACCTTCCACGACGGATCGGCCTTCACCGCCGAAGATGTCGTGTTCAGCTTCGAGCGCGCAAAGTCCGAAACCTCGGCGATGAAGGAGCTTCTGGGCTCGATCACCGAGATCCGCGCCGTGGACGACCTGACGGTCGAGTTCGTCACGGACGGCCCGAACCCGATCCTGCCCTCGAACTTCACCAACCTGTTCATCATGGACAAGGAGTGGACCGAGGCGAACGAGACGGTCGCCGTGCAGGACATCGCCAATGGCGAGACCAACTTCGCCACGACGAACACCAACGGCACCGGGCCCTACGTGCTGGAAAGCCGCGAGCCCGACGTGCGCACGGTGCTGAGCCAGAACCCTGATTACTGGGGCATGGACGAGTTCCCGATGGAGGTGACCGAGATCATCTACACCCCCATCCAGAACGCCGCGACCCGCATCGCAGCACTGCTGTCGGGTGAGGTCGACTTCATCCAGGACGTTCCGGTGCAGGATATCGGCCGGGTGAACGAGACCGACGGGCTGGTCGTGAAAACCGCGCCGCAGAACCGGACGATCTTCTTCGGTATGAACCAGGGCGCCGACGATCTGGAGAACGACAGCGTCGAGGGTGAGAACCCGTTCGCGTCCCAGCAGGTGCGTCAGGCGATGAACCTCGCGATCAACCGCGATGCGATCCGCCAGGTCGTGATGCGGGACCAGTCGGTGCCCGCCGGCATGATCGCGCCGCCCTTCGTCAACGGCTACACCGAGGAGTTCGACGCCTACTCCACCGATCTGGAGCAGGCCAACGCCCTGATGGAAGAGGCAGGCTACGGCGACGGCTTCTCCGTGCAGCTCGACTGCCCGAACGATCGCTACGTCAACGACGAGGCGATCTGTCAGGCGGCCGTCGGCATGCTGGGCCAGATCGGCATCACGGTGAACCTGAACGCGCAGCCCAAGGCGCAGCACTTCCCGCTGATCCAGAACAAGACCACCGACTTCTACATGCTCGGCTGGGGTGTTCCGACCTATGACAGCGAGTACGTGTTCAACTTCCTGGTGCACACCAGCGGAGACGACATCGGCACCTGGAACGCCACCGGCTATTCCAACGAGGAAGTCGACGGCATGATCCGGACGCTCGCCTCCAACACCAACCTGGAAGAGCGCGACGCGACCATCGCCGACATCTGGACCCAGGTGCAGGAGGACGTGCTCTACCTGCCGATCCACCACCAGGTGCTCAACTGGGGCATGACCGATGCCGTGGGCATCGAGGTGTCGCCCGAGGACGATCCGAAGTTCAAGTTCTTCGAGATGGGCGAGTGATCCTGTCGAAATGACGAGACAGGGCCGGCGTTCGCGTCGGCCCTGCCGCATTTTCGAGTAGATCGTCACGCCATTCTTTCCGACGCGAGCCGTCGGAACACAGACTGATTTTCCGAAATTACAATGGCTTGCCGCAGCTTTCTCACACCACTTGAGAAGGTCCGAGGCCGGGTGCCGACCCCTGCCCGGTGCGTCGATCGACGGGTGAAACGGGTGTGGGCGCCGTGGGGCCCGGCTGCCGCGAGGACAGGCCATGCAGCCCTCGAAACAGCCCTTGACCCCCGGACGGATTCCGTGAAGTTGAAACAATGCTGACCTATATTGCCAAGCGCGTCTTCCAGAGCGTCCTCGTCCTCCTCATCGTGGGACTGGTGGCGTTTTCCATGTTCCGGTTCATCGGCGATCCGATCGAGCAGCTTCTGGGTCAGGAGCGCACGGTCGGGGATATCGAGCGGCTGCGCGAGAGCCTGGGCCTCAACGATCCCTTCGTCGTGCAGTACTGGGATTTCCTCGTGCGGGCCGTGCAGGGCGACTTCGGCATCTCCTACCGGCAGGGGCGCGAGGTGTCGGAGATCCTGCTCGAACGGCTGCCCGCGACGCTGGAGCTGGCCTTCGTGTCGGGCGTGCTGGCGCTGGGGCTGGGCATCGCGCTCGGCGTGTTCACCGCGATCCGGCGCAACGGCGTGGGCGCGAACCTCGTCATGTCGCTGTCGCTGATCGGGGTCAGCCTGCCGACCTTCCTGATCGGGATCCTGCTGATCTACATCTTCTCGGTCGAGCTCGACATGCTGCCCAGCTTCGGTCGCGGCGAGGTGGTGGACCTCGGATTCTGGTCCACCGGCTTCCTGACGGTGTCGGGCCTCAAGGCGCTGATCCTGCCGTCGATCACGCTGGGCCTCTACCAGATGACGCTGATCATGCGGCTCGTGCGTTCCGAGATGCTTGAGGTGCTGCGTCAGGACTATGTCCGCTTCGCCCGCGCGCGCGGGTTGAAGGAGCGGGCCATCAATTTCCGTCATGCGCTCAAGAACACGATGGTGCCGGTCATCACCGTCACCGGCCTGCAGCTGGGCGCCATCATCGCCTTCGCGATCATCACCGAGACCGTGTTCCAGTGGCCCGGCGTGGGTCTGCTGTTCATCAACGCGGTGCAGTTCGTCGACATCCCGGTGATGGCCGCGTACCTGATGCTGATCTCGGTCATGTTCGTGTGCATCAACCTGATCGTCGACCTTCTCTACGTCGCGATCGATCCGAGGCTTCGCACATGAGCGACATCACTCCCCCCGTTCCCCGCACCGAGGACGAGCCCGCCCGGCCCGGCCGCATTGCGCGGCTGCGTCAGAGCGACCTGTGGTACGACTTCACCCATTCGCCAGTGGCGATGGTCTCGGGCGCGCTGGTTCTGATCCTGGTGCTGTCGGCGGTCTTCGCGCCGCTGATCGCGCCCTTCGATCCGTTCAATCCGGCGTCGCTCAATCTGATGAACGGCTTCTCCGCGCCGATGGAGCCCAACGCCTTCACCGGCGACACCTTCGTGATGGGCACCGACGATCAGGGGCGCGACGTGCTCTCGACGATCCTCTACGGGATGCGGATCTCGCTCTTCGTCGGCTTCGCCGCGGTGGGGCTGGCGATGCTGCTGGGGATAACCCTGGGGCTGGTCGCGGGCTATGTCGGCGGGCGGACCGAGACGATCATCATGCGCATCGCCGACATCCAGCTGACCTTCCCCGCGATCCTGGTGGCCATGCTGATCTTCGGCATCGCCAAGGGGATCACGCCGGTGCAATACCGCGACCAGATGGCGATCTGGGTGCTGATCCTAGCCATCGGCCTGTCGGACTGGGTGCAATTCGCCCGCGTCGTGCGCGGCGCGACGATGGTGGAGCGCAGCAAGGAATACGTGCAGGCCGCCCAGCTGATCGGACGCTCCGGCCCCGCGATCATGCTGCGTCACATCCTGCCCAACGTGCTGTCGCCGGTGCTGGTGATCGCGACGATCTCGCTGGCGCTCGCCATCATCGCCGAGGCGACGCTGAGCTTCCTCGGCGTCGGCGCGCCCCCGACGCAGCCGAGCCTCGGTACGCTGATCCGCATCGGCCAGGGCTTCCTGTTCTCGGGCGAGTGGTGGATCCTGTTCTTCCCCGCCGTGACTTTGCTGGTGCTGGCGCTGAGCGTGAACCTGCTCGGCGACTGGCTGCGCGACGCGTTGAACCCGAGGCTGAAATGACCCTGCTGACCATCTCCGACCTCACGGTCAAGTTTCCGACCCGGCGCAAGGTCTTCACCGCCGTCGCGGGGGCCGACCTGACGGTCGAGCCGGGGCAGATCCACGGGCTCGTGGGAGAATCCGGCGCGGGCAAGAGCACGATCGGCGCGGCGGTGATGGGTCTGCTCGACAAGCCCGGCCATATCGCGGGCGGCACGATTCATTTCCGCGAGGACGCCATTTCGGGCCGCGACCGGGCCGCGATGCGCTCGCTGCGCGGCAAGAAGCTGAGCATGATCTTCCAGGATCCGCTGACCTCGCTCAACCCGCTGTTCACGGTGGGCGAGCAGCTGGTCGAGACGATGGTGGAGCATCTCGACATCTCCGAAGGCGAGGCCAAGCGGCGGGCGATCGACCTGCTCGACCGCGTGGGCATCCCCGACCCCAAGACCCGGATCGACCAGTATCCGCATCAGTTCTCGGGCGGGATGCGACAGCGCGTGGTGATCGCGCTGGCGCTGTGCTCGGAGCCGGACGTCATCATCGCGGACGAGCCGACCACCGCGCTCGATGTATCGATCCAGGCGCAGATCCTCGACCTGATCAAAAGCCTCGCACGCGAGCGACAGGTCGGCATCATCCTGATCACGCATGACATGGGCGTGATCGCCGACACGACGGACGTGGTGACGGTGATGTATCAGGGCGAGGTCGTGGAAAGCGGGCCGACCGCGCAGGTGCTGGGCCAGCCGTCGCATGCCTACACGAAGTCGCTGATCGCCGCCGTGCCGCGGCCCGAGGTGAAGCTCGCCCGGTTCCCGCAGGTCAGCTATGGCGGGCGCGAGACGCGGTTCGCGATCGAGGACCTCGCGCGCAACTGGCCCAGCCAGCCCGCCCCCGAGGGCCCGTTGATCGAGGCGCGCGGCCTGACCAAGCGGTTCCTTCAAAAGGGCTCGCTGCTGCCGTCGCGGCGGGAATATTTCACGGCCGTGGACGATGTGAGCTTCGAGATCCGGCCCGGCGAAGTCTTCGGCCTCGTGGGCGAGAGCGGATCGGGCAAATCGACGATCGCACGGATGATCGCGGGGCTCTACCCGCTCGACGGTGGCGAGGTGCGGTTCGCGGGCGATCGGGTGGACGATGCCACGGGCGCCGACCTGACCGAGTATCGCCGCCAGATCCAGATGATCTTCCAGGATCCGTTCAGCTCGCTCAATCCACGCCACCGGGTCGATGCGATCGTGACGGAGCCCGCGCGGCATCTGGGGACGATCCCCAAGGCGGAGATTCCCGCTCGCGTGGCCGAACTGCTCGACCGCGTGGGCCTCGGCGCCGATGCGGGGCGCAAATACCCGCACGAGTTCTCGGGCGGGCAGCGGCAGCGCATCTCCATCGCGCGGGCGCTGGCGACGCAGCCGCGCTTCCTGATCTGCGACGAGCCGACCAGCGCGCTCGACGTGTCGATCCAGGCGCAGATCCTCAACATCCTCAAGGATCTGCAGGAGCATCTGGGCCTGACCATGCTGTTCATCAGCCACGACCTGCCGGTGGTGCGCCAGATGTGCGACCGGGTCGGCGTGCTGAAGGGCGGAAAGCTGCTGGAAGTGGCGGAGACGGAGACGCTGTTCGAGGCGCCCGAGAGCGACTACACGCGCGAGCTGATCTCGCTGATGCCGCGCACGGATGCGCTGTCGCGCGAGGGGCTGACGGAGGCCTGACCCCCGGCAGCCCGCGCGGGGTCAGAGCGCTTCGCGGAACTGCTTGAAGAACTGGTCCTTCTGCTTGCGGGTCCATTCCACCCCGGTCAGCATCCGCAGGTCGCGTGTCTCGGTCGTCTGCACCAGCTTGCGCGCGTGCAGCCAGGCCAGCGCCTCGCCCGCGCTGACGGGCAGGTTCAGCTCCTCGGTCAGGATCGGGTCGCTGACCGCCTCGTCTATCTGCTCGAGCAGCGCATCGACATTGCGGCCCGTCACGGCGGAGACGGCGATGTGGCGCGCATGGCGTTCGGCCACGCGCTCTGCGGCGGCGAGCTCGCCCTCGCCCAGCAGGTCGACCTTGTTCCAGACCTCGATCATCTCGTCGCGCCGCGCCTCGCTGACGCCGAGGCTTTCGAGGATGTCGCGCACGTCCGCCGCCTGCGCCTCGCTTTCGGGATGGGAGATGTCGCGCACGTGCAGGATCAGATCGGCGTCCAGCACCTCCTCCAGCGTTGCGCGGAAGGCGGCGACGAGCTGCGTGGGCAGGTCGGAGATGAAGCCCACCGTGTCCGACAGGATCACCTTCTGCCCCGAAGGCAGCTCGATAGCGCGCATGGTCGGGTCGAGCGTGGCGAAGAGCATGTCCTTGGCCATCACGTCCGCACCGCTCAACCGGTTGAACAGCGTCGATTTACCGGCATTGGTATAGCCGACGAGGGCCACGATAGGATAGGGCACCTTGGCCCGCGCCTTGCGGTGCAGGCCACGGGTCTTCACGACCTTTTCCAGCGCGCGGCGGATCTGGTTGATCCGTTCGTCGAGCGCGCGCCTATCCGCCTCGATCTGCGTCTCGCCGGGGCCGCCGACGAAGCCGAGGCCGCCGCGCTGGCGTTCGAGGTGGGTCCAGGACCGCACCAGCCGCGTGCGCTGGTAGCCGAGGGCCGCAAGCTCCACCTGCAGGACGCCCTCGCGCGTCTGCGCCCGGTCGGCGAAGATCTCCAGGATCAGGCCGGTCCGGTCGAGGATCTTGCACTTCCACGCCTTTTCGAGGTTGCGCTGCTGCACGGGGGTCACGGGGCCGTCGATGACGACGAGCTCGATCTCCTCCCCCCGCAGCCAGTCGGACAGCTCGTCGGTCTTGCCGGAGCCAAAGAGGTAGCCCGCCCGCGGCGCCGGGACCGGCACCACGCGCGCCGCGATCACGTCGAGATCGCCGAGCGCCTCGGCCAGCGACACGGCCTCGGCCAGCGCGTTCTCGGGCGCACGCCGCTGGGCCTGCCGTCGCAGGTCGGGATGAAGGACGACGGTGCGCGTCGGCTGACGCGCGGTATCCTCAATCTGCATCGGGTTCGTAGAGGTTCACCGGCTGGGACGGCATGATGGTGGAGATCGCGTGCTTGTAGACGAGCTGGCTCTGTCCGTCGCGGCGCAGGAGCACGCAGAAATTGTCGAACCAAGTGATGACGCCCTGAAGCTTCACGCCGTTGACGAGGAAGATCGTCACCGGGATCTTCGCCTTGCGCACGTTGTTGAGGAAAGCGTCCTGAAGGTTCTGCTTGTCGCCGGCCATGCCACACACTCCGAAGTTGGCGAAACCCGTGTTTCGCGGATCGTTTCTTGTTCAGGTCTCCATAGTGGGTCGAACGCGCGGGTATTTCCAGTGGGCGACGCGAAAAAACCGTACGATCAACTGCGCCAGAAGCCGGGATTGAGCAAGGCGATCAGGGCCAGCGTCTCGAGCCGACCGAGCACCATCGCGCCCGCAAGGATCATGTGCACCACGGGCGCGAAATCGGCATAGCGACGCGGCGCGTCATGCAGGATCAGGTAGCCCGGCCCGGTATTGGTCAGCGACGCGGTGCCCGCGCGCAATGCCTCCTCGAAGGGCAGTCCCGCCGCCGTCAGGGCCAGCATCGTGACCGCGAGCGTCGCGAGGAACAGCATCAGGAAGATCCAGGCGATGAACGCGCCTTGCGTCCGGATCCGCCGCGCCGTGGCCCCGGCCCCGCCCACGGAATGGGGCAGCGTGAGACGGCGCAGCTCCCGCTCCCCGTGGCGGTAGAGCGCGTAGATCCGCAACAGCTTCACCCCGCCCGCGGTGGTGGCGACCCCGCCGCCTATCATCGACAGGCCCATCAGCAAGATGCCCGGCGTCGGCAGGCCCGACCAGCGCTGTGCGTCGTCCCAATAGGCGCTCTCCAGCCCGAAGGTCGTGAGGAAAGAAAGCACGGTGAAGAGCGCCCCCCAGGCGGCCCGGATTGCCAGCACCACCTGATTGACGCTCTGCCCGCTGCCGTCGAGTTCCAGCGCGCCGATCCAGTGCCGCAGGAACAGGGCGCCGGGCAGGATCAGGCAGATGGCGATCAGCAGGCGCAGTTCGGGGTCGCGGCCGACCTGCTCGACGCTCATCCGGCGGCGCGGGTCGTAGACGATGGCCGTGGCCCCGATCAGCAGGAACAGCGCCATCGCGATCTCGGCCCCCGCGCTGCCACCGGCCGCCGAGACGTTGGAGACCGGCAGGATGCCGGAGGTGGAGAGCACCGCCATCGCCGTCATGCCCGCCTTGACCGGGCCCTGCCCCATCAGCATCAGCAGGATCATCAGCGCAGCCGTCAGCGTGACGTAGACCGGGGCGACGATGCTGGCCGCGCGCGACAGCCGCTCGCCCGCATCGGCCATCGCGAGGTGATTGCGCGCGGTCGCCCGCTTGCGCCCGGTGATGACCGCCTGCACCTCGAAGCCGCCTATATTGAGCGGCAGCATGATCGCGACCGCCGCGAGCAGGATCAGGAAGCCGCCGCTCCACGCCACGAGGCCGCGGTAGAGATGGACGGTGACCGGCACCGACTCGGGCCTATCGAAGACAGTCGCGCCAGTGGTGGTCAGGGCCGAGATCGCCTCGAAATAGGCGACCATCGGCGTCAGCGTCGGCACCACGGCGATGAGCGGCAGCATCAGCCAGACCGGCAGGACGAGATAGGCCCCCATCAGCGTGAGCAGGTGTGAGCGCGCAGTCACACGCCCGCGACGGTTCGCGAGCGCCAGCCCGAACAGCGCGCAAAGGAAGAAGGTCAGCCACGCGCCGTAGAAGAAGGGCCGCGCGCTGTCGTGATCGTCGAGCATGTAGCCCAGCACGCTGGTCACCAGCATCACGGCCCCGCTGCCCGCGAGCAGGTAGATGAACAGCGGCAGCCGGTGCCAGGGCAGCATCAGAAGAAGTCGACCGAGACGCGGAACATCCGCTCCACCTGCGGGACCTGCCCGGCCATCGCGAAGATGGTGACGCTGTCGCCTTCGGCGATCACGGTCTCGGCCCGCGGGATGACCAGCTCGCGCCCCTTGCGGATCGCGCCGATGATGGCGCCCTCCGGCATGTGGGTGTCGCGCACCCGCTTGCCCGCGATCGAGGAGGTCGAGAGGACCTGCGCCTCGATCACCTCCGCCTCCGCATCGCCCACCGAATAGACGGCGCGGATGCGCCCGTGGCGGACATGGCGCAGGATCGAGCTGACCGTGGTGCCACGCGGGTTGATATATGCGTCGATGCCGAGCGGCTGCATCAGCGGTGCCAGCGAGGGATCGTTGATCAGGCAGACCGTCAGCTTCGCGCCCAGCGATTTCGCCCGTGCGCAGGACAACAGGTTGGTCTTGTCGTCGTCGGTGACGGCGAGGAAACTGTCGATGCTCTCGATCCCCGCCTCTTCCAGGATATCCTTGTCGAGCCCGTCGCCGTTCAGGACGATCGTCCGCTCCAGTGCATCGGCGGCGAATTCCGCGCGTGTGCGGTCGCGCTCGATCACCTTGAGCCGCGTGCGCTTGCCCTGCGCCTCCAGCGCCTTGGCGACGCCGAGGCCGACATTGCCGCCGCCGAGGATCAGCGCGCGATTGCCCGCGCTCGCCGACTTGCCGAAGATCTCCAGCGTGCGGTCCACGTCCTCGTTCGCGGCGAAGAGGTAGATCTGGTCGCCCGCGAAGAGCTGGTCGTCACTGTCGGCGACCCGCAGCCGCCGGTTGCCGGTGCGAATGCCCACCACATAGGCACGCAGGGTGGAGAACAGCTCGGTCAACTGTCGCAGCGGCGTGTTGAGCACCGGGCAGTCCTCGTCCAGCGTCAGGCCCAGAAGCTGTACCGTGTTGTCGAAGAAGCCGTGGATCTCGAAGGCGGCGGGCGCGGAGAGGCGGCGAAGGGCGGCCTCGGCCACTTCCTTTTCCGGCGAGATGATGACGTCGATCGGCATGTGGTCCTGCCGGTAGATGTCGGACCATTCGGGATCAAGATAGCTCTGCGCGCGCACCCGCGCGATCTTGCGCGGGACGGTGAAGACGGAATGCGCGACCTGGCAGGCGATCATGTTCACCTCGTCCGAGAAGGTCGCGGCGATGATCATGTCCGCGTCACGCGCGCCCGCCCGTTCCAGCACGTCCGGGTGCGAGGCGAAGCCGGTGATGCCGCCCACGTCGAGCGAATCCGTGATCTGACGCACCAGGCCGGGATCGTTGTCGACCACGGTGATGTCGTTGTTTTCGGAAGCCAGGTGCCGGGCGATCTGCCAGCCCACCTGCCCCGCGCCGCAGACGATGACCTTCATCGCGCGCGCCTGTCTGCGTCAGACTTCATCGCCATCCTCCTCATCCTCGATGGCGGCCATGCGGGTGCCGCCGCGCGACAGGGTGACGATGCCGAGCGATTTCAGCTTCCGGTGCAAGGCGGAGCGCTCCATGCCGACGAAATTGGCGGTGCGCGAGATATTGCCGGAGAACCGGTTGATCTGCGCGATCAGGTATTCGCGCTCGAACACCTCCCGCGCCTCGCGCAGGGGCAGGCCCGCCAGCGCCGCGCTGAGCGCATCGCGCCCGCCCGGCTCGGCGCCGTCGGTCTCCTGCGGCAGCTCGCTGACCGCGATCTCGCCCTCGTCGGGGCCGAGGATCAGGATCCGCTCGATCATGTTGCGCAGCTGGCGGACATGGCCGGGCCAGGGCAGCGTCTGGAACATGGCGGCGGCGTCCTCGGACAGCTCGCGCATCGGCAGGCCCTGCTCCTCGTTGAGCTGCTTGGTGAAGTACTCGACCAGAAGCGGGATGTCCTCGCGCCGGCTGTCGAGGCCCGGCACCTCCAGCGGCACGACGTTGAGGCGGTGATAGAGGTCCTGGCGGAACCGGCCTTGCTCGATCTCGTGGTTGAGGTTCTTGTTGGTGGCCGAGACGACGCGCACGTCCACGCGCACCGTGTCCGCCCCGTTGATGCGGGTGAAGGCCTGGTCGACCAGCACGCGCAGGATCTTGCCTTGCGTCACGGGCGGCATGTCGGCCACCTCGTCGAAGAACAGCGTGCCGCCATGCGCCCGTTCGAACAGGCCCGGATCGTGGGCGCGGCCCTCGTGCTCGACGCCGAACAGCACCTCCTCCATCCGGTCGGGCTCGATCGTGGCGGAGGGCACGATGACGAAGGGCTGATCGGCCCGGTCGGATTGTGCGTGCAGATAGCGCGCGGCCACGTCCTTGCCCGATCCGGGCGGGCCGCTCAACAGCACCCGGCCCTTGGACTTGGCCACCCGGTCCAGCTGCTGGCGCAGGGCGCGGATCGCGCCGCCATTGCCGATCAGCTCGGTGCGCGGGCCGCTCTGCGTCCTGAGCGCCGCATTCTCCCGCCGCAGGCGCGAGGTTTCCAGCGCCCGGTTCACGGTCATCAACAGCTTGTCGATGTTGAACGGCTTTTCGATGAAGTCGTAGGCGCCCTGCTTCACCGCGGCGACGGCGATCTCGATATTGCCGTGGCCCGAGATGATGATGACAGGCACCGAAGGATTGTCGCGCTTGACGGTCTTGAGGATCTCGATCCCGTCCATGCGGCTGTCCTTCAGCCAGATGTCGAGGATCATCAGGTCGGGCGCGCGGGTGTTCATTTCGGCCATGCAGGTGTCGGCGTCGCGGGCGGTGCGCGCGCCATGGCCCTCGTCCTCCAGGATATCCGCGATCAGCTCACGGATATCGCTTTCGTCATCGACGATCAGGATGTCCGAATTGGCACTGTCAGGCATGTTCAGTCTCGCTCGCTAACTCGGTCCGGCCCGCGCCGTCGATCAGGGGCAGCACCAGCACCGCCTCGGCACCCTGCCCGGGTTCGGGTGCATCGGCCCCCGCCTGCTGCAGCACCAGCGTGCCGCCATGTTCCTCGACGATCTTGCGCACGATCGGCAATCCCAGTCCCGTTCCCTTGTCCCGGTGGGTCACGTAGGGCTCGAACAGCCGCTCCGCCGGGCCTTCGGGAAGGCCCACCCCGTTATCGGTCAGGCGGAGGGTGGCCGTCCCGTCGCCGATGTCAAGGGAGACGCGGATTCGGCCCTCGACGGCATCCCCTGTCTTTTCGACACGGGTTTCAATGGCTTCCGCGGCGTTCTTCAACAAGTTGTTGAGCGCCTGGTCCAGCATGGTCTCGTCCGCGTCGATCATCACGGGGCCGGGTGGCAGGTCGCTGACGATCGCCACCTCCTCCGGCCCGTTCTGGCGCAGCAGCACCGCGTCGCGCACCAGCTTGACCAGATCGGCGGGAGCCTTGCGCGGCTCGGGCATGCGGGCGAACTGACTGAACTCGTCGACGATCCGGCGCAGGTCGCCGGTCTGGCGCACGATCACGTCGGAATACTGGGCAAGGCCCGCGGCGTCGTCCTCGTCCAGCTTGCGGCCGTATTTGCGCTTCATCCGCTCGGCGGCGAGCTGGATCGGCGTCAGCGGGTTCTTGATCTCGTGCGCGATGCGGCGGGCCACGTCGCCCCAGGCGGCCATGCGCTGCGCGCTCATCAGGTCGGTGATCGCGTCGAAGGTGACGACGAAGCCGTCGCGCCCGCCCGCCAGCCGGTGCCGCGCGATGCGCACCAGCAGCTGTTCCTCGCGGTTCGGGGTCTCCAGCGCAATCTGCACCTGCACGCTGTCGCGGCCCTCATCCAGCAGCTTGCGGAAGGGGGCCTCGAACTCGGGGATCGCCTCGGCCAATGGCCGGTCGTCGAGCGCGCCGCGCTCCAACCCCAGGATGGCGAAGACCGCGTCGTTGGCGACCTCGACCCGCCCGTCGGGGTCGAGCCCGATCACGCCCGCGCTGACGCCCGACAGCACGGTCTCGAACAGCTGGCGCGCCTGCTCGCTCTCGGCCCCGGCGGCGACCAGCGCGTCGCGCTGCCGCTTGACCTGCGCGGTCATGCGGTTGAAGGCGCGGCCGAGCATGGCGATCTCGTCCTCGCCGCTCTCCTCCTTCACGCGCATGTCGAAATTGCCCGAGCCGACCTGCGCCGCCGCCCCCGCCAGCCGGGCGACGGGCCGCGACAGCCGGTCGGCGAACCAGAAGGCCAGCCAGATCGCCGCCAGCACCACGATCAGCGCGAAGCCCAGATAGATCAGCGCGAACTCGAACAAAAGCTCGCCCCGATCCGTCTCCAGCTGGCGGTAGAGCATGACCGTGGACTGCGTTTCATCCAGCAGTTCCAGAATCTTGCCGTCCACGTTTCGCGTCACGTAGAGATAGCGGTCGGCGAAGCTGCCCAGATGGATCAGCGCGCGGAACTCCGACGCCTCCCAATCCTCGATGATGACCGGATCGCCCGAGACGCGCGCGGTGTCGAGCAGAGCGGGCGTCGGCGGCTCATATCCGAACAGGTAGGAGAGGTTGCCGCGCGCCTGCAACTGCGCCGCTCCGTCGATGATATAAGCCTCGGCCAGCTCCCGCTGCATCTGCGCCTGCCCCGCGGACAGCAATTCGCGCAGTTCCGCCGGCGTGATCAGGGGATAGCGCGCCTTGTTGCGGTCGAGGTAATCGGCGAGCAGCTGCGCATCGGCGACGAGGTTCTCGCGATGCTCGGTTTCGTAGGCCTGCGCGGCCGCGAAACTGTTGCCGACGACGCGCTGCACCCGCTCGGAAAACCAGCCCTCCAGACCGAAATTCACCGTGATCGCAGCGAAGACGGCGACGAGGATGGTCGGCCCCAGCGCCACGATGGCGAAGACGGTGGTCAACCGCGAGTGCAGCCGCGACCCGGCGGAGCGGGCGCGGCGCGCGGCGACCATGCCCGCGATCCGGTGCGCGACCAGTCCGGCCAGCGCGATGATGTAGACGAGGTCCAGCGTCAGGACGAGCCGCAACAGGTCGGAGGTGCTCGACCCGATCCCGTCGAAGGCGGCCCAGGTCGCGAAGGCGAGCACGGGGCCGAGCGCCACGATCAGGAAGGTCATGGTCGAACGCACCGCGCGCCGCCTGCGCCAGGTCTCGACGCGCGACATCGCGCGTAGCCAGAATCGGCGGTTACTCATCAACACGATGCTCGGGGCCTTTCGGGCGCCTGTTGCAAAACTACGACAACTTCTTCCCGCGTGTGACCGGGATGTCAAGGTCGCGGATCTTCTTGCGCAGCGTGTTGCGGTTGATGCCGAGCAGGTCAGCGGTCTTCACCTGGTTGCCGCGCGTCGCCGACAGCGCCAGCGCGATCAGCGGCATCTCGACCTCGCGCAGGATGCGGTCGTAAAGTCCGGGCGGCGGCAGCTCGTCGCCATGCAGCGCGAAATAGCGCTCCAGATGGCTCTCCACCGCCTCGCCCAGACGCTGCCCGTCGGCCCCGGCGCGCGGGGTGGCCACGGCTGGGCGGGCGGACAACTCCTCCAGCACGTCGGCCTGCGAGATCACGTCATCGGGGCACAGGACCGCGAGGCGGCGCATCAGGTTCTCCAGCTCGCGCACGTTGCCGGTCCAGCTCTCCTGCTTGAGCGCATCGAGCGCGGTGGTCGAGATCGACTTGCGCGGCAGGCCCTCGCTCTCGGCCCGCGCGAGGAAGGCGCGGGCGAGATCGGGGATGTCCTCCAGCCGGTCGCGCAGGGGCGGCAGGCGCACCGGCACGACATTGAGCCGGTAGAACAGATCCTCGCGGAACCGCCCTTCCTCGATCAGGGCGCGCAAGTCCTGATGGGTCGCGGCAATGATGCGCACGTTGGCCGGAATCGGCTGGCGCCCGCCGATCCGTGTGAACTCACCCTCCTGCAACACACGCAGCAGGCGGGTCTGCGCATCGGCGGGCATGTCGCCGATCTCGTCGAGGAACAGCGTCCCGCCCGAGGCATTCTCGAACCGTCCGGTATGGCGCTCGGTCGCGCCGGTGAAGGCGCCCTTCTCGTGGCCGAAGAGCTCGCTCTCGATCAACTCGCGCGGGATGGCGGCCATGTTGAGCGCGACGAACGGCCCCTCCTTGCGCCCGCCGAAATTGTGCAGGGCCTTGGCGACCAGTTCCTTGCCGGTGCCGCTCTCGCCCGTGATCATCACGCTGAGATTAGTGTTCATCAGCCGCGCCATGATGCGGTAGACGTCCTGCATCGCGGCAGAACGCCCGATCAGCGGCAGGTTCTCGTGCAGCGGATCGACCGCCGCGGGCCGCTCGGAGGGGCGCTGCTTCTGCCCCAGCCCCTTGCGCACCTGGTCGAGCACCTCCTTGAGGTCGAAGGGCTTGGGCAGATATTCGTAGGCCCCCGCCTCCGCCGCGCGGATCGCGGTCAT
The DNA here is from genome assembly GCF_032464675.1 of Roseobacter sp. HKCCA0434. Lineage (NCBI taxonomy): Bacteria > Pseudomonadati > Pseudomonadota > Alphaproteobacteria > Rhodobacterales > Roseobacteraceae > Roseobacter > Roseobacter sp. HKCCA0434. The sequence continues at coordinate 346,561 of NZ_JAWDKL010000001.1, forward strand.
CACCGTGTTCTGGGCGCTCATCACGATGACCGGCAGGTCGGGCCGCTTGCGCCGGATGGCGGGCAGCAGGTCCAGCCCGTCGCCATCGGGCATCATCACGTCCGTCACGACGATGTCGCCCTCGCCCTCCTCGACCCAGCGCCACAGCGTGTTGGCCGAGCCCGTGGCCCGGACGCGGCAGCCCGCGCGGGTCAGCGCCTGGCTCAACACCGTGCGGATCGCGCGGTCGTCATCGGCGAGCAGGATGGTTCCGTCCATCAGGCTTTCTCCTTCCAGATGGGCAAGAGCAGGCGGAACGCGGTCCAGCCCGGCTCGCTCTCGCATTCCACGACGCCGCCATGCTGGTCGACGATCTTCGACACCAGCGCGAGGCCGAGGCCCGATCCCGCCGCCTTGGTGCTGACAAATGGCTCGAACAGGTCGGCCTTGATCTCGGGCGGCACGCCGTTGCCATTGTCGAGGATGCTGATCTCCAGCGGCAGGCTCTCACGCCCGCCGCCGGGCAGGCTCAGCATCACGCCGGGGCGATAGGCCGTGCGCAGGGTGATCATGCCGCCGATCTTGGGGGCGGCCTCCGCAGCGTTCTTGATGAGGTTGAGCATGACCTGCATCAGCTGGTCGCCATCGCCCGGCGTCGGCGGCAGGGAGGGGTCGTAATCCTCGACGAAGCGGACCCCCTTGGCGAAGCCCGCCTGTGCCGACATCTTCGCCCGGTTCAGCACATCGTGCACGTTGACCGGGTCGCGCGCGACGGGTCGCAGGTCGCCGAACTGCTCGACGCGGGCGAGCAGCGCCTCGATCCGGGCGCATTCCTCGCGGATCAGGGTCGTCAGCTCCCGGTCGTCATCGGCGAGGTTCATGGCCAATAGCTGCGCGGCCCCGGAGATGCCGGCGAGCGGATTCTTGATCTCGTGCGCCAGCATCGCCGCCATCCCCGTGACCGAGCGCGCGGCCGAGCGCGAGGAAAGCGAGCGGTCCATCTTCTCCGCGATGGTGCGCGGTTGGAGTTGCAGCATGACCAGCCCGCCGTCGATCGGGGCGACCTGCACATGGGCGAGGCGGGGCTTGCGATCCTTCCACGCCAGTTCGATATCGTGCTGGGCATAGGACACGCCGCGCGCCCGCGCCTGCGCCACCATGTCGAGCAGGACCGCGCCATCGCCGAGAAAGCGCGACAGCTGCCGCCCGCGCATCTGGCGTTCGGACAGGCCCAGATAGTTCTCGGCCGCGAGATTGGCGTTGCGGATCTCGCCCTGCGCACCGACGATCAGCGACGGATAGGTCTGGGCGTTCCAGACGAGTTCGTAATCGAGGCTCATGCCGCCACCCGCCCTGCATCGCCGACCGCCATCGCGATCAGCGCGGGGATCTTCGCGGGATCGGCGGCGGTCAGGATCTCGCGCCGCAGCGGCGCAGGCGTGGCAAGGTCGTCCATGTACCAGCCCAGATGCTTGCGCGCGCATTTCAGACCCATCTCGATCCCGTAGAAGTTGAGCATCGCGGCGTGATGCTCGCAGATCAGGTCGGTCAGGGCGGAACCCTGCGGCACGAGCGGCGCGGGCGCGCCACTCAGCGCCGCGGCGATGCGCGCGATCTGCCAGGGGCGGCCCTGCGCGCCGCGCCCGACCATCAGCCCTGCCGCACCCGAGGCGGAGAGCGCCGCGCGGGCCGAGACCGCGTCGACGACGTCGCCATTGGCGATCACCGGCACGTCCACCGCATCGACCACCGCGCGGATCGCGTGCCAATCCGCCTGCCCCTTGTAGAACTGACACCGCGTGCGCCCGTGGATCACGATCATCCGGACGCCCGCCGCCTCGGCCCGCCGGGCGATCTCGGGCGCGTTGTGGCTGTCACCGTCCCAGCCCAGCCGCATCTTCAGCGTCACGGGCACGTCGACCGCGCCGACCACCGCCTCGATCAGGCGCAGCGCGTGGTCGGGCTCGCGCATCAGGGCCGAGCCGGAATAGCCGTTCGTCACCTTCTTGGCCGGACAGCCCATGTTGATGTCGACGACGCGCGCGCCGCGATCCGCGACCAGCTTCGCGCATTCGGCCATCCAGTAGGCCTCGCGCCCCGCGATCTGCACGCTCGCGGCGCCGAGGTCGCCGTGCACCTCCGCCCGCGCGCGGGCCGAGGGACGGGCCTGCACCATTTCCTGGCTCGCCACCATCTCCGACACCACGAGGCCCGCGCCGAAGCGGTGCACCAGCCGCCGGAACGGCAGGTCGGTGATCCCGGCGAGCGGCGCGAGAAGCACGTTCGTGTCGAGGGCCAGCGGGCCGATCTTCAGGGTCATTGCCGATTTCCTGTGCAGAAGTCCGCGATAGCCCAGAATTGAGGCACGATCAACCGATGCCGTCCATCTTGCGCCCCTGCCTGCTTTGCCACATCCTGCCGCTCCCCGAGTCTCGCTGACGGAGCCGCCATGCGCACCGCCGCCATCATCGTCGCCGCCGGACGCGGCCGCCGGATGGGCGGCGACGTGCCCAAGCAATATCTCGACCTCGGCGGGGAGCCGGTGCTGGCCCACACGCTGCGCGCGATGGCGCGGCTGGTCGACCGGGTACAGGTGGTCATCCATCCCTACGACATGGATCTCTACGACCGCGCTGCACGGGATCTCGACCTGCCTGCCCCAGTCATGGGCGGCGAGACGCGTGCGCAAAGCGTGCGGGCGGGGCTGGAGGCGCTGGCCGCGGATCCGCCCGATCACGTGCTGATCCACGATGGCGCCCGTCCCTTCGTCGGCGCGGCCCTCGTGGACGGCGTGTTGACGGCACTGAAGGACGGCGCCCAGGGCGCCTGCCCCGTGCTGCCGGTGGTCGATGCGTTGTGGACGGTCGAGGGCGACCGGATCGACGCCCCGCGCCCGCGCGACCTGCTGACCCGCGCGCAGACGCCACAGGGGTTCGACTTCGCCGCTATCCACGCCGCCCATGCCGGGAACGGCCATGACCTGCCCGACGACGTCTCCGTCGCACGCAAGGCAGGGATCGAGGTCGTCACCACCCCCGGCGACGAGCAGAATTTCAAGATCACAACCCGCGCGGACCTCGCCCGCGCGCAAAGGAGCCTTACCATGACCCCCTGCACGGGAACCGGCTTCGACGTTCACCGCCTGGTCGAAGGATCGGGCGTCACGCTTTGCGGCGTCGAGATCGCGCATGACCGCGCGCTCAGCGGCCATTCGGACGCGGATGTCGCGATGCACGCCATCACCGACGCCATCTTCGGCGCGCTGGCCGAGGGCGATATCGGCCAGTGGTTCCCGCCCTCGGACCCGCAGTGGAAGGGCGCGGCGAGCGACATCTTCCTGAAAAAGGCGGTCGAGCGGGTGGCCGAGCGCGGTGGGCGGATCGCCCATCTCGACTGCACGATCATCTGCGAGCAGCCCAAGATCGGCCCCCACGCCAGCGCCATGCGCGAGGTGATCGCGGGCTTGTGCGACCTGCCGGTCGACCGGATGAGCGTAAAGGCCACGACCTCCGAAGGGCTGGGTTTCCCCGGTCGCGGCGAGGGGATCGCCGCGATGGCGTCGGCCACGGTGCTGTTGCCATGATGGCCCGCGCGATCGCCACGTTCGGCTTCGTCGGCCTGCTGCCCAAGGCGCCGGGAACCTGGGGCAGCCTCGCCGCCCTGCCGGTGTTCTGGGTTCTGCACGGGCTGGGGCAGTTCCCGCTCGTCCTGCTCGCCACTGCCGTCGCCTTCGGTGCGGGCTACTGGGCCACCGCGCGGATCGAGGCGCGCGAGGCCGCGCACGATCCGGGCTGGATCGTCATCGACGAGGTCGTCGGCCAGTGGATCGCGATGTATCCGCTCAGCTTCGGGCTGTGGTGGATGGGGGCGGACCCGTGGTCCTTCGCCTGGCCGGGCTTCGTGCTGGGCTTCGCGCTGTTTCGCCTGTTCGACATCTGGAAGCCGGGTCCGGTCGGCTGGGCGGACCGCACGGGCGGCGCGCTCGGGGTCATGCTCGACGACGTGTTCGCCGGGATCATGGCCGGGATCTGCGTCGGGGTGCTCGGCGCGCTCGCGCATCTGGTGGTGATGTGAACGCGGCGGACGTGCTCGCCGCCGCCCGCGCGCGCGGCTGGCGCATCGCCGTGGCCGAAAGCTGCACGGGAGGCCTGCTGGCCGGGGCGCTGACCGAGGTGCCGGGATCGTCGGACGTGTTTGACCGGGGCTTCGTGACCTATTCTTACCCCTCCAAGATCGCGATGCTGGGCGTGACGCAGGACGCGCTCGACCGTTACGGCGCGGTCTCGGAGGTCGTCGCCCGCCAGATGGCCGAAGGCGCGCTCGCAGCGTCCGAAGCGGACGTGACCGTCGCGATCACCGGCGTCGCGGGGCCGGGCGGGTCGGAGGAGAAGCCCGAGGGGCTGGTGCATTTCGCCTGCGCCACGCGCGCGGAAACGGTTGCGGTCGAAAAGCAGTTCGGCGCGTTGGGACGGTCTGAAGTTCGGGCGGCAACTGTCGCGCAGGCCTTGGAAATGTTGAGGTCTGCGATCGAAGCCGGATAGCGCGGATCCGAGCCGAAGCCGTCGCCCATCGTCGGGCCTTATGCGATCAGCCGAACCACCGCCTTCTCGGTGGCACTCAACGCGCCATCGCCCAGCGGCGGGCCGTCGAGCTTTCGCCGTCCCGGCCAGCGCCCGGCCTCGAAGGCGTCGATCACCGCCGGGTGGATATAGCTCGACCGCGCCACCGCCCGCGTGTTGCCGAGCGCCTCGGCCGCATGATCGACCCCCTCCAGCACGCTCTCCGCTCCGCGTGCCAGCCGGTCGGCGCAAAGCACCGTACCCGCCCAGGTGCGGAAGATCTTGGCGGTGAGCTCCGCGCCCGTGACCTCCTGCAGCCACGCGTTCACATGCTCGGACTTCACGTCATGCACGCCGTCCTCGTCCTCCCACTGGAACAGGTCCTGTCCCGGCAAGTCGCTCAACTTGCGCACCAGCCCGGTTACCCGACCGTCGTCCAGCTTGAAGTCGCGCAGCTGCCCCGACTTGCCCTTGAAGCGGAACCGCACGCTGCGCCCGTTCGCCTGCACATGCTCGGGCCGCAGGGTGGTCAGTCCGAAACTGCCGTTCTCGCGTGTGTAGGCCTCGTTGCCGATGCGGATATGCGCCCTTTCGAGCAGATAGACGACCGTGGCGAGAACCCGGTCCCGGCCAAGATTGCGACGCCGCATCTCCTGCGCGACATGCGCGCGCAGGTCCGGCAGCATCCGCGAGAACGCCACCAGCTCGGAGAATTTCTGCTCGGTCTGCGCCGCGTGCCAGTCGGGGTGATAGCGGTACTGCTTGCGGCCCTTCACGTCGCGGCCCGTCGCCTGCAGATGCCCGTCCGCCGTGCGGCAGATCCAGACATCGTCATAGGCGGGCGGGATGGCGAGCGAGGCGATCCGCGCCTTCACCGCCGGATCGCGCACCAATGTGCCTTCGTCGTAATAGGCGAAGCCCCGCCCTGCCCGCCTGCGGCTCAGCCCCGGTTCGCTATCGTTGACGTGACGCAATCTCATGAAGGCGAAAGTCCGCACGGGGGCGTCGGGTTCCCGGCATGCCCTGCGACCGATCGCGCCTCAGCGCACCCGCCCGGACCGCCCGCCGCGACGGCGCGCGGTGGCGGTGCCGCGCCCCTCGATCAAGACGGCGCTCATCGGGTGATCGGGCTGGCGGGACGTATGGCGCGCGATGAGACGCTCCAGTTTCGCCTCCAGCTCCGGCCCTGCCTCCCCCAGCGCCCAGTCGAAGAAGATCGAGCGGCAATCCTCCGACCCGATCTCCATGCGGTACGCCTCGGCGATCAGGCCGCGCGGGTCGTCGTTGTTGGCGTCTGTAAGTGGCATTTCACTACCTATTGACGGCTGCTAGCGTCGAATCCAGCGCCCCCGCCAGAACGGCCACGTCGGATGCGATGGAGATATCGGTCATGCCCAGTTCGACAAGGGCCTCGACATTCCCCGCGGGGAAAAGGACCGAACCGGACCTTTTTCCGGCGGCCGTCGCCGCGCGCGCGATCTCGCGGGCCGCGTCGAGCACTTCGGGCGCATCCTTGGAAAGGCCCGAGCTCGCCGCGAAATCGGCGGGGCCGAGGAACAGCATGTCGACGCCAGGCGTCGCGGCGATGGCATCGACCTCGGCGAGGGCCTGCGGCGTCTCGATCTGGACGATCAGCTCATGCGCGCCGGGCCAGTCGGCGGCGTAGGCTGCCGCATCGCGTCCCCAGCGCGCGGCGCGGATCACGCTCTGCGCCTCGCCGCGCGATCCGGCGGGGGCGTAGTGAAAGAAGCGGACTGCCGCGGCGGCCTCCTCGGCGCTTTTGATATTCGGGACCATCACGGACTGCGCGCCGGTGTCGAGCGCGCGCTTGATCCAGCCTTCGTCGAGATCCGGCACGCGCAGCATGGTCCGCGTCCCGCGCAGGGCCATCATCATCACGCTCGCCGTCTCGATCCCGATCGGTCCGTGCTCGCAGTCAATCAGTGCCCAGTCGAAGCCGGTCTGGCCGACGATCTCGGCGACATGGGGGCTGGGAATGTCGAGCCAGCAGCCTAGTCGGGTGTCCATCGGGTGTCCTCCTCGCCGGCGACGATTGCCCAAGCGTCAGGCAAGCGCAAGTCAGGCCGCGGCAAGCCGTGCGGCAGCGGCGACCATCAGTGCATGGCGCCGGGCGATCGCATCGGGGTCGGGGCCGTAGCCGCCGCCGATCACGCCCACCACGGGGATGTCGCGCGCCCGCGCCTCCCCCAGCACCAACGCGTCGCGCGCCGAAAGCCCGTCGTCGCTGAGCGACAGCCGCCCCAGCCGGTCGTCCTCATGCGGATCGACGCCCGCGTTGTAGAAGACGATCTGCGGGCGCACCCGGTCCCAGAGCGGGGCAAGCACCTCGCGCAGCACTTCGAGATAGGCCGCATCCCGCAGCCCGTCGGGCAGGCCGAAATCGAGATCGGAGCGTGCCTTGCGCGCCGGGTAGTTCTTCTCGGCGTGCAGCGACAGCGTGAAGACCGACGCGTCGCCCTCGAAGATCCGCGCGGTGCCGTCCCCTTGGTGCACGTCGCAATCGACGACGAGGATCCGCGAAAGCTGCCCCTCGCCCACCAGCGCGCGCGCGGCGATGGCCACGTCGTTGAATACGCAGAACCCCGCCCCCTTGCCCGGCCCGGCATGGTGAGAGCCGCCCGCGAGATTGACCGCGATACCATGCTCGATGGCGAGCCGGGCGGCGAGCGTGGTGCCCGCGCTTGCCAGCCGCGCGCGGCGCAGCACCGCCGGGGTCTGAGGCAGGCCGATCTCGCGCACCTCTGCCTCGGTCAGTCGGGCGGTGAAGGCGCGGTGGGTGTAGTCCCAGCCATGCGCCGCGGCGACCTGACCCTCGCTCGCGGGGGCGGGAGCGATGTAGCCGCCGGTCGGCGGCAGCAGGCGCTGCCGGATCAGCTCCGCCCGCAGGTAGCCGTATTTCGACATTGGGAAGCGGTGGTTGGGCCGCAGCAGGGCCATGTAATCGGGGTGGTAGACGATGGGCAGGCTCATTGCGGCAGGTGGCCGTCGATCAGCCGGGCCGCCGCGCGCGCGCAATCGGCGAGTTGCGCCTGCAACGTCACCAGATCGGGCTCGTGCACATGCTGCAGCAGAACCTCGGAGAAGCCGGGACCGGCCTCGATCGGATCGTGGCCCGGCTCCAGCGCCACGCGCGCGATGGCCTGCACGCAGCGCATCAGATTGCGCGCGTCGGACAGCGTTTCCGCGTCATCGTCCGACAGCCAGCCGACCTCGCGCAGCGCCGCGACGGTTGGCGCCGAGGCGCCCGACAGCAGGTGGCCCATCTGCAGGTAGAGGTCGATGTCGAGCAGGCGGCCGGGGCCCTCCTTCACCTCCCACGGGCCCGATCCGGGCTTGGCCAGCGCCAGTCGGCGGCGCATGTCGGCGGTGTCGCGGCGCACCGTCTGCGCATCGCGCGGCAGGGCCAAGACCTCGGCCACGGCCTTCGCGATGCGCGTCTGCAGCTCGGGATCGCCCGCGACGGGGCGGGCGCGGGTCAGGGCGAGATGCTCCCAGGTCCACGCCTCCTCGGCCTGATAGGTGCGGAAGGCCGACAGCGCGGTCGCAACCGGGCCCTGACGGCCCGAGGGGCGCAGCCGCATGTCGACCTCGTAGAGCATCCCCTGCGCCATCGGCGCGCTCAGCGCCGTGACCAGCCGCTTGGTCAGACGCGCGAAATATTGCGAGGCGGCAAGGGGTTTGGGGCCGTCGCTCATCTCCTCGCGCGGGGCGTCGTAGAGCAGGATGAGATCGAGGTCGGAGCGGGCCGTCATCTCGCCCGAGCCGAGCTTGCCCATGCCCAGCACCGCAAGCCCGTCACCGGGGGGCGGCCCGTGGCGGATCGCCTGCTCGGCCACGACCACCGGCAGCAGCGCGTCGAGACAGGCGGCGGCGAGGTCCGAATAAGCGCGCTCCGCCACCTGCGCATCGGCCAGTCCGCGCAGAAGATGCACGCCGATGCGGAAATGCACCTCCTTTTGCCAGCGGCGGGCGGCGTCGAGCTTCGCCTCGTAATCCTCCTCCGCCGCCAACGTCGCCGCAAGCTCGTCCTGCAGGGCCGGGCGCTCCGGCAGATCGTGGAAGAAACTGCGATCGAGCACGGCATCGAGCACGTCGGAATTGCGCCCCAGATGCCGCGCGAGCCGGGGGGCGGCGGCGCAGATCTCGGCCAGCAGGTCCTGCAGCGCCGGGTTCGCCTCGAACAGGGAGAAGACCTGCACGCCCGCGGGCAGCCCGCGCAGGAAGGCGTCGAACTGCACGAGGGCCGCATGCGGATCGGCCGCCTGCCCCAGCCGCGCGAGGATGCCGGGGGCGAGCTCGTGGAACAGCGCCTCGGCACGGGGCGAGCGCAGGGCCGGCAGGCCGGGCCAGCTGTCGGTGATGGCGCGGGTCTCGGGCGTGTGGACGAAGGGCTCGACCTTCTCCTCCGCCGCCGCCGTCTCGGGCATGGCGATGTGGTGCACCTCGGCCAGCCGATCGGCCAGCGCGTCGAGCATCGGGCCGGGCGCGTCGTAGCCCGAAAGCGCCGCCAGCCTGTCGAGCGCGTCGTCGTTCTGCGGCATGGCCTGCGTTTGCGCATCCTCCAGCATCTGGATGCGGTGCTCCATGTCGCGCAGCGCGGGATAATGGCGGGCGAGCCTGTCCGCGTCGGCGCGGGTCACATGGCCCGCACCGACCAGCGCCTCGAGCGCGTCGAGCGTCGCGCGGCAGCGCAGGGCGGGGTCGCGCCCCCCGGCGATCAGCTGGCGGGTCTGGGCGAAGAACTCGATCTCGCGGATGCCGCCGCGGCCCAGCTTCACGTCGTGATCGCGCGGGTCGATCGGCCCGGCCAGTCCCTTGTGATCGCGGATGCGGTGCATCATGTCCGTCACGTCGCGGATGGCGGCGAAATCGAGATGCCGCCGCCAGATGAAGGGCGCGAGCCGGTCGAGGAATGCATCGCCCGCCGCAAGATCCCCGGCGGCGGGGCGTGCCTTGATATAGGCCGCCCGCTCCCATGTCCGGCCCTGGCTCTCGTAATAGCGTTCCGCCGCGTCCATGCCGATGCAGACAGGCGTGGTTGAGGGATCGGGCCGCAGCCGCAGATCGGTGCGGAAGACGTAGCCCTCCGCCGTCATGCCGCCGATCATCTGCGCGAGGTCGCGGGTGACGCGGATCAGGGTCGCGCGGGCTTCGGCGAAATCGGACGGATCGTGGCGGTCCTCGTCGATCAGGCAGACGAGGTCGATATCGGAGGAGTAGTTCAGCTCTCCCGCGCCCAGCTTGCCCATCGCGAGGACGACGTAGCCGGGGTCGTCCGGCAGCTTGCCGCGCGCGACCTGCCGCGCGATCAGATGGTCGGTGGCATGGGCGAGCGCGGCGTCGGCAAAGCGGCTGAGAGCCTGCGTCACCTGCATGGTGGGCCACAGCCCGCCCAGATCGGCGAGCGCGGTCATCAGGCCGACGCGGCGCTTGGCCTGCCGCAACGCCGTCGCGGGATCGCCCTCGAATTGCGTGCAGAGCGTGTCGAGCGTCCGCTCCAGCGGGGCCTCGGCGATAGAGGCGAGCCAGTCGCCCTCCTTGCGCATCAGGCGCGCGATGTGATGCGAGCTGCCCGCCGCGCCCGTGATCAAGTCGGCGAGCGGGCCGGAGAACCCGGAGGCGGCCTCGCGGCCCGCCTGTGGATCGACGGCGCGCGGGACGCGGGTGATCCCGTGGAAACCCGTCATCTCGGGCGGGCCAGCAGTGCGGGAATGCCGAAGGTCAGGTTGGCGGCGATCAGCGCCAGCAGCCAGGCCATCGCGGGGCCGAGATCGGTCAGCTCGGGCGCGGGGGCGAGGCCGATGCGCAGGAGGATCGGGACCAGCACGGCGAGGATCGCGACATCGGCAAGCACCAGCGCCGCCGTGGCAAGCCAGAAGACGAGCCGGTTTCCGCCCATCCGGCCTCGCTCGACCGTCACGGCCACCGGCCTCGGGTCGGAAGGTTTCGGGCCGAGGCCCGGTTCGACGCGGTTCTTCATCCTCAAGCCTCCCCTTGCCTTTCGGAACCTACTGCGCGGGTTCGTCCTGTCGAGGGGGCGCGCATGACGAACCGCTCTAGCTGCTGGCCATCGCGGCTGACGACCTCGCGCCGCTCCACCTGCCAGCCGTGCCGTTCGAGGAAGGGCCGCGCGTGGCGACTCGCCTGAGTCCAGCGGGCGCGCGGGGTGAAGTGGTCGAGCAGGCGCGCGGCGGTGCCCTGCCCCTGGCGATCCGGTGCGACGAAGAGATGGTCGAGCAGCCCGTCATCAGGCCGTAGCGAGGCGAAGCCGGTCAGGCGCCCGCCGACCTCGGCCACGACGACATCCAGCCCAACGAAACGCTGGGTCCAGTCCTCGGCGGAAAGCGGCGCGGGCCCGGCCCACGCACGGCGCTCGGCCTCCGAGTAGCGCGTCGCGCCTTCGGTCACCGCGTTGAAGAACAGGGATGCGATGGCGTCGAGATCGCCGGGCCGGATCGGGCGCAGATCGTCGCTCACCGGCCCTTGTAATCCGGCTTGCGCTTTTCGAGGAAGGCGGTGACGCCTTCCGCGAAATCGCGCGTCTGGCCGGCCTCGCCCTGCAGCTTCGCCTCCAGGTCGAGTTGCGCGCCCAGATCGTTGTCGTAGCTTTGCCGCAGCGCCTGCTTGATGCGCGCGTAGGCCTGCGTCGGGCCGGTGGCGAGCTGCCGGGCACGCTCGGCGATATGCTTCTCGAACTCCGCATCCGGGATCGCCGCCCAGATCATGCCCCAGTCATCGGCCTGCCGCGCCGTGATCTTTTCGGCGAAGAGGGCCGCGCCCATCGCCTTGGCGAACCCCATCTGGCGCGGCAACCAGTAGGTACCGCCCGCATCCGGGATCAGGCCGATCCGGCTGAAGGCCTGCAGGAAATAGGCGCTCTCGGACGCGATCACCACATCGGCGGCCAGCGCGAGGTTGGCCCCGGCCCCCGCCGCCGGGCCGTTCACGGCGCTGAGCGTCGGCACGGGGCAGTCATAGATCGCGCGCAGCATCGGCTCGTACTCGTCGCGCAGCGTCAGCTCCAGATTCAAAGAGGCGCCGCGCCGGTCGGCGAGGTCCTGACCCGAGCAGAAGCCGCGCCCCGCGCCGGTCAGCACCACGGCCCGCGCTTCCGATCCGGCGAGTTTCACCGCCTGCGTGATCTCGGCGCGCATCTGGCCGTTGAGACCGTTCATCACCTCGGGGCGGTTGAGGGTGATCGTCGCGACCCCGTCTTCGAGATCGTAGAGGATGTGCTGGTAGTCCATCGGACCCTCCGGAGGCAGGCTGCGTGACCCCGGCACAGTATCCGCCGGGCCGGTCGCCGCAAGGCGGAACGTCCCGTCGCGGGCCTCAGTCGCGGGTCAGCGCGTCGAGCTCCGCCCGCTCCTCCGCCGTCAGGGGCGCAGTCTCGACCGGGGTGGCCCGGCGCCTGCGGACGAGAACGATTCCGGCCAGCAGAAGGATTAGAGGTCCGGCGGCCCAGAGCAGCAGGTTCACCCCGCCGACGCGCGGCTGCATCAGCACGTAGTCGCCGTATCGCGCGACGAAGAAGTCGCGGACCTCCGCATCGCTGCGCCCCTCGGCGATCAACTCGCGCACCAGCACCCGCGCATCCGCCGCCCAGTCGGCATTGGAGGAGGCGATGCTCTCGGATCGGCAGAGCACGCAGCGCAGTTCCTCGTCCAGCGCCTGCGCGCGGGACTCCAGTACGGGGTCGGACAGCATCTCGTCGGGCTGCACCGCCTGCGCGGCGAGCGGCCAGAGAAGTGCGAGGATCAGGACGAGCCGCCTCATTCCGCAGGCACCGCGACGGCCCGGCGGGACGCGGCCCCGACCCGGTAGCGCCGGTCCGACAGCGACAGGCAGCCGCCGAGCGACATGATGATCGCGCCCGCCCAGATCCAGTTGGCGAAGGGCTTGATCCAGGTCCACATGGCCCACCGCCCGTCGGGCTGCCGGTCGCCGAGGCTGACATAGAGGTCGCGCAGCACGCCCGACTGGATCCCGGCCTCGGTCGTGGGCATCCGCTGCACGGGGTAGAACCGTTTCTCGGGGTTCAGCACGGCGACCACCGCCCCGCCCTTGCGCACCGTGACCGTGCCGTAATTCGTCAGGTAGTTCGGGCCGCGCCCCTCGCGCACATCCTCCAGCAGGAAGGTGTAGCCGCCCAGCTCGAAGCTCTCGCCCACGGCGATGGTGCGGATGTCCTCCCGCTCCCACGCGGTCAGCGCCGCGATACCGAAGATCAGGATTCCGAGGCCCGAATGCGACACCGCCTTGCCCCATTCCGAGCGCGGCAGTCCCGCCAGCCGCGCGCGCTGCGTGGCGAAGGGCGCCCGCCAGCCGCCGGCCTTCTGCGCGAGGTCGGCGAGCGCCCCGAGGATGATCCACGCGGCCAGCACCGCGCCGATCGGCGCCATCATCCGCCCTCCGGTCTGCACGCTCCACACCAGCGCACCGAGCGCCACGGACAGCGCCAGCACACCCCAGAGCGGCCGCATCGTGCGGTCGAGCCGCGCGCGTTTCCACGGCAGCATCGCGCCGATGGGCAGCGCCATCGCCAACGCGATCATGAAGGGGGTGAAGGTGATGTCGAAGAAGGGCGGGCCGACCGACACCTTCTCCCCCGTCAGGGCCTCGGCGATCAGCGGCCACATCGTGCCGATGAACACCACGGCACAGGACACGGCCAGCAGCAGGTTGTTGAGCACAAGCCCGCTCTCGCGGCTGACCGTGGCGAAGGCTGTGGTCGCGCGCAGCCGGTCGGCGCGCAGGGCATAGAGCGTCAGTCCGCCCCCGATGGCGATCATCAGGATCATCAGGATGAACACGCCGCGTGTGGGATCCGTCGCGAAGGCATGCACGCTGGTCAGCACGCCCGAGCGCACGATGAACGTCCCGATCAGCGAGAAGGAGAAGGCGAGGATGGCCAGGAGGATCGTCCAGCTCTTGAGCGTGTCGCGCTTCTCCACCACGATGGCCGAGTGTAGCAGCGCCGCCGACAGAAGCCAGGGCATGAAGCTCGCATTCTCCACCGGATCCCAGAACCACCAGCCGCCCCAGCCGAGTTCGTAATAGGCCCACCAAGAGCCGAGCGCGATGCCGATGGTCAGCATGATCCAGGCCAGCAGCGCCCAGGGCCGTACCCAGCGCGCCCAAGCGGCATCGACCCGCCCCTCGATCAGCGCGGCGATGGCGAAGCTGAACGTCATCGAAAGCCCGACATAGCCCAGATAGAGAAACGGCGGATGGAAGGCGAGGCCGGGATCCTGCAGCAGCGGGTTCAGATCGTTGCCGTCCATCGGCGGAATATCGAGCCGTGCGAACGGGTTGGAGGTGAACAGCAGGAAGGCGAGGAACGCCACCCCCACCGCCGCCTGAACCGACAGCACCCGCGCGCGCAGCCGGTCCGGCAGGCCCTGCCCGAACAGCGGCACCATCGCGCCGAACAGGGCGAGGATCAGCACCCACAGCAGCAGCGAGCCCTCGTGGTTCCCCCAGGTGCCGGTGACCTTGTAGAGCATCGGCTTGGCGGAGTGGGAGTTCTCCGCCACGACCTGCAGCGAGAAATCGGAGGTGACGAAGCCGTAGGTCAACGCCGCGAAGGCGAAGGCGATCAGCGCGAACTGGACGCCCGCCGCACTCCCGGCGAAACGCATCCATCCGTACCAGCCCCGCGCCGCCCCGACCGCCGGCACCGCGGTCTGTGCGATGGCGATCATCAGGGCGAAGATCAGGGCGAGATGTCCCAGTTCGGCAATCATCGTGTCCTCCGGCAAGTGGCGCCGATCATAGTGGACGGGCGCGCCGCCGCAACGCGGAACCCGCGCGGCGCGACGCGAGGCCGCGACGGGTTTACCGGATCTTCAGATCTCGCGCCGAGGCTGCGCGAGGGGAGGATTGCGATGCTAGACACGGATCATAGGACGGAAGATCGGATCGCCGGGCGGTTCGAGGCGATCATGTCGCACCTGCCGGGCCTGCTCTATCGCTGTGACAGTACCGAGGGCTATCCGCTCAGCTGGATCGGCGGGCAGGTGCGCGAACTGACGGAGTACACGCCGCGCGAACTGGTCGAGAACCGGCACGGCGAATGGAGCGACCTGTTCCACGAGGAGGATTTCGAAGCGGCTGCCGCCGAGGTTCAGCGCGCGGTGGCCGAGCGGCGGCCGTGGCAGGTCTCGTTGCGTTTGCGCTCGAAATCGGGGCGTGTGCGCTGGGTCCAGGGCTTCGGCGCCGCCGTGCATCGCGACGGCGCGGGGGAGCCCGAGGCGCTGGAGGGCGTGATGATCGACGTGACCCGCCATGCGGAGGCGAAGCTGGACTGGCAGCGTGCGGCCGAGGTCGCGCAGGCGCGCAATGCCAAGATCGTGGCGGCAACGGCGGACATGCTCGAAACGCTGCAATCGCTGAGCGTGCTGTCGATCAACGCGTCGATCGAGGCTGCGCGCGCGGGCGAGAACGGCCGTGGTTTCAACGTTGTCGCGCAGGAGATGAACAGGCTGGCCGCACGGGCCGAGGACACGGCGACCGCCATCCGCAAGGCGACGGACGGGAGCGGCCATGTCGAGACCGGCGCGCTCCGATCGCGCGTCGGAAACGGCTCGTTGGCCCAGCGGCAGCAGCCCGACGGGCCTGCAGAGCACGAAGCGATGCCGTCCCACGACACCGCGCCCGCCGATTGAAAGGATCTGTCTCCATGTCGAACCGCCCGCACGTCGCATGGCGCCGAAAGGAGTTCCGCCCGGCAGCGCCCTTGCAAGACGTCGCCGGGCGGTCCCGGTTCGCGGGGGCGGGATCAGAACACTCCTTCTGAAACCCGCGAACCCATACGGGCCGCATGCGGCCCGTATTCCGCATCTGGTCAGTTGCCGATCGACACGCCGATCCCGCCGACGCTCACATCGAGGCTGCCGCCGGACGACCCACTCCCGGAGGAATCGTTGCTATTCGATGACCCACCAGACGTCGCGACGTCCACATCGACATCGTCGTCTCCGCTGGAGCCACCCGTGGTCGCGACATCCGCGTCGATCGTATCGTCTCCATCGGACCCACCGGCGCCGAGCGCATCGACATCCACCAGCGATTCGCTGTCATCATTCGAGCTCTGCCCCACGTTCACGTCGACGAGGTTCGAGCTGCCGCCGCCTTGGGTTCCCACATCGACATTGGCGAGCCCGTCACCGTCGAGTGCGCCAACCTCGACGCCGAGACCGCTATCGGTTCCGGGGCCGCTGCCACCGCTGCCGCCAACGGCGACGTCCAGGCTCACCGTTCCGGAGCCCGAGCCGCTACCGCCCGAGCCGCCACCGACGGCCACGTCGACACCGGCGCCGCCCGATCCACTGCCGACATAACCGCCGCCACCGGAGCCCGCACCGCCGGACCCACCGGAGAAGTCGATGACAACGTCACCGTTCTCATCGACCGACACATTGCCTGCACCAGAGCCAGCAAGTCGGTCGTCTTCGGAGACGAAACTGGGAGTTTCGGGAAACAGCGCGCACTGCGCTTCGATCTCATCATCGACGATCGCCGGGTCGAGATCCACGACGGTGTCGCAGAACCGGGGCAATACCTGGGCAAAGGTCGTTGTCGCAAGCATGGTCGAACCGATCACGCCAACTGTAAGTGTCTTCATATTCATGACTATCCTCCGTTCGTTCAGGAGGAATGTCCATGATCCCGCATAGCATTAACCAATCTGTAGCGCAGAAGGTTTCACTGCGGCACGCCGAATTGACTAAATTTTTTGCAATTTTCGACTTGGCCTAGAAGTGAATTGCCTTGCCATAGGCGTCCAGAACGCTCTCGTGCATCATCTCGCTGAGCGTCGGGTGCGGGAAGACGGTGTGCATCAGGTCCTCTTCCGTGGTCTCGAGCTGCCGCCCGACCACGTAGCCCTGGATCAACTCGGTCACCTCGGCCCCCACCATGTGCGCGCCGAGCAATTCCCCGGTCTTGGCGTCGAACACGGTCTTCACCATGCCCTCCTGCTCTCCGAGTGCGATGGCCTTGCCATTGCCGATGAACGGGAAGTGGCCGACCTTGACCTCGTAGCCCAGTTCCTTGGCCTTCGCCTCCGAATATCCGACCGAGGCGACCTGCGGATGGCAATAGGTGCAGCCGGCAATGCTCTCGGGCTTGACGGGGTGGACGTCGTGACCGGCGATCTTTTCCGCAACCATGACGCCTTCGTGGCTGGCCTTGTGGGCGAGCCAGGGCGCACCCGCGATGTCGCCGATCGCCCACAGGCCGTCGACGCCGGTACGGCAATATTCGTCGGTCACGACATGGGTCCGGTCGACCTTCACCCCCATCTCCTCAAGCCCGAGGCCCTCGACATTGCCGACGATCCCCACGGCGGAGATCACGGTGTCGAAATCCAGCTTCTCGACCTTGCCGTTCGCCTCGACATGCGCCGTGACCTTGCCCTTGCCGCGGTCGAGCTGCTTGACCATGGCCTTTTCCATGATCTTCATGCCCTGCTTGACGAACTGCTTCTTGGCGAAGGCGGAGATCTCCGCATCCTCGACCGGCAGCACGCTGTCCATGACCTCGACCACGGTCGTGTCGCAGCCCAGCGTGTTGTAGAAGCTGGCGAACTCGATACCGATGGCCCCCGATCCGATCACGAGCAGTTTCTTCGGCATCCTGGGCGGCTTCAGCGCATGCTTGTAGGTCCAGACCAGATCGCCATCGGCCTCCAGCCCCGGCAGCTCGCGTGCGCGCGCGCCGGTGGCGAGGATGACGTCCTTGGCGGTCAGTTCCTCCGTGCCCTTGTCGGTCTCGACGGACACCTTGCCCTTGCCGGTCAGGCGCGCCTTGCCCATCACGACCGCGACCTTGTTCTTCTTGAGCAGGTGGCCGACGCCGCCCGACAGCTGCTTGGCGACCTTGCGCGAGCGGTCGACCACGGCGTCGAGATCGTAATCGATCCCGTCGGCCTTCAGCCCGAATTCCTTGGCGCGGTGCATCAGGTGGAAGACTTCGGAGGAGCGCAGCATCGCCTTGGTCGGGATGCAGCCCCAGTTGAGGCAGATGCCGCCGAGATGCTCCCGCTCCACCACCACGGTCTTGAGGCCGAGCTGCGCGGCACGGATCGCGGCGACATATCCGCCTGGGCCGGCACCGATGACGATCAGGTCGTAATTCGTGGCCATCTCAGCCTCCTGCAAAAGTAGTTTGAAGCCTAACTATCCCGAAACTGCCGCAACGGCAACTCACGCGGCCTGCAATTCGCGCACGACCCCGCCATAGCCGCCATCGGCCATGAAGTTCCGTTCTGCCTCCGTCGTCTGGCGGCCGAGGTCCTCGTTGCGATGCGGGAAGCGTCCGAACCGGCGGATGACCTCGCGATGCGCGCGGGCATGTAGCAGGTTTTCCTCCGCCTGTGGCATCTTCAACAAAAACTGGCGGACGCATTTCTCCTGCCAGCTGATGTTCTCCGCATGCATCATCGGCAGGTAGAAGAATTGCCGCTGCGGCCCCTCGATGCGGCAATCGTAGCCGAGGTTCACGGTGCGCAGCGCGACAGCGCATGCCATGCGGTCGGTCGAGAAGGCGCGCCCCCTCCCCCGGAACATGTTGCGCGGGAACTGATCGGTCAGGATCAACAGGGCGAGCGCGCTGCGGGGATGCAGCATCCAGTTGCACTTCTCGCCCCGACGGGCCTGCGACCACAGACCCTCGAACTTGTGCCGGATTTTGGCATCGAGCGCGTCGTCCTGCTTGTACCAGCCTTCCGGCCCGACCTCCTCGATCCAGAAGTCCAATATGCGCGTGACGTCCGCGTCCTGCATCGCACCCTCCCCGTGTCGACTCACCCGTGCCCGCGCGCGGGTCTTATCGGACGTTACGTCAGAATTGGGGGGCAGCGTCCACCCCCGCTGGTGCAACGCGGCGTTGCGCCGGAGGGTTGCGCGCCGCTATCAAGGGCGAAAGGGGGATCGCCAGTGGACTTCTTCGGCCTGCCCGAGTTCTTCGAGGAGTTCGTGCCGCTGGCGCGCAACTTCCTCGTCACCATGAGCCAGCCGACGCGGCTGTGGCAGTTGGTCGTCATCGCGGTGGCCTTCGTGATCGGCTGGCTGGTCGAACGCTGGATCACGCCGCGCTTCAACCGCTGGATGCGCGGGCTGACGCTGACCACGCGCAGGGCGCGGCTGCTGATCCTGATCCGGGAGCGGATCCGCTGGCTGGTGCCGATGGTGCTGCTGTGGCTCGTCGGGATCGTGATGCTGGAGGTGACCTGGCCCTCGCGCTCCTACCTCATCCTGTTCGCCGCGCGGCTGGTCACCGCGCTCGTCGTCATCTCGATCCTGTCGCGGCTGATCCGCAACCGCCCCTTGCGAAAGATCGTGCGCTGGGGGGCCTGGATCGCGGTCACGCTGTGGATGATCGGCTATTTCGACGAGACCATCACCTTGCTCGACCGGGCCTCGATCAATATCGGCGAGTTCCGGTTGTCGCTGCTGCTGGTGTTGCAGGCGCTGATCAGCGTGGGCCTGACCATCTTCGTGGCGAGCTGGCTTTCGGGCGAGGCGCGCACTCGCCTGATGCGCAACGAGGATCTGTCGCCCTCGATGCGCGTGCTCAGCGAGAAGGCCGTGACGGTCCTGCTCTACGCCTTGGCGCTGGTGGTGGGGCTGCAGGTCATCGGCTTCGACCTCAGCTCGCTGACGCTGCTGTCGGGGGCCATCGGCATCGGCATCGGTTTCGGTTTGCAAAAGGTCGTGTCGAACCTGATCTCGGGCGTGATCCTGCTGCTCGACAAGTCGATCAAGCCCGGGGACGTCATCAGCCTCGGCGACACGTTCGGCTGGATCAGCGGGCTGGGCGCGCGCTATGTCTCGGTCGTGACGCGCGACGGGCGCGAATACCTGATCCCGAACGAGGATCTGATCACCGGACAGGTGGTCAACTGGTCCCATTCGTCCAAGCTGGTGCGGCTCGACATCCATTTCGGCGTGGCCTACGACGCCGATCCCCATGCCGTGCGCAGGATCGCGATCGAGGCGACGGCGGCGGTAAAGCGGGTGCAGGCCTCCCCGGCCCCGGTCTGCCACATCACCGGCTTCGGCGACAGCTCGGTCGACTACATCCTGCGTTTCTGGATCGACGATCCGTCCGGCGGGCTGACGAACATTCGCGGCAACGTGTTCCTGGCGCTGTGGGATGCGCTGCAGGAAAACCAGATCGAGATCCCGTTCCCCCGCCGCGACGTGACGATCCGCAGCGGCGACCTCGCCATCCATCGCGGCGAGGACGACGCGGGTTAGGCGTCGCGATCCTCGCGCAGCGGGCGATCCGCCAGATGCCGCACCACGCCGTGCAGCGTGCGTGTGTCGGTCTCGGTCAGCGGCAGGCGGTGCATCAGGTTCACCAGATTCGCGCGCATCGAGGCCGCCTTGTGCTCCGGCCAGAAGAATCGCCGCGCGTCCAGCGCCGCGATCAGCCGGTCGAGCAGGCGGTCCACCTCGCCCCCCTCGGCCAGACGCGCGCCCGCCATCTCCAGCACTTCCGCCGGGGCCTCAGCATGGCCGCGCGACCACTCGTAAGCGGTCAGCAGCACGCATTGCGCGAGGTTGAGAGAGGGAAACTCCGGGTTCACCGGCACGGTGATCAGCGCGTCGGCCCGGATCACGTCCTCGTTCTCCAGCCCCGCGCGCTCCGGCCCGAACAGCACGCCGACTTTCTGCCCGGCCTCGGTCAGGGCACGGGCATGCTGCATCGCGCGCTCGGGCGTCATCACCGTCTTGGTGAGGTCCCGGCTGCGCGCGGTGGTGGCGAAGACGTAGTTGAGATCAGCGCAGGCCTCCCCCAGATCGTCGCGCACCATCGCGGAGTCGAGCACGCGTCCCGCGCCGCTCGCCAGTGCCACCGCCCGCTCGTTCGGCCAACCGTCGCGGGGGGCCACGACACGCATGTGGTCGAGACCGAAATTCAGCATGGCCCGCGCGGCGGCACCGATATTCTCGCCCATCTGCGGGCGCACGAGGATGATGGCGGGGCCGGTCATCGTCTTATCCACTTCCTTGATTGCGCGGCGGGTTTAGCGTGCGCCCCACACGGTCGCAATGGCCGCCCTCTCCGCATACATCGGCATACCGGCCTTTCCTTTGCGTCACCCCTCCGCTATGTAGCGGCCCGACGGAGAACCCCGCCATTTGGAGGCACCCCCATGTCGAAGATCAAAGTCGAGAACCCGGTCGTCGAACTCGACGGCGACGAGATGACCCGGATCATGTGGTCCTTCATCAAGGACAAGCTGATCCTGCCCTATCTCGACATCGACCTGAAATATTACGATCTCGGCATCGAGGAGCGGGACCGCACCGACGACCAGATCACGGTCGATGCGGCCCACGCGATCAAGGAGCACGGGGTCGGCGTCAAATGCGCGACGATCACGCCGGACGAGGGCCGGGTCGAGGAGTTCGGACTGAAGCGGATGTACCGCTCCCCGAACGGCACGATCCGCAACATCTTGGGCGGCGTCATCTTCCGCGAGCCGATCATCTGCTCGAACGTGCCGCGACTGGTGCCCGGCTGGACGCAGCCGATCGTCGTCGGCCGTCACGCTTACGGTGACCAGTACCGCGCCACCGATTTCCGCTTTCCGGGGGCGGGCAAGCTGACGATCAAGTTCGTCGGCGAGGATGGCGAGACCATCGAGAAGGAGGTGTTCGACGCGCCCTCCTCCGGCGTCACGATGGCGATGTACAATCTCGACGACTCGATCCGCGACTTCGCGCGGGCCTCGCTGAACTACGGGCTGTCTCGCGGCTGGCCGGTGTACCTCTCCACCAAGAACACGATCCTCAAGGCCTATGACGGGCGCTTCAAGGACATCTTCCAGGAGATCTACGAGGCCGAGTTCGAGGAGCAGTTCCGCAAGATCGGCATCGAGTACCAGCACCGTCTGATCGACGACATGGTCGCCTGCGCGATGAAGTGGTCGGGCGGATATGTCTGGGCGTGCAAGAACTACGACGGCGACGTGCAATCGGACACGGTCGCGCAGGGGTTCGGCAGCCTCGGCCTGATGACCTCGCAGCTCATGACACCGGACGGAAAGATCGTGGAGGCAGAGGCCGCGCACGGCACCGTCACGCGCCACTACCGCCAGCATCAGGCGGGCAAGCAGACCTCGACCAACTCGATCGCCTCGATCTTCGCCTGGACCGGCGGGCTGAAGCACCGCGCGAAGCTCGACGGAAACGAGCCGCTGCGCAACTTCGCCGAAACGATGGAGCGCGTGGTGGTCGAGACGGTTGAATCCGGCGACATGACCAAGGACCTCGCCCTGCTAGTCGGACCGGATCAGAAATGGCTGACCACGATGGGCTTCCTCGAGAAGATCGACGAGAACCTGAACCGCGCGCTTGCGGGCTGATTTCGGCAAGGGCCCGCAATCGCGGGCCTTTTCCTTTCCCGCGAATGGGTGCAGGATCGCGGGATGCGGTACATCCTCTCCCTCGTCGC
Source organism: Roseobacter sp. HKCCA0434 (assembly GCF_032464675.1). Taxonomy (NCBI): domain Bacteria; kingdom Pseudomonadati; phylum Pseudomonadota; class Alphaproteobacteria; order Rhodobacterales; family Roseobacteraceae; genus Roseobacter; species Roseobacter sp. HKCCA0434. The sequence goes on from NZ_JAWDKL010000001.1 coordinate 368,589, forward strand.
CCTGACCCTGCTCGCCTCCTGCGCCTCGCTCAGCGAGGATGAATGCCGTCTGGGCGACTGGCGCAGCATCGGATTCGAGGACGGCTCGAAGGGCCTGCAGCCCGATTTCGTCGCCAACCATCGCGAGGCCTGTGCCGAGTTCGGGGTCAGCCCCGACCTCAACGCCTACCTTGCCGGACGCGAGCTCGGCCTGCGCGAATATTGCGTGCCGATCCGGGCCTACCGCCTGGGGCGCGAAGGCCGCCCGATCTCGAATGTCTGCCCCGCCACGATCGAGCCGGTCCTGCGCGACGCCAATGCGCATGGCCGAGAATACTTCCGGCTGTCAGGCGAGATCCGCGCGCTGGAGCGGGAGATCGCCGAGCTGCGCTCCTCTGCCGTTGCCCCCGATGCCCCGAATGCCGGCACGATCAACGGCTCGCTCAACAGCTCGATCCTCAGCGCGCAATCCCGCATCAACATCCTGCGTGCACGGCGGCTGATCTACGCAAGCTGGCCCTGAGGCGCGAGCACCATCCGCGTCAGATCGCGGCCAGAACAGATAACGGCCTCGCCCTCCGCCACAGGCCGCCATCCGGCATCGCCGGTCTCCAACGGCTCGGACACCAGAGAGGTGCCACGCGCACAGCTGCGGATATAGAGGCTGGGCGCCTTGCCGTCGCTCGACAGGCGCAGCCCGATCAGGCGCGTGCCGTCGGCCAGCGCCACCGTCATGCGGATGCGCCCTGCCCCCATCGCGCGCAGCCGGTCGACCGCCCGCAACAGCGCCGCGACCGGATCCGTCTCCAGCCCCTCGGCTGCGGCCAGCAGGAACAGCGCCTCGCTGTCGGTGGTCCCACGCCGCGCGGCGTAGAGATCGGGACGGATCGCCGCGTCCACCTTCTGCCGGATCGCGTCGAACCCGCCGATCTGTCCGTTATGCATGAAGCACCAGCGGCCCAGCACGAAGGGATGCGCGTTCTCGCGGCTGACCGGCGCGCCGGTGCCGGCCCGCACATGGGCGAGAAACAGCGGCGAGGCGACCTGCTCCGCCATCGCGCGCAGGTTCGGATCGGACCAGGCCGGATGCACGTCGCGATACTGCCCCGGCCAGGGCCGCGCGCCATACCAGGCGAGGCCGAACCCATCGGCGTTCACATCCGTCTTCGCCTCGCTGGCGTGTCGCGACTGGTGGATCAGGCTGTTGGCCGGGGCGCTGAGCAATTCTTCCAGATAGATCGGCTGCCCGATCCAGGCCGCCCATCGACACATCAGCGCCCCCGGTTCGCGATCAGCCCGTGCAACCGCATCACGATGCGCCCCGCGGTCTTCTCGAAGAAGGCGGGGATCAGCGCATGCACGAAGGCGGCCCCGGCCGCGCAGGCGAGCAGCCCGGCAAAGCGCAGCGCGAACAGCAGATGCTCGAAATAGGTCTCCTCGACCTCGCGGGGATGGTGCAGGAACAGCTTGGCAATCATGTCGGTCTCCCTTTTCGGAACAGGATGACCGATAGCGTGGGACATGTGTTCCCAATCTGGGGCGACTCGTGCTCTTATTCCGAGATCGCATCCCACCAGAAGGCCCTCAAATGCAACTTGATCCCATAGACCGCCGGATTCTTGCAGCATTGCAACGCGACGCGACCGTCTCGCATGACCGTCTGGGCGAGGAGGTCGGCCTCAGCCGCAACGCCTGCTGGCGACGGGTCCGGGCACTGGAGGACGCGGGCTACATCGCAGGCCGCGTCGCTCTGGTCGATCCTGCGCGGATCGACCTCGCCCTCACCGTATTCCTGATGATCCGCACGGACCGCCACGCGCCCGACTGGCTCGACAGTTTCGCCAAGGCCACGCGCGAGATGCCCGAGGTGCTCGGCGCCTACCGCATGAGCGGCGATCTCGACTATCTCGTCCGTCTGCGCGTGGCGGATGTCGCGTCCTATGACCGCTTCTACCAGCGGCTGATCCGGCGGGTGGAGATGGCGGACTGCTCCGCCAGCTTCGTGATGGAGGAGTTGAAGGAGACGACCGTCCTGCCGGTCTAGACGCCCTCGACGATCACAAGGTCCCGCGCGGAAGCGGAGAGCGCGATCGGCAGGATCTCGCGATACTCCGCGCTGTCGTAGAACCGTTCGGCCGCCGCGCGGTCGGAGAAGCGGATCACGACATGGCGCTGGGGGCCCGAGCCCTCCTTCTGAACCATCGCGCCCGCCTTCACGAGGAACTCGCCACCGAATTTCTCGGCCAGCGCAACGGTTTGCGAGGCGTATTTCGCGTAAGCCTCCGCATCCGTCACCTCGATGCGCGCGATGATATAGGCGCTCATGCCAGCACCGCCTTCGCCGCAGCGATGGCCTCGTCCGCCTTGGACGGATCGGCCCCGCCGGCCTGCGCCATGTCGGGACGACCGCCGCCGCCCTTGCCGCCGAGTGCCTCGGCCGCGGCCTTGACCACGTCCACCGCGCTGATGCGGTCGGTCAGGTCGGGGGTCACGCCCGCCGCGACCGCTGCCTTGCCGCCGGTATCGGCGACCAGCAGGACGACGCCGGAGCCGAGCTTCGCCTTCTGCTCGTCGATCAGGCCGCGCAGATCTTTGCCCGAAACGCCGCTGAGCGACTGGCCGAGGAACTGCACGCCGCCGACCTCCTCGACCGCCGGGCCACCGGACGCTCCGCCGCCCATCGCCAGTTGACGGCGCAGGTCGGCGACCTCCTTCTGCAAGTCGCGCCGCTCCTCCATCAGGCCGCGCACGCGATCGATCACGTCGCCGCGCTGCGCCTTCAGCGCCTGCGCAATCTCGGCCACCGTGCGGTCCTGCTCGGCCAAATAGGCGCGCGCCGCCTCGCCCGTCAGCGCCTCGATCCGCCGCACGCCGGAGGAGGATGCCGCCTCCGCGATCAGCACGAACAGCCCGATCTCGCCGGTCATGCCGACATGGGTGCCGCCGCACAGCTCGATGGAATAGGTCTGCTTGTCCGTTCCCTTTCCGGTCTGAGCACGGCCCATCGAGACGACGCGCACCTCGTCGCCGTATTTCTCGCCGAACAGGGCCTGCGCCCCGAGGTCGCGCGCATCGTCGGGCGCCATGATCCGCGTCGTGACTGCGGTGTTCTGGCGGATATATTCGTTCACTTCGCGCTCGACCGCCGCGATCTCCTCCAGGCTCAGGCCCTTGGAGTGGCTGAAGTCGAAGCGCAGCCGGTCCGCCGCATTGAGAGACCCGCGCTGCACCACGTGGTCGCCGAGGTGGTTGCGCAGCGCTTCGTGCAGCAGGTGCGTGGCCGAATGGTTGGCCTTGATGGCGCCGCGCCGGGCGTGGTCGACGACCAGTTCCGCCGCCTGCCCGACCTCGACCGAGCCGCTTTCGACCGTGCCGATATGCAGGAAGACGCCCGCCTTCTTGCGCGTATCGGTGATCCGCACCGTGCCGGTCGCGGTGGTCAGCGTGCCGCTGTCCCCGACCTGGCCGCCGCTCTCGGCATAGAATGGCGTCTGGTTCACGACGATCTGCACGTCCCCGGTCGCGCTGTCGGTCTCTGCGCCATCGGCGACGATGGCCACGATCTCGCCCTCGGCGCTTTCCGTGTCGTAGCCGAGGAATTCGGTTGTTCCCCTACGGTCGGCGATGTCGAAATAGACGCTCTCATCCGCCGCCTCGCCCGAGCCGGACCACGCAGCGCGCGCCTTCGCCTTCTGCTCGGCCATCGCGCTGTCGAAGCCTGCGGTGTCGACCTCGCGCTTCTTCTCGCGCAGCGCGTCCTGTGTCAGGTCGAGCGGGAAGCCATAGGTGTCGTAGAGCCGGAACGCCGTCTCGCCGGGCAGCGTCGCACCTTCGGGCAGGCGGGCAAGTTCGTCGTCAAGCAAGCGCAGGCCCCGGTCGAGCGTCTGGCGGAACTTGGTCTCCTCGCCCAACAGCGTCTCCTGGATCAGCGGCTGCGCGCGGCCCAGCTCGGGGAAGTGCCCGCCCATCTGCCGCACGAGCGCGGGCACCAGACGGTGCATCAGCGGGTCCTGCGTGCCGAGCAGATGCGCATGCCGCATGGCCCGACGCATGATCCGGCGCAGCACATAACCGCGCCCCTCGTTCGAGGGCAGCACACCATCCGCGATCAGGAAGGAAGTGGAGCGCAAGTGATCCGCGATCACCCGGTGGTGGATGTTCTGCGGCCCATCGGGATCGGTGCCCGACGTGCTCGCCGACGCCTCGATCAGATCGCGCATCAGGTCGGTGTCGTAATTGTCGTGCTTGCCTTGCAGCAGCGCGCCGATCCGCTCCAGACCCATGCCGGTATCGACCGAGGGCTTGGGCAGGTTGCGCGTGGTGCCGTCCGCGAGGGTCTCGTATTGCATGAAGACGAGGTTCCAGATCTCGATGAACCGGTCGCCATCCTCGTCGGGGGAGCCGGGGGGGCCGCCGGGGATGTGCTCACCGTGGTCGTAGAAGATCTCGGTGCACGGGCCGTTGGGGCCGGTATCGCCCATGCGCCACCAGTTGTCGTCGCTGTCGATGCGGATGATGCGGTCGTCGGTCAGCCCCGCGACCTTGCGCCAGAGGGCCGCGGCCTCCTCGTCGGTCTTGTGGACGGTGACGAGCAGACGGTCCTTGGCGATGCCGAAATCTTGCGTGATCAGACGCCAGGCGAAGTCGATCGCCTGTTCCTTGAAGTAGTCGCCGAAGGAGAAATTGCCCAGCATCTCGAAGAAGGTATGATGCCGCGCCGTATAGCCGACATTGTCGAGATCGTTATGCTTGCCGCCCGCGCGGACACACTTCTGGCTGGTTACGGCGCGATTGTAATCGCGGCTCTCGACGCCGGTGAATACGTTCTTGAACTGCACCATTCCGGCATTGGTGAACAGCAAGGTCGGGTCGTTGCGCGGCACCAGCGGAGAGCTGTCGACGGCCGCGTGACCCTCGCGCGCGAAGAAGTCGATGAAGGTGGATCGGATGTCGTTGAGGCTGGCCATCGGGGTCTTTCTCGCGCGGCTTTTTGGTGGTGCCCGCAAGCAATATCCGCGCGCCGTGCCGGTGTCCACCGCGGCGCGTTAACCCTTCGGATCGCGGTCTGCGCTGCGTATGGCACGCGTATGGCATGCGTATGGCACTCGGCCCGCAACGCCCGAAAGGTTAACGACCGAAAACGACGAGGGCCGCCCCGAAGGACGGCGCCTGTCGCAGCCGCGCGCGGCGTGTCAGTCGTCGACCACGTCGCCGTCGTGATCCTCGGGCCCCATGTCGAATTCGAGCCCGTGGGCGGCGCGGATCTTGTCCTCGATCTCCAGCGCGATCGGTCGGTTCTCGCGCAGGAACTTCTTGGCGTTCTCGCGGCCCTGCCCGATCCGTTCGTCGCCATAGCTGAACCAGGCGCCGGACTTGTCGACGACGCCGGCCTTCACGCCGAGGTCGAGCAGCTCGCCCGTCTTGGAGATCCCCTCGCCATACATGATGTCGAACTCGACCTGCTTGAACGGCGGGGAGACCTTGTTCTTGACGATCTTCACACGGGTCTGGTTGCCCACGACCTCGTCGCGGTCCTTGATCGCGCCGATGCGGCGGATGTCGAGCCGGACGGAGGAGTAGAACTTGAGCGCGTTGCCGCCCGTCGTCGTCTCGGGGCTGCCGAACATCACGCCGATCTTCATGCGGATCTGGTTGATGAAGATGACCATGCACTTGGAGCGGGAGATGGAGCCCGTGAGCTTGCGCATCGCCTGGCTCATCAACCGGGCCTGAACGCCGACGGACGAATCGCCCATGTCGCCCTCGAGCTCGGAGCGCGGGGTCAGCGCCGCGACCGAATCGACCACCACGACGGAGACCGCGCCGGAGCGGACCAGCGTGTCGGTGATCTCCAGCGCCTGCTCGCCCGCGTCGGGCTGCGAGATCAGGAGTTCGTCCACGTCGACGCCGAGTTTGCGCGCATAGGAGGGGTCGAGCGCGTGCTCCGCATCGACGAAGGCGCAGACGCCGCCGCGGCGCTGTTCCTCGGCCAGGACGTGCAGCGCGAGCGTGGTCTTGCCCGAGGATTCGGGGCCGTAGATCTCGATGATCCGGCCCTTGGGCAGGCCCCCGATGCCGAGCGCGATGTCGAGGCCGAGCGAGCCCGTCGGGATCGCCTCGATATCCATCACCGCCTCGCGCGCGCCGAGCTTCATGATGGAGCCCTTGCCGAAGCTCCTCTCGATCTGTGCGAGCGCGGAATCCAGCGCCTTCTGCTTGTCCATCTCACGTCTTTCGTCAAGTTTCAGAACGGCATCGGCCATTTCGTCATCCTCTTCATGTCATGTTTGCCGGGACACGGCAATCGACGTTAACGGGGCGGTCGTTCACCTCTTGTTCACTTGATAGCACCAGAACGAAGGTGGAACAAGCGAAAGTGGCGATGGAGGCAGATTGATGCTAGCAAGATGAACGAAGCGTAAATGTTTGGGGGCGCTGGAATGTTGATCTCGCTGAAGGCGCGCGTCGCCTATCTGGCGGTCCCGAAGACGGGATCGACGGCGATCGAGGCCGCGCTGGCGCCGCATTGCGACGTGGTGCTGTCGGGGCATCCGCAACTCAAGCACATGCGCTTGCGCCGGTTCGAGCGTCAGGTCCGCCCGATCCTGCCCGGCGGCGGCGAGGGCATCGAGACGGTGGCGATGATCCGCGAGCCGCTGGACTGGCTGGGCAGCTGGTATCGGTATCGGACGCGGCCCGAGCTTTCGGGACCGAACTCGACGGCGGGGATCGGGTTCGACCAGTTCGTGCGCGACTGGCTGTCGGACGATCCGCCGCGCCACGCGCGCGTCGGGATGCAATCGGCGATGCTCGCCCCTCCGGCGGACGGGCCGGGGCTGGCTCACCTGTTCGTCCATGAGCGGCCCGGTCCGATGATCGCCTTCCTTCAGGAGCGGTTCGGCGTGCCGATCGCGCTCGACCGGCGGAACGTGTCGCCGGAGATGGCGCTGACGCTCGATCCCGCGACGGAGGCCGCGGCGCGCGCGGCGATGGCGGAGGATTACGCCTTGCACAGCCGTGCGATGGAGGCTGCGGGTGCGGGCGTCGCCTGCGGCTGACCTGTGACCGACCCGCCGCTGCGGGATCTGAGGGCGGACAGGGGGACGGACCGTTCCCGCGCCGCGGCGTGGAAGCGACGTGACCGGGCGAGCAGAGCGCTTCCGACACCGGGAATGCGCGTCGCGGATCAGGGGCGGCCGGTTTGCGCGCCCCGGCATCCGGTGGCGCGCGTGGCATGCGCGGTCCGGGGCGGCGCGCGGAATCAGGGGGTTGGGCGTGCGACGCGTGCCGGTCGAGGGCTCGGCGATGGATGGTCCGGCGTTGGGCACGAGGCGACCAACCCGGCTGGGCCGGAGGCGGGGGTTTGACGTCGAACGTCTAAGCTGTGGATGTCGAGCGCCGGACGTCTCGCGTTGGATGTCGAGCGTTGGAGGCTGGATGCCCACGATTGGAGCCCTTGCGGGCGCCGGTGACGGGGGACCAGGCCTCTCGGCCGGGGGCGATGCGACTGGGGTGCGGGACCCCATCGACACCGCCGCGCGCGTCGCGGATCAGGACTCGATGACCTCCGCATCTGCCGCGGCCCCGCGCGACCGGGCCGCGTCCATCGAGCGCTTCACCTGCAGGGACAGGTCGTTGAGGGAGAACGGCTTGGCGAGGAAGGTGCTGTTGGCCGGGCGCTCTAGCTCGGCGTCGAAGACATCCTCGGCATAGCCCGACACGAAGATCACCTCGAGATCGGGATAGTCGCGCCGCGCTTCAGCCACCCAGCTCGGCCCGTCGAGACCCGGCATGATGACGTCGGAGACGACGATGTCGACGCGGGGGCGATCCTCCAGGAGCTCCAGCGCCTCCTCGCCCGAGGCGGCTTCGAGCACGGTATAGCCGCGCAGTTGCAGCGCGCGGGCGGCGAAGGCGCGGACCGGCGCCTCGTCCTCCACCAGGAGCACGGTGCCCGAGCCGAGCATGTCGGTCGGTTCGTCCTGCCCTGGCGGCCGCGCGGTGGCCGGCGACTCTTCGGCGGAGGGCACGTGGCGGGGGAAGTAGAGCGAGAAGGTCGTGCCCTGCCCCGGCACCGAGTCGACGAAGATGAAGCCGCCGGTCTGCTTGACGATGCCGTAGGCGGTGGAGAGGCCCAGGCCCGTCCCCTCCCCCTGCCGCTTGGTGGTGTAGAACGGGTCGAAGATCTTGCCCATGTGCCGCTCGGGGATGCCCGCTCCGGTATCGGCCACCTCGATCACCAGCCAGTCGCCCGGCGCGACGATGGCGCGGTCGCGGCGCAGCTCCTCGCGCAAGGTGTGCAGTTCGGCGGAGACGCGGACGGTGCCGCCGTCTTGCATCGCATCGCGCGCGTTGACGACGAGGTTCATCACCACCTGTTCGATCTGGCGCAGGTCGGCGCGGATCGGCGGCAGGTTGTCCTCCGCCGACAGGTCGAGCGTCACCTTCTCGCCGATCAGGCGGTTGAGAAGATGCGACAGGTCCTCGAGCACCTCGGCGAGGTCGAGCACCTTGGGCTGCAACGTCTGCTTGCGCGAGAACGCGAGCAACTGACCCACGAGGGCGGCGGCGCGGTTGGCGTTCTGGCGGATCTGCATCAGGTCGAGATAGTCGCGGTCCCCCGGCCCGTTGCGCAGCAGCAGAAGGTCGCAATGGCCCGACAACGCGGTCAGCAGGTTGTTGAAGTCATGCGCCACCCCACCGGCGAGCTGCCCCACGGCCTGCATCTTCTGGCTCTGCACGAACTGGGCCTCGAGCGTCTTGAGCTCGGTCGCGTCGCTCATCACCACGAGGATTGAGCGTTCGTCGTCCTGCACCATCGGCGAGAGGGACACCTGGAGGAACCGTTCGGCATCGCCGGCGCTGAGGCGGGCGATCTCGGGCCGGGCGGCGCGGCCCGTGCGCGCGACCTCCTCGATCCGGGCGCGGACGGACTGGGCGAGCCCTTCCATCAGTTGCGAGAGATCGGCCCCCGGCGCAAGCTCGGGCCCGACGAGCCGCTGGGCCGAAGGGTTTGCGATCTCGACCCGGCCTTTGGCATCGACCCGCGCCAGCGCGATGGGCAGCTGCATCAGGTAGCGGTCGGCGCTGGTGCGGGTGGCCTCGGCGGCACTGGAGGGCAGCAACCAGACGGTGCCGCCATCGTCGGTCGCGAGGTGCGCGCGGACCAGCTGGGCGGGGTCGTGGACCAGCCGGTGCAGGCTGCCTTCGCCCAGCGGCAGGTCGAGCAGCAGGTCCTCGATCCGGCGCGGCTGGTCCGAGCGGTCCCGCACCCAGTCGTTCATCCGCGCGATCGTGCCGTCTTCGGCCAGATTGAGCCGACCGAAGGGAACCGCCCCGTCGGGGCCCGGCCCGCCCAGTTCCTCGGGCAGGTCGAGCCGATGCCACAGAATGTCGCTGCGGTGACGCCGCGCGAGCACGAGGTCGCCGCCGAGCCGCGCACGGGCGCGACCGGTCTCTCGCAGGTCGCGCATCATCGTGTAGAACAGCCGGTCGGGATCCTCGGCATCGTGCAGCACGCCTGCGGTCACGGTGTAGCCGTCCCGGCCCGCGCGCGGGCGTCCGTCGAGATCGGTGCGCAGCAGCGCCGCATCGCGGCCCATCCACCGCTCCCGCGCGATGGCCCGGAACGCGAAGAGCGCGCACCCCGCCAGCACGACCGCGAGCGGCCCGCCGAGGATCGCCGTTCCCAGCAGGCCGGTCATCACGGTCAGTGTACGAAGGAGGGCGGGGAGGCTCCGCGAGGCGCTTGCAGGATCGCTTGCGGTCAAGATGCACTCCTCGGGATGCTGTGACATCGGGCCGGCTGGCTGGCCTCAGCTTGTCACCGCTCCGCCGGACGCTCAAGCCATGCCGCGAAGAAACCGTCGCCGGGATCCGGGGGCAGCATCTGCACGCGCTCGCGGCAGGCCCATCCGGGCGTCCGCGCGAGGAAGGCGGCGACCTGTTCGTCGTTCTCGGACGGCAGCACCGAGCAGGTGGCGTAGATCAGCTTCCCGCCTGGTGCGACGAGGGCGGCCGCGGCGTCGAGCACCTCGGCCTGCGCGGCGTGCAGCGCGGCGAGGCGCGCGGCGTCGAGGGTGATCTTCCCCTCGGGGTCACGGCGCCAGGACCCGCTGCCCGAGCAGGGCGCGTCGGCGAAGACGAGGTCGGCGGGACGCGGGGCCTCGGTCATCGAAACCTGCGCCCCGGCGCGGCGCGCGCGGTCGGGAAGGTCGCGCATCCGCTGGGGCGCGATGTCGTGGGCTGTCACCGGGCCGCCGGAAAGGGCTGCGAGCGCAAGGGTCTTGCCACCGCCCCCGGCGCAGTAGTCGAGGATGCGCTCCCCCGGTCGGGGATCGGCGAAGAGGGCCGCCGCCTGGCTGGCGGCGTCCTGCAACTCGACGAGGCCGGAAAGGTAGGCGTCGGACCGCGCGACGGCGCGGGCGCCACCCGTGACGCGCAGGGCGGTGGCTACGGTCGGCACGCATTCCGTCTCGATCCCGTCGGCGGCAAGGGCGGCGCGCGCGGCCGCACGGTCGGTCCGGGCGAGGTTCACGCGCAAATCGACCGGGGCGCGGGATTTCAGCGCGCGGTCGAGCATGTCGGGATCGGCGAGTTCCGCCTGCGCCACATGCGGCAGGTCGAGCGTCGGCTCGCCTTCGACGCGGCGCTCCTCGGGGGTCAGCGGCGCGGGGGCGTGGCCTTCGCCGGTGAAGATGGTGTCGGGGTCGGTGCCGGTCAGCCGCACAAGGCCCAGCACGCGGGCGCGGCCGTGCTCGCCACCGCCCATCCCGGCGCTCGACCACCAGTGGCGCAGGACGTCGTGCACCAGGTCGCCGATCGCGCGGCGGTCGCCGGACCCCGCGAAGCGGTTGGCGCGGCCCCAGGCCTTGAGCGCGGGGGCCACGCGCGCGCCGCCCCGGATCGCATCGATCACCTCGATGGCGGCGGCATGGCGCGCGGCGGGCGTCATGCCAGGAGCAGCTCCACCCCCAGCGCCACCCAGAGCAGCGCGAGGCCGAGAAGCCCGATCAGGAACACGCGAAAGCGCGTGGGCAGGTGGTTGGAGCCGACATGGATCACCCGGTGCACGATGCGCGAGACCGCGTAGAGCACCGCGCCGATCGCCACGCCCCAGTTGGCCGCCCCGAGTGCCGCGGCGAGTCCGACCCCGGCATAGAGCAGGATCGGCGTCTCGAACTGGTTGTGGGCGTTGTTCTGCCAGGCGCGCACGTCCTGCGAAAAGTTCATCGGGTCGAGCGCGATGTCGCCGAACTGGGTGTCGCGGCGCTTGAGCGAGGCGAGGCGCTTGCGCCCCATCGCGACGATGGCCCAGAGGGTCAGCGCGACCTGCACGAAGACGGCGACGATGGCGAGGGCGAGCGGCGTGGTCATGGGTGGTCCTCCTGAGGGTCGGGGCGGTTTTGCGCCGGGCGCGGACGGGATGCAAGCGCGGGGCTTGGCGACGCGGCGGCGCGGGCCATGTGGGGGGCCATGCGTGTGTTCGTGTTCCTGATGTTGTGGGCCCTGCCCGGCCTGGCCCTCACCGTGCCCGAGGCGGGCAGCGCGGCGCGACCGCCCGCGGCGCTGGAGGACTGGCGCTGCACCGAGGCGCCCGTGCGGTGCATCCGCCTCAGCCACTACATCCCCGATACCTGCGCCTCGATCGAGGCGGAGGCGCGCGATGCGGGGCTGGAGCCGGGCTATTTCGCGCGGCTGATCTGGCGCGAGAGCCTGTTCGACCCGCGCGCGGTCAGCCCGGCAGGGGCGCAGGGGATCGCGCAGTTCATGCCGTCGACCGCGGCCTTGCGCGGCCTGGAGGATCCGTTCGACCCGGCCGAGGCGCTGCGGGCCTCGGCGGTGTATCTCGCGGAGATGAGCGGGCGGTTCGGGAATGAAGGCCTTGCCGCAATCGCCTATAATGGCGGAGAAAACCGTGCGGCGCGCTTCATCGCGGGCAATGGTGGCCTGCCCACGGAGACGCGCAACTACGTGGCCGCCATCACCGGCCACGTGGCGGAGATCTGGCGCGACGCCCCGCCCGAGACGGTGGATTACCGGCTCGACCCCGAACGGTCGTTCCTCGCCGCCTGCATCGAGATGGCGGGCAGCCGCCGCTTCGCCAGCTTCGAGCAGCGCGGCCTGCCGATGGCTTGGGGCGTCCTGCTGGCCGCGCACCGGACCTATGCCGCCTCGCAATCGAGCTTCGCGCGGGTGCAGTCGCGCTATCCCGGCATCCTCGGCGGCGAGGCGCCCGTCTATTTCCGGGGGCGTCCGCCGGGCACCTCGCTGCAGCGCCATCTCGTCCAGATCGGGCGGCCGGATCGGGCGAGCGCGCAGGCGCTGTGCGACCGGCTGCGCGGAGTGGGCGGGACCTGCCTGGTGATGCGGAATTGACCCGTGATCACGCACATTTCACGCTTGGAACGGAACGTGTCGCACCTTCGTTTCAAGGCCTGACACCCCTCTCATAATGGCGGACAGCATGACACCCTCCGACACATCCCCCTCCCCGGCACGCTACGTGGTGGTCTACAACGGAGGCTCCGGCAAGGATGACGAGAACCCCTCCGCAGACGAGGTGCGCGCCGCCTTCGAGGCGCAGGGCGCGCAGGTGGAGATCCTCACCGTGTCGGGCGGCGACGGCATGGCGGACACGATCGAGCAGGCGGTCGGGCGGGAGGGCGTGACCTGCGTGGTCGCGGCTGGCGGCGACGGTACGATCAGCGCGGTCGCGGGTGCGCTCGCCGGGCGGGACATCGCGCTGGGCGTCCTGCCGCTGGGCACGTTCAACTATTTCGCCCGCCGACTCGACATCCCCGAGGAGCTGGAGGACGCGGTCGCGACGATCTGCGGCGATGGAACGTGCAGCCTCAACGTCGGCTGCGTCAACGGGCGGGCCTTCATCAACAATGCGAGCATCGGGCTCTACCCCACGATCCTGAAGGTGCGGGAGGGCATCTACGACCGCTGGGGGCGCTCGCGCCTCGCTGCCTACTGGTCGGTGCTGGTGGCGATGGCCACGGCCTATCGGCACATTCCAATGCGGATCGAGGTCGACGGGACCGAGCGGCGCGCGCGCAGCTCCACCGTCTTCGTGGCAATCAGCGCCTATCAGCTCGACGAGTTCGACCTGGAGGGGGCCGACGCGGTGCGGGCGGGGAAATTCGCGCTCTACCTCGCGCCCGATTGCGGGCGGTTCGCGCTGGCCTGGAAGGCGATCAAGGTGGCCTTTCGCGGCGTGCGCAGCGGGCAGGATTACAGCTTGCGCACCGGCGAGCGGGCGGTCGTCTCGATGGACAAGGACCGGCAACTCGTCGCGGTGGACGGTGAGCGCGAGGAGATGCAGGCCCCGTTCGAGTTCACCATCCTTCAGGATGCCCTGACCGTGAAGGTCCCGCAGACATCCAACGAGACGGGAGAGGCCGCATGACCCGACTTGTCCAGATCAGCGATCTTCACTTCGGAACCGTTGATCCCGACCTGCTGGAGCCGCTGTCGCAGGCGATCGGCGAGGCCGCGCCCGACCTCGTCATCATGGCGGGCGATTTCGTGCAGCGGGCGCGCGCCTCGCAGTTCTCCGACGCGGCGGAGTTCATGGCCGGACTGGGGCGGCCCTGGCTGGGCGTGCCGGGCAATCACGACATTCCGCTGTTCAACCTGCCGCTGCGGCTGATCGATCCGTTCCGCGCCTACAAGCGGTGGATCGACACCGACCTGCAGCCGCGCGCCAGCCTCGCCGGGGTGCAGGTGGTCGGACTGAACACCGCCGATCCGCATTCGCATCAGCGCGGGATCGTCAGCCCCGAGGAGATCGAGCGGATCGGCGAGGCGATCCGCGCGGCGGACGGGTCGCTGGTGGTGATCGTGGCGCACCACCCGTTCCACCAGTCGCCCGATGTCGAGAAGAAGCTGATGCTCGGCGCCGCGGACGCGCTGGAGCATTGGGCGCAGTGCGGTCCGCACGTGATCATGTCGGGCCACCTGCACCAATGGCTCGTCGAGCCCTTCGCCCGGCGCAAGGGCGCGAACATGACGCTGCAGCTGCATTGCGGCACGGGCCTGTCCACGCGGCGGCGCGGCAACCCCAACGATTTCGCCATCGTCGATTGCGACGCGGAGGGCGTGGCGGTGACGCGCATGGTCGCCGAGGGCGGCCGCTTCGTGGAGGCGGCCGCGGTCCGATACGACATGGGCGAGGCCGGCTGGACCCGCTCGGGCGACCGGATCGAGCGGTAGGCGGGTGGGAACGACCGCGGGCGGTGCCGGGAAGGCGACTCGGCGACATCGGGTCGGCCAGATGGCTGCGGGGATTTCTCAGCCAGGCTCTGCGGCATCGAGATCGGTCGCGCTATAGGAGGGGAAGAACCGGACCCCGGCCCCCTCCTCGCCCCGCTCGGGGTTCATGTACCGGTCTTCCCATTCCGGCATTTCCACCGGGATCTGCACCTTGCCAAGTTGCATGTCGAAGATGTGAGTCATTGCGCGCGCCTGCCTTGCGCCTTTTGCGATCCAGCACTGAACTGACGACGCGCGGCGACTCCTCTGCTTCAGCCGCCCCTCACCGCGTCGCGCGGTAGTTCGGGGCCTCGCGGGTGATCTGGACGTCGTGCACATGACTTTCGCCCAGGCCCGCATTGGTGATCTGGACGAACTGGCAGCGCGCGCGCATGTCCGCGACCGTGCGGTTGCCGGTATAGCCCATCGCGGCCCGCAGCCCGCCGACGAGCTGGTGCAGCACCGCGCCAGCGGCGCCCTTGTAGGGGACCTGGCCCTCGATCCCTTCGGGCACCAGCTTGTCGGTGGCTGCGTCCTTCTGGAAATACCGGTCGGCCGAGCCGCGGGCCATCGCGCCGACCGAGCCCATGCCGCGATAGGCCTTGAAGCTGCGGCCCTGGTAGAGGATGACCTCGCCCGGCGCCTCGTCCGTGCCCGCCAGCATCGAGCCGACCATCGCGCAGGATGCGCCCGCGGCGATCGCCTTGGCGAAATCGCCCGAGAACTTGATGCCCCCGTCCGCGATGACCGGCACGTCGCCCGCGGCCTTGGCACAGTCGGAGATGGCGGTCAGCTGCGGCACGCCGACGCCCGCGACGATGCGGGTGGTGCAGATGGAGCCCGGCCCGATGCCGACCTTCACCGCGTCAGCACCCGCGTCGATCAGCGCGCGGGTCGCGTCGCCCGTCACCACGTTGCCCGCGACGACCTGCGCGTCGGGCTTCTCGCGTTTCACCCGCGCCACGGCGTCGAGCACGGCGGAGGAGTGTCCGTGCGCCGTATCGATCACCACCAGGTCGCAGCCCGCCTCGATCAGCTCGATCGACCGCTCGAAGCCCGCGTCGCCCACGGTGGAGGCGGCGGCGACGCGCAGGCGGCCGAGCTCATCCTTGCAGGCCATCGGGTTCAGCACCGCCTGCTCGATATCCTTGATGGTCAGAAGGCCGGTCAGCACGCCCTTGTCGTTGACGATCAGCACCTTCTCGATGCGGCGGTCGCGCATCAGGGCCTTGGCCTCTTCCCGGTCCGCCGGTTCGCGCAGCACGGCGAGGTTGTCGCGGGTCATGATCTCCGACACCGGGATGCTGTCATCGTCGCGGAAGTGCATGTCGCGATTGGTGAGGATGCCCGCCAGCGTGCCGTCGGGGTTCTTCACCGGGAAGCCGGTGATGCGGTAGCGCTCCTGCAGCTCGCGCGCCTCGCGCAGGGTCATGTCGGGGGTCAGGGTCTTGGGATTGTAGACCACGCCGCTCTCGAACCGCTTGACGGCGCGGACCTGCTTCGACTGCTCCTCCACCGTCAGGTTGCGGTGGAGCACGCCGACCCCGCCCGCCTGCGCCATGGCGATGGCCATCTTGCGCTCGGTCACGGTGTCCATCGCGCTCGACAGCAGCGGGATGTTCAGCGCGATGGAGCGCGTGACCTGCGTGCGCGGATCTGCGTCGGCGGGCTGCACCTCGGAGGCGGCGGGAACCAGCAGGACGTCGTCGAAGGTGAGGGCGGGGCGGATGTCCATCGCGGAAACTCCTGACCGGGGATGGGTGGCGTTTCCTCAGGCTCTATTTCACGCCGCGCCTGCGAAGGGAAGCCCCCGTCGCACCCCGGACGCGGTTTCGCGCTACCGCGCGAGGATATTTGCCTCGAAGCCGAAAGGGGGATCAGCCCTCGCGGGCCGCGCCTTCGGCCAGCAGGGCCGCGATCCGGTCGGCATCGTAGCCCGCCTCGGCCAGCAATTCGCGCGTGTGCTCGCCGAATCGGGGCGGACGGCGGCGCGTGGCATCGGGGGGCGTGCGGCTCATCTTCACCGGGTTGCCGGTGGTCCTGAGGCCCCGAGCCTCGACCGCCATCGCGCGGTGGAGCGTGTGCGCATCTTCCATGACCTGCGGCACGGTGAGGACGGGGCCTGCGGGCACGGCCTTCGCCATCAGGTCGGCGGCGAGGGTCTGGCCGTCATGCGCGGCAAGGTAAGGGAGGAGCGCCGCGCGCAGGGCGTCGCGGTTGCGGTTGCGGGCGGGATGGTCCGCGAAGCGGGTGTCCTCCAGCAGCGCCTCCGCCTCGATCACGGCGCAGAGCCGGGCGAACTGGCCGTCATTGGCGGCGGCGATGTAGATCGGCGCGCCGCCCGTGGGGAACATGTCGTAGGGCGTGATGTTGGGATGCGCGTTGCCCGAGGGGCCGGGCACCTTGCCGCCCAGATACCAGTTGGCCGCGTGCGGGTGCAGCAGGCTGACCGCCACGTCGTAGAGGGTGAGGTCGAGGAACTGGCCCTGGCCCGACTTCTCCCGCTCGTAGAGCGCCATCGCGATGCCGATCAGTGCGCTCATGCCCGTGGAGATGTCGACCAGCGGGATGCCGAGGCGCATCCCCTCGCCGCCCGGATCGCCGTTGACGCTCATCAGCCCCGCCTGTGCCTGCACCACGGCGTCGTAGCCCGGCAGGCCGCCCAGCGGGCCGTCCGCGCCGAAGCCGGAGATGCGGCAATGGATCAGGCGCGGGAAGCGCTCGGCCAGCGCGTCGTAGCCGAGGCCCCATTTCTCCATCCCGCCGGGCTTGAAGTTCTCGACCAGAACGTCCGCGTCGGCGAGCAGGCGCCAGAGCACCTCGCGCCCCGCCTCCTGGCGCAGGTCGAGGACCATGCCGCGCTTGTTGCGGTTGACGCCGAGGAAGTAGGAGGCGGCGCCGCTCTCCTCCTCGAACGGGGGGCCCCAGTGGCGGGTCTCGTCGCCCTGGGGCGGCTCGATCTTGATGACCTCCGCCCCGTGATCGCCCATCCACTGCGTGGCGAAAGGTCCGCCCAGAACGCGGGTCAGGTCGATCACCTTCACGCCGTCGAGTGCTGCCATGATGCTGGTCCTCCCCTGCCCTCTGCCTACGGGGTCGCGCGCGGGATTTGAAGGGCCGGTCAGATCAGTGCGTGCGCGATCAGGCCAAGGCTGCCGAGCAGGATGACCGTGAGACTGAGGATCGTGCCGTACATGCGCTGCCAGCCCGGCGCGTCGTTCTGCGTGAAATGCCGCGCGTGCAGCACACGGCCCAGGGTGAGCGCGATCCCGAAGAGGTGCAGGACGAAGACCGGTGTGTCGAGCGCGCTCATCAGGGTCATCTGGATCAGGGCGAAGGGGACGATCTCGACGAAATTGCCCTGCCCGCGCTGGGCGCGGATCAGGCGCTTGTTGCCGGCATCGCCCATCCAGACCTTCTCGGCCCGGCGCACCTGCATGACCCGTACGAAGAGCCAGAGGAAAACGAGGCCGTTTAGCCCGGCATAGAAGGCGACGGTGGCGATTGCGGACATGGGGCGGCTCCGATCGGCGTGGCAGACGGGGCGCAGAGTGCCCGCACCGGCGTCGCGCGGCAAGCCGCCTCAGCCGGTGATGAGGGGACGGGCGAGACGGCGCGACGCGTCGAGTGCGGCGTCCGAGGCGAGCGGCCAGGTCTGCGTCAGGCCCTCGATCACCAGGGTGAGCGCGAGATCCTCTGGCGGCAAGCCGCAGGCGGCATTGGCACGGGCGGCGACCTCGGCCTTGTGGCGTTCGAGCAGGTCGCGCAACGCGGGACTGGCCGGATCGGCGGCGACGGCGGCGTGGAACAGGCAGCCATGCGAGGTCTCGGTCCGCATCCAGTCGGCGACGCGGTCCAGGATGGCGTCGAGCGCCGCGTCGGACGCCTCGGGCAGGTCGTCGAACACCCGTGCGAGGTAGCGGCGATGCCGGTTCTCCAACGCCGCCAGCACCATGTCGCCGCGCGAGGGCGTGTACTTGTAGAGGGTGCGCAGGCTGACACCGGCAGCATCGCGCAAGGTCTCGACACTCGGTTCGGCGAAGCCGCCCGCGGCGAAGGCCCGCTCCAGGCCCGTCGAGATCTTCTGCATCGTGTCCGACATGGTTGACGATGTAGAGGGATCGTTCTACCTGCGCAAGTAGAGCAAACATTCTACCTGCGAGGAGAGAGACATGAGTGCGCTGCCTGATGAGATGCAGGCGATCGTCCTGACCGGCCACGGCGGGCTCGATCGGCTGGAATGGCGCGAGGACGTGGCCGTTCCGCACGCGGACGCAGGCGAGGTGCTGGTCCGCGTGGGCGCGTCGGCGGTCAACAACACGGACGTGAACACGCGCACCGGCTGGTATTCGAAGGCGGTGCGCGGCGACACGAACTCGGCCGCCGCCACCGGTTATGACGGCGCGTCCGACGCGGATGGCGGCTGGTCGGGGGCCCTCGCCTTCCCGCGCATCCAGGGCGCGGATTGCTGCGGAGAGATCGTGGCGGTCGGCGCGGGCGTCGATCCGGCGCGGATCGGGGAGCGGGTGATGTTGCGCCCGATGTACCGCCCGGCAGGTGCGGCGGAGAGCGAGATGGTGACCTTCGGCTCCGAACGCGATGGCGCCTTTGCCGAGTATACCACGGCAGAGGCGGTGAATGCCCTGCCCATCGACAGCCCGCTCACGGATGTGGAGCTCGCGTCCTTTCCCTGCGCGTTCTCGACGGCGGAGGGCATGATCCAGCGGGCCGGGCTCGGGACCGAACGCGTGCTGATCACCGGGGCGTCGGGTGGCGTCGGATCGGCGGCGGTCCAGCTCGCCAAGTTGCGCGGAGCGCATGTGACCGCAGTGACGAGCCCGGCCAAGATGGCCGACCTCGTGGCGCTCGGGGCGGATGCGGTTCTCGACCGGGAGGCGGATTACGGCAGCGATGGGTTCGACGTCGTGCTCGATCTCGTGGGCGGCGGTCGCTGGCCCGCGCTGCTGGAGGCGCTGCGCCCCGAGGGCCGCTACGTGACCTCCGGCGCGATCGCGGGGCCGATCGTCGAACTGGACCTGCGGACGCTCTACCTCAAGGACCTGACGCTGATCGGCAGCACCCGGCAGGCACCCGAGGTGTTCTCGGACCTCGTCGGCTACATCGCGCAGGGGCGGCTGCGCCCGATGGTGGCGCAAACCTACGATCTGCGGGAGCTGCGCGCGGCGCAGGAGGCGTTCCTCGCGAAATCCCACATGGGCAAGATCGGGATCCGGGTCGCGACCTGACCGACCGGCGCGACCGGGCGAAGGCCCGGTCGGGCCGATCTCGGTCGCGCCGCGTCCAGCGCCTAGACGGACAGCCGCGCCCGCGCCGCCGCGTATTCCTCGGCCAGCCGCGCCACCAGATCGGCGGCGGGGCGCACGGCGTCCACCGCGCCGATGCCCTGCCCCGCGCCCCAGATGTCCTTCCACGCCTTGGGCTTTTCGCGGTCGGAGCCGAAGGACATGGTGCTGACGTCCCCCTCGGGCAGGTCGTCGGGATCCATGCCCGCCGCCTCGATGCTGGCGCGCAGGTAGTTGCCGTGCACGCCGGTGAAAAGGTTGGAATAGACGATGTCGGCGGCGCGGCCATCGACGATGCCCTGCTTGTAGGCCTCGGCGGCGCGCGCCTCCTCCGTCGCGATGAAGGGGGAGCCGATATAGGCGTAGTCGGCGCCCATCGCCTGTGCCGCCAGCACGCCCTGCCCCGTGGCGATCGAGCCCGAGAGCAGCAGCGGCCCGTCGAACCATTCCCGGATCTCGCGAACCAGCGCGAAGGGGCTGAGCCGCCCGGCATGACCGCCCGCGCCCCAGGCGACCGCGATCAGGCCGTCCGCGCCCTTCTCCACCGCCTTGCGCGCGAAACGGTCGTCGATCACGTCGTGCAGCGTGATGCCGCCCCATCCGTGGACCGCGTCGTTGAGTTCGGTCCGCGCGCCCAGCGAGGTGATGGTGATCGGCGGCTTGTATTTCGCGCAGGTCTCCAGATCCTTCTCCAGCCGATCGTTGGAGCGGTGGACGATCTGGTTCACCGCGAACGGGGCGGCGGGGCTGTCGGGATGGTCGCGGTCATGCGCGGCCAGTCCTTCCGTGATCTCGTGGAGCCATTCGTCGAGCTGGCTCTGCGGCCTTGCGTTGAGTGCGGGGAAGCTGCCGACGATCCCCGCCTTGCACTGCGCGATGACCAGCGCGGGGTTGGAGATGATGAAGAGCGGGGCGCCGACGACGGGCAGTCGCAGGTTGCCGATCATGCGAGCCTCGCCAGCGCCGCCTGCGCGAACATCGGCACGTAAGCCCCCATCTTCAAACCCGCTTCCGGGTTCGAGGCATTGCCGTCGAGCGCGCGTTTCTTGACCCCCTGGATGATCGCCGCCATGCGGAAGAAGGCGAAGGCGACCGGGTAGTCGAGGTCGGGGACCTCCGCCAGACCGGCGCGGGCGGCGTAGCGCTCGGCATATTCGGTGTCGGAAGGCAGGCCGAGGGCCGCGCGGTCCACGCCCATCAACCCCCGCCCCTCGGCCCCCGGCGGCAACTGCCACTGCATGATCTGCGAGCCCAGATCGGCGAGCGGGTGGCCCAGCGTCGACAGCTCCCAGTCGAGCACGGCATTCACCCGGCCCGCGCCGTCGAAGAGCAGGTTGTCGATGCGCCAGTCGCCGTGCACGAGGCGCGCGGGCCCCTCGGGCGGGGTCTGCGCGTCGAGCCAGGCGATCAGGTCTTCCATCGGTTTCAGGGTTTCGGTCTCGCTCGCGCGGTACTGCTTGGTCCAGCGGGCAACCTGCCGCTCGAAATAGTTGCCGGGCGGGCCGTAGTCGGAGAGGCCCACCGCGTCCACGTCGACGGAATGCAGGGCGGCAAGCGTCGCGTTCATGCTGTCATAGACCGCCGCGCGCGTCTCGTTGCTCTCGTCCTTCAGGCGCGGATCGACCCAAGTCCGCCCCTCCACGAAGGTCATCACGTAGAACATGGTGCCGAGCACGCTGTCGTCCTCGCATAGGTGCAATGCCTCGGGGACCGGGACGCCGGTGCCGCGCAGGGCGGAGAGGACGCGGAACTCGCGGTCTACGGCGTGGGCGGATTTCAGAAGCTCGCCCTCGGGCTTGCGCCGCAGCACGTAGCGGCCCGTGGGCGTGGTCAGGATGAAGGTCGGATTGCTCTGCCCCTGCGCGGTCTTCGCGATGTCGGTGACGGGCCCGCGAAAGCCCGGCACGTGCGCTTCGAGATAGGGGGCGATCTCAGATATACGTTCTTGCATGGCGTCTCTCCTGCGGGTCGAGATGGGGGCTGGCGTTGAAGAGCGACAGGCGCACGCGCCCCTCCTCTGCCACCAGCTGGTGCACGCTGGCATTGTGGATGTTGACCATCAGGTCGGCGGCGCCGCGCGGCGGCAGGCCCAGCACCTGCGCGATGGCGGTGCCGATCACGCCGCCCGAGGTGACGAAGAGCGTCTGCCCGCCATCGGCGATGGCGGCGTCGAGCGCCTGGCGCACGCGGGTGCGGAACGCCTCGTAACTCTCGCCGTCGTTGGAGATTTTCCCGTCGGCCCACTGGGCGAAGATCTCGGGGAAATGGTGCAGGAAGCCCGCGCGCGAAGTGATGGCGGTCGAGCCGGTGGCGGCGAGATACTCGCCCGCCAGCGCCTCGAAATTCAGCTCGTTCAGGCGCGCGTCCTCCTGCGGCTCGGGCAGCGTCGCGGCGCGGGCCATGCCTTCCGCCGTCTCCCGATGGCGGCGCAGCGTGCCGCGATACGCCCGGTCGAAGCTGAGGTCGTGGGCGGCGAGGTAGCCACCCAGCCAACCGGCCTGTTCGTGCCCCAGCGGGCTGAGCCGGTCGTAATCCTCGGTGCCGAAGCTCGCCTGCCCGTGGCGGACGAGCGTGAGCACCGCGCTCATGTCGCTTGGTTGGTATAGGGCTTGAGCTCGGCCCGCGCGACCTGTCGCCGGTGCACCGCGTCCGGCCCGTCGGCGAGGCGCAGCGTGCGCACATGGGTCCATGCGGCGGCGAGCGGCGTGTCCTGGCTGACGCCCGCGCCGCCATGCATCTGCACGGCCTCGTCGATCACCTCCAGTGCCACGCGGGGGGCCACGACCTTGATCTGGCTGATCCACGGGGCCGCGGCGCGCGGATCGCCCTGATCCATCATCCAGGCGGCCTTGAGGCACAGGAGCCGCGCCTGCTCGATCTTCATGCGCGCCTCGGCGATGATGTCGAAATTGGCCCCCAGACGGGCGAGCGGCTTGCCGAACGCCTCGCGCTGGATCGAGCGGCGGCACATCAGCTCCAGCGCCTTCTCCGCCTGCCCGATGGCGCGCATGCAGTGGTGGATGCGCCCCGGCCCGAGGCGGCCCTGGCTGATCTCGAACCCGCGCCCCTCGCCCAGCAGCATCGCGTCCTTTGGCACGCGAACGTCGGTGAAGCGGATATGCATGTGGCCGTGCGGCGCGTCGTCATGGCCGTAGACCTGCATGGGACGCAGGATCTCGATGCCCTTGGTGTCGGCAGGGACCACGACCATCGAGTGCTGCTGGTGACGCCCCCGATCGGCGGACGGGGTGGCGACCATGACGATGTAGACCGCGCAGCGCGGGTCGCCCGCGCCGGAGATCCACCATTTCTCGCCGTTCAGCACCCACTCGTCGCCCTCGGCCACGCAGGTCATCGCCATGTTGGTGGCGTCCGAGGAGGCGACATCCGGCTCGGTCATCGCATAGGCCGAGCGGATCTCCCCCGCCAAGAGGGGCTTGAGCCAGCGCTCCTTCATCTCGGGCGTGCCGTAGCGCTCGAACACCTCCATGTTGCCGGTGTCGGGGGCGGAGCAGTTGAAGACCTCCGCCGCAAGGTGCTCCTTGCCCATCTCCTCGGCCAGGTAGGCGTATTCGACGGTGGTCAGCCCGTAGCCCCGCTCGCTGTCGGTCAGCCAGAAATTCCACAGGTCGCGCGATTTCGCGAGGTCCTTGAGCCCTTCGAGGATCTCGGTCTGGCGGGGCGTGTAGGTGAAGCGGTCGCCCTCGCCCACGAGGCTCAGGAACTCGTCCGACAGCGGCGCGATCTCCTCGCGCACCATCGTGCGCACCTGCTCGATCAGCGGTTTCACCCGCGCGGTCACACCCAGATCCATGTCATCCTCCCGATCTTTTCCCCGCAGAGTGACGCCACGGCAGGCAGGGTCAAGGGGGCCGTGGGGTCAACCGCCGGGCGAAAGGTAGCTGCGAGTGATCCAGTCGGCGGCAAGTGCAGGCTTGTCCGCGCCCTCGATCTCCACCGTGACGGCGAGGCGTTGGGTGATCTCGGGCCCGGTCACGTCGAGCGCCGAGAGGACGAAGCGGCCCCGCACGCGCGCGCCTGCCCGCACCGGGCTAAGGAACCGCACCCGGTCGAAACCGTAATTGACTCCCATCGCCGCCCCTTCTGGCACCGGCACGGCATCATAGGCCATCGCGGACAGGAGGGAGAGCGTCAGGAACCCATGCGCGATCGTGCCGCCAAATGGCGTGGCGGCGGCGGCCTGCGGGTCGGTATGGATGAACTGATCGTCCTCGGTGATTTGCGCGAAGGCGTCGATCCGGTCCTGCCCGACTGCGATCCAGTCGGACAGGCCGACCTCCTGCCCGATGCAGGCCTGCAGCGTGGCGACAGGCAGGGAACGGCGGTGCGGAACGGTCATGTCAAAGCCTCCGGCGGGGATATTTCGGACGAAGCAGAAAATCAGGGGGCGGCGAGCCAGTCCAGCGGATCGGGAGCATCGGGCCGGAAATAGGCGATGAGACGCTGCGGGGCGTCGCCTGCCCGCCACGGCGCGGTGCCGTGGATGCTGAGGCGGTGGGCGACATAGCCGGTTCCGAATGCGGCGGGCAGCTCGACGCGGCGGCAGGTCTCGAAGACCTCGCGTCGCGCGGCCTGGTAGGGCTCGGTCAGGTCGACCGCGCCCCAGTCCGCCGGGTCGTGCGGCAGGTGGGCGCGCAGCATGGCGCGGATCACCTCGTGGCTGCCCTCCCAGATCACGAAGGGCGCGGCGTCGGGCTCATGATGGGTCAGCGCGATGCCGAGGATGTAGGCGTGGATCTCGCGCAGATGGCGGCGGCGGCCGGGGCCCTCGGGCAGCAGCCCGTCGAGATGGGCGGCATCGCGCTCGCGGCGGAAGCGGTGGGCGGCGTCGCTCTCCCCCGGATCGCGGCCGGGATAGCCCGGCAGAACGGCGGAGAGCTGCGCGCGGTCGAGCGGGATGTCGGGCAGGTCGA